>NZ_JBVIQR010000019.1:37524-137959 GCF_055576875.1 Streptomyces sp. NPDC033229 | reverse complement strand
CCATCCCTACGGCGCACCAATGACAGCCATACCCAGAGCCCCCGGGCCCTCCGATCTTACGAATGACCAGAGCAACCACCCTTGAAAGGTAGGACGTCACGATGACGATCACCACCGGGAAGTTAATCGAACGCGGTGTCGCCCCAGGGCACCGCACGGTGGGCGGCCGCGAGGTGTCCGAAGCAATCACCGGGCTCGCGCCGGCTACCGAGGTGTTCGGTGCGGTCGAAATGCGGTCAAGGCCTGAAGCCCTTCAGAATCGCAAGGAAAGGATCTTCAATGAAGGCTCTGGTGTTGTCGGGCGGGGCGGGAACCCGTCTGCGACCGTTCAGCTACTCCATGCCGAAACAACTCATCCCGATCGCCAACAAGCCCGTGCTGGAGCATGTGCTGGAGACCATCCGTGAGCTGGGCGTCACCGAGGTGGGAGTGATCGTCGGTGACCGGGGGCCGCACATAGCGGCCGTCCTCGGCGACGGTTCCCGCTTCGGGGTACGGCTGACCTTCATCGAACAGAAGGAGCCGCTCGGCCTCGCCCACACCGTCTCGGTGGCCCGGCCGTTCCTCGGCGACGACGACTTCGTGATGTATCTCGGGGACAACATGCTTCCCGACGGCATCACCGAACTCGCCGCGGAGTTCGCCGAGCACCGCCCCGCAGCCCAGGTCGTCGTCCGCAAGGTCGCGGACCCGCGTGCCTTCGGGGTGGCCGAACTCGGGCCGGACGGCGAGGTCGTCCGCCTCGTGGAGAAGCCCGCGGAACCGCGCAGCGACCTCGCGCTGATCGGTGTGTACTTCTTCACCCCCGCGATCCACGAGGCCGTGGACGCCATCGAACCCAGCCACCGGGGCGAGCTGGAGATCACCGACGCCGTCCAGTGGCTCGTGACCGCGGGCGCCGACGTACGCGCCCGTGAGTACCACGGGTACTGGAAGGACACCGGTCGCGTCGAGGACGTACTGGAGTGCAACCGCAAGGTCCTCGACGGCATCGAGCACTCCGTCGCGGGGGAGGTCGACGACGCCAGCGAGCTGACCGGCCCCGTGATCGTCGAGGCCGGTGCCCGCGTCGTCCGTTCCCGGATCGAGGGCCCGGCGATCGTCGGCGCGGGCACCCTCGTGGAGGACAGCCGCGTCGGCCCGTACACGGCCCTCGGCCGTGACTGCGTTCTGCGCCACACCAGAATCGACTACTCCATCACCTTGGAAGGTGCCATGGTGACCCATGTACGCGGCCTGCACGGCTCATTGATCGGCCGTTCGGCCACCGTCGACGCCACCGAGGTGGGCGCGGACCGCCACCGCATCGTCGTCGGCTGCCACGCCCACGTCGAGGTGGTGGCATGAGGCTCCTGGTCACCGGCGCGGCCGGCTTCATCGGCTCGACATACGTCCGTACGCTCCTGGAGGGCGGCTATCCCGGCTACGAGGACGCCCGCGTCACCGTCCTGGACAAGCTGACCTACGCGGGCAACCGCGACAACCTGCCCGCCACGCACCCCCGCATGACGTTCGTCCGCGGTGACATCAACGACCTGCCGCTGCTGCTCGATCTGCTGCCCGGGCACGACGCCGCGGTGCACTTCGCCGCCGAGTCGCACGTCGACCGCTCCCTGACGGCCGCCGCGGAATTCATCCGGACGAACGTCTGTGGCACCCAGAACCTCCTCGAAGCGTGTCTGCGCAGCGGTGTCCAGCGCGTCGTGCACGTCTCCACCGACGAGGTGTACGGCTCCATCGCCGAGGGATCCTGGACCGAGGAGTGGCCGCTGGAACCCAACACCCCCTACGCGGCCTCCAAGGCGGCCTCCGACCTGGTGGCGCGCTCGTACTGGAAGACGCACGGCCTGGACCTGTCGATCACCCGCTGTTCCAACAACTACGGGCCGTACCAGCACCCCGAGAAGCTCATCCCGCTGTTCATCACCAACCTGCTGGAGGGCCGGACCGTCCCCCTCTACGGGGACGGCCGCAACATCCGCGAGTGGCTGCACGTCGACGACCACTGCCGGGGCATCCAGCTCGTCCTCACCAGCGGGCGGTCCGGTGAGATCTACAACATCGGCGGCGGCAACGAACACACCAACGTCGAGATCACCCGGCGGCTGCTGGAGCTGTGCGGTGCCGACGAGTCCATGGTCCGCCACGTCGCCGACCGCAAGGGACACGATCTGCGCTACTCCATCGCGGAGGACAAGATCCGCGACGAGCTGGGATACGTCCCGCTGACCCCCTTCGAGCGTGGTCTCGCCGACACGGTCGGCTGGTACCGGGACAACCCCGGCTGGTGGAAGGCGACCAAGCCGCAGGAGGAAGCGAAGTGACCACAGTGGACCGAGGAGCAGCCCCCATGCGGATCCTGATGATCCCGAGCCCCGTCGTCACCCACCTCATGCCCCTGGTGCCGCTGGCCTGGGCCCTGCGCGCGGCGGGCCACGAGCTCCTCGTCGTCGGACAGCCGGACGTGATGGGCGTCGCCCGGCAGGCCGGGCTGAACGCCGTGAGCATCGGCGACCGGTTCGGCATGGAGGACGTCTTCCACAGCATGCTGGTACCGGGCAAGCGCCCCATCGAGCTGTGGGGCCGGCTCGACCCCGCGCACCTGGAGTACTTCCCCCCGGTCTGGAAGGACCACAGCGACCGCGTCCTGCCCGCCTACCTGGAGTTCGCCCGCGCGTACCGACCCGACCTGATCGTGGCCGACCCGATGGAGTTCAACTCCCTCGCGGTGGGCGGCCTGCTGGGCGTCCCGGTCCTGCACCACCGGTTCGGTGTCGACGCGGTGTCCGAGCCGGTGCGCGCGGCCGCGCGGATCGCGCTGCGGGACTCCTGCCGGTCCCTGGGCCTCGACGAGCTGCCCGACCCCGACATCCAGCTCGACCCCTGCCCCCCGGACCTGCAACTGCCCGGACTGCAAAAGGCCCTCCCCATCCGCTATGTGCCCTTCAACGGCAGTGGCGAGGTGCCCTCCTGGCTCCGTGAGGAGCGGCCGTCGGCCCCGGGGAAGCGGCGTGTCGTGGTCTCCCTGGGGACCCGTACGCTCGCGCTCAACGGCGTGCCCTTCATGCGCGGTCTGTTGCGGGCCTTCGACGGGCTTCGGGACGTCGAGGCCATCGCCACGGTCCCCGAGGCGTACCGCGACGAGATCGGGGCCGTGCCGGGCAATGTGCGCATGACCGACCCGGTGCCGCTTCACCTGCTCGTGGAGACCTGCGACGCGGTCGTCCACCACGGAGGGTCCGGCACGGTACTGACCACCGTGCACGCCGGGCTCCCGCACCTCGTACTGCCCCAGATGGCCGACCAGTTCGGGCACGCCGACCAGCTGGCCGCGACCGGGGCGGGCATCATGATCGACGACGCCGCGGGGCAGGACGACCCGGTGCGCCTGCGGGGCGCGCTGGAGGAACTGCTGTCGGAACCCGGCTACGCCAAGGGCGCGTGGGAACTGCGGGAAGCCATGCGGGAGATGCCCACCCCGTCCGAGGTCGTGGCCGGACTCGGGCGACTTCGCTGACCCGTCACCCCCGACCCGCGCACCCGAAACCCACCCCCGTCACCCGTGTGCGGCCGGACGGCCGCAGCCTCACCCTCACAAGGAGCCCGTTGATGTCCGAGCAGCCCGGCCGCCCCGGCCAGTCCGCCGTCGAGTGCGACCTCCCCGACGGCCGGTCCGTCCTGGGCATCCACCCCATGGAGACGGTCACGCTCTGGGGGGAGATCGCCGGGGATTCCCCCTACGCGCGCGCGTCCGCCGGTCTGGGCCCCGACGATGTGATCCTCGACATCGGCGCGCACATCGGCCTGGCTTCGATGCGCTTCGCCGAACAGGCCCCCGGCGCTCGCATCCTGTCCTTCGAGCCCGCCCCGGTGACCTATGCCTGCCTGGCGGACAACGTCACCCGGCACGTCCCGACCGGCACCGCGTTCCCCCAGGCGGTGGGCGGCGAGGCGGGCACCGCGGAGCTCACCTTCCACCCCTTCAACTCCTCGACCTCGACCCTGCACGCCGACCCGGAGGACGACCTGCGCAACTTCACGGCGTTCGTCGACAACACCGAAGTGCCCGGTGACGCCCGGGAGCTGATGCTCAGCGCATTCGGTGAGAAGCAGACGGTGACCGTCGACGTCACCACGGTGACCGCCGTGGTGGAGGAGCACGGCATCGAGCGGATCGGGCTGTTGAAGATCGACGTCGAGCGCGGCGAACTCGAGGTGATGCGCGGCATCGACGCCGCCCTCTGGCCGCGGATCCAGCGCGTGCTCCTCGAAGTGCACGACATCAACGGCCGGCTCGGCAGGATCGTCGCCGAGCTGGCCGGCCTCGGCTTCGAGGTCACGGTGTCGCAGGCACCGGTCTTCGTCGGCGGCAGCGTGTTCAACCTGCTCGCGACACGGCCCTGACCTCAGAGCCGTGTCGTGACCGCATCGCCCCGGAACCCCCAGCTGAACACGTCCAGGACACGACGGTAGTAGTCCGGGCCGAAGCCGAGGCGGTCCACCTCGGGGACGAGGGCCCGCAGCTTGTCGATGGAGACGGTGTGATGACTGCCCGTCTCCTGGTACTCGCGGCGGGCCGTCAGGCCGAGACTCCGCTCCAGGTGGTCGACGATCTGATCGACCGGGACCGAGACACCGGAGGCGACGTTGACCGTCTCGGCCGTCAGGTCCAGCGCCAGCAAGTGGTCGATCACGGTCACCGTGTCGGTCACATCGATCAGATCACGGGTGGCGGCACGGTGGACGTGGACCACACCGCCCCGCAACTGCCGTACCAGGGTGGGCAGTAGCTGGTGCGGTGGCTGGCCCGGGCCCACCAGATGGCTCAGGCGCAGAATCAGATGGTCGGCACCCGTGTCGCGCAGCTGCTCCTCGAGGGCGAGTTTGTGCGCGCCGTAAGGGGAGCACGGCACCACGGGCCGGTCCTCCCGCCCGGGCCCCTCCGCTGCCCCGTACATCCCGGTGGCGGACGTCGAGAAGAACAGCAGCCGCCGCCCGTCGGCCTTGCAGCGCAGCGCGGTCTCCCGCAGCAGCGCGGCCTCACGGGCGAAGTCGGCGTCGGAGGTGCCGGAGGCCCAGGAGACCCCGGCCGCGAGCGCCACGGTCCCCGGGTGCCGTCCGGCTATCGGTCGCAGGCTCCCGGCGAGGAATCCGTTACCCACTATGTCCATGCGTCGAGTCCTGATCTTCGGGATGAGGGGGGTCGGCCGTGCCGGGCGTAGAAGACCAGCGATCGCCCCGAGACGTCAACCATGCGGGCGGATGTCCAATGATGTCCTTAGTGTTTCGCGGAACCGGGCGGCCCGTGGAACCCGCGCTCACGTCGGGCGCCGACCAGCGGTGGCACCCGCCCGCCCCCCGGGCGCCGTGGCCGGACCGTACCGAACCACCGAAACGCCGGCATTGGACCGAACCAACCGAACCCTTTCGGAAGCACAAACCGCAGGCTTAGTCGTGTGGGCCCGGATGACGTTGACGCGCCTCCTCGGATCTATCTACTGTGCGGTTCCGGAGCCGGGCAGTCCAGGGCATTCCGCACGAGGCCCGGGTATCGGTTTTCTGACGCATTTCTAGCGCGTGGTTCTGAACGCTCTGCGGAACCTGAAAGATTGGCAGGCTCGTGGCTAATTCCTTACTTGCAGACTTGGTACCGGGCGTTACTCGCGGATACCCGGACGACCCTGGGGTCAACCAGCCGCAGTTCGACCAGCCGGGCCTGTGTATGGCCTCCCTCGATCCGACCCTGACGATCCGACAGGCGAATCAGGAGTTCTTCCGCCAGTTCGGCGCCTCCTCGGCGGACGTGTGCGGGCGCAACTTCCAGGAGCTGGTGCACCCGAGCGTGCAGCAGCCGCTGATGCGCCAGTTCTCACGGCTGGTCGAGGGCAAGCGGCAGCGCTTCGCCACCCATGTGGTCGGGGTGCGGCAGGAGGACTCGGCCTTCGCCAGCCCCCTGACGGCCATCGCCGTCCGCGGCGGTACGCCCGAGGACGCGTCGATCCTGGTGCTGATGCCGCAGACCCAGGGATCCGACGACGCCGGGGTGGTCACCAACCGGAAGAAGATTCTCACCGAGATCGACGCACGCATCCTCGAGGGCATAGCCGCCGGGATCTCCACGGTCCCGCTCGCCTCACGGCTCTACCTCAGCCGGCAGGGCGTCGAGTACCACGTGACCGGATTGCTGCGGAAGCTCAAGGTGCCCAACCGGGCCGCCCTGGTCTCACGGGCCTACTCCATGGGGGTGCTCAATGTGGGCACCTGGCCGCCGAAGGTCGTCGAGGAATTCATCAAGTGACACCCATAAAGGATTGACGTCGGCCGACCGGCCGAACGGCCGAAACAGCTCGGTCACGGCGGAACTTTCGGGCCAGAAAAGCCCGAAGGTTTTCCGCCGTGGCCGAGCTGTCGTCCGTGGGTGAACCCGCGGTAAGCGCAGAACGACAGCAGAACGACAGCAGAAGGGCAGGGGAAGGGCAAGGGAAACGCCCAGACATTCTCTGCACGGTGCGGTGCGCTCTTGTGCCCGCTCGGCCGTCCCACGGATAGTGGCATCGCGCCGAAAGTGAACGAGACGAAGGACGAGCATGGCTGAGATACCCGTGGACGACACGCTGTGGTGCCGGAACTTCCGTCCCAACCCGGACGCCCCCGTGCGGCTGGTCTGCTTCCCCCACGCGGGCGGTTCCGCGAGCTTCTACCTGCCCGTCGCCTCGGCGCTGACGCCGGACGCCGACGTGCTGGCGATCCAGTACCCCGGTCGCCAGGACCGCCGCCGGGAGCCCTGCGTGGACGACATCGCGACACTCGCCGAGCAGGTCCACACGGCGCTCGCCGGCTGGCTGGACCGGCCGGTGGTGTTCTTCGGACACAGCATGGGTGCCCTGGTGGCGTTCGAGGTGGCCCGCCGGATGGAACGCGACGGCCAGGGCCCCGCGCGGCTGGTCGCCTCGGGGCGCCGCGCGCCCTCCCGCTACCGCGACGAGAACGTCCATCAGCGCGACGACGACGGCATCGTCGCCGAGTTGCACGAGATGAGCGGCACGGACACCCGGGTGCTCGGCGACGAGGAGATGCTGCGGATGGTCCTGCCCGCCATCCGGGCGGACTACCGCGCGGTGGAGACCTACCGCAGCGAGCCGGGCGCGTCGGTGCGCTGCCCGGTCACCGTGATGGTGGGCGACGACGACCCCAGGACCTCCCTCGACGAGGCCGAGGACTGGAAGGGGCACACCACCGGCGCGTTCGACCTGCAGGTCTACCCCGGTGGGCACTTCTACCTCAGCAACCAGGCCCCCGCCGTCATCAAGGCCCTGCGCGGGCACCTGGCCGCCGTGCCGGCCTCCCCCCAGGGCTGAGGCCGGGCGGGCAGTGGGCCCGGGCCGCGCGGTACGCGGACACACGCCGTCCGTCGGCAGTACGGGTGATACCCCTGCCGACGGCGCGCGTGTCGGTGGACCGGCGGCGGCCCGGCGGGTGACGCTGCGTCGGACAAATAGCCGGAATATAGCGCTATGGCATCAGAGAGTTGATACGTCAAACGCGCCATGGTCCGGTGTCCGGCTCCGATCGAGGAGAGCGATCGATGGAACCCGCGTATGACCTGATGGCCCGTCTGCTCACGGAGCACTTCGGCATCCCCGAGGAGGAGATCACCCCGGACGCCACGTTCGAACAGCTCGAAGTCGACTCACTGGCCAGGGTCGAGCTGATCACCATGCTCGAGGACCGGCTGCACGTGACCCTGCCCGAGGAACACGGCGACGCCACCGTCGGAGAGGCCGCCGCGTACCTCGACGGGCTCGTGGCCGGCCGCGCCGACCAGGGGCGGGCCGCCCCCGTCGGGGACCAACCGGTGGCGATGGCGGGGCCCGCGCGGTGAGCGCCTCGGACGCGGCCGTCACCGGGATCGGCATGGTCACACCGGCGGGGCTGGGCCGGGAGGCCACCTGGGACGGACTGTGCGAAGGAGTGGGATTCGGCGCCCGGGACCCGTGGCTGGCCGGACTGCCGGTCGACTTCTCCTGCGGGGTCCACGACTTCGACGGCGGAGCCCTGCTCGGCAAGCGGATCACCTGGCGCAACGACCGGTTCATCCACCTGGCGATGGTCGCCGCCCGCGAGGCGGTCGCCGACGCGGCGCTGGACACCGACACCTGGGACGCCCCCCGGGTGGCCGTGGTCCTCGGCTGCGCCAGCAACGGCGGCGACCGCTGGGCCACCGAGTACCGCAATCTGGCCGAAGGGCGCGTGGAGGCCATCTCACCGACCGCCCTGCTGCGTTCGCTGCCCAACATGGTCGCCGGCGAGGTGTCCACCGATCTCCAGGCGCTCGGCCCCTGCCTCACCACCTCGACGGCCTGCGCGGCCGGCACCACGGCCATCGGCACCGCCCGCGACCTGCTGCGCACGGGCGCCTGCGACATCGCGATCGCCGGCGGCACCGACTGCGCGCGCGTCCCCATGGGCTCGGCCGCCTTCTACCGGATGCGGGCCCTGTCCGAGAACCGCCAGGACCCGGCGGGCGCGTCACGACCGTTCGACGCGGACCGCGACGGGTTCGTCCTGAGCGAGGCGGCGGCCGTCCTCGTCCTGGAACGGCCGGAGTACGCCCGCGCCCGCGGCGCGCACATCCGCGGTTACGTCTCGGGCTACGGGGCCTCCAGCGACGGCTTCCACCCCACCCGCCCGGACCCGGAGGGCGCCGGCGCGCGGCGCGCGGTGCTCGCCGCTCTCGCCGACGCCCGCGCGGACGTGTCGGAGGTGCACCACGTCAACGCGCACGGCACGTCCACGCCCCTGAACGACCGCGTGGAGGCCACCATGCTGTCGAAGGTGTTCCGCACGCCCCCGCCCGTGACGTCCGTCAAGGGCGCCATCGGGCACTCGCTCGGGGCCGCGGGCGCGATCGACGCGGCCTGCACGGTGATGTCGCTGGAGCGACAGCTCGTCCTGCCGACCGCCAACCTGGACCGGCTGGACGACGGAATGGACCTGGACGTGGTGACGAAGAAGCCGCGGCCGCACCGCATGGAGGCGGCGATCAGCGACTCGTTCGGCTTCGGCGGCCAGAACGCCGTGCTGTTCTTCCGGGCCGCGTGAGCTCCCAGGACCTCGACACCGCCCCGGCCCCGAGCCCCCCGAGCACCAGGGGGCCCGGGGCCGCGGGCCGCGCCGCCGCCACCGGGCGCGCCGGGCGCGCCCGGCCCTGGCTCGTGCCCGCCCTCGCGTTCGTGGTGACCGTGCTGCTCGGCGTGGCCGGCATCGGCACCCACGAGCGGTTGGCCAACGGCGGCTACACCGCGTCCGGCACCGAGTCCGAACGCGCCAACCGGCTGCTGGCCGACCGCTTCGGCGGCGGCAGCCCCGACCTCGTGCTGCTCGTACGGGCCGAGGGCGGCCTCGACACCGCGCGGGCCCGTGCGGAAGGGCGACGGCTGACCCTGCGGCTGGCGCGCGCGCCCGGGGTCGGCGGGGTGCGCTCCTCCTGGTCGGGCGGCGCGGCCGGTACGGACCCGGCGCTGCGGTCCGAGGACGGCACGCTGGCGCTGATCACGGCGGACCTGACGGGCGCGGACCGTGACGCGGCGCGCACCGCCGGAGCACTGGTGCCCGAACTCACCGGCCGCCACGGGCCCTTGCTCGTCCAGGCGACCGGCCCCGCCTGGGTCAGCGTGGAAGCCGGGCGCGTCAGCCAGCGCGACCTGGTGCGCGCCGAGCTCGTCGCCGCCCCCCTCACCCTGATCGTCCTCGTGCTCGCGCTGCGTTCCCTGGTGGCCGCGCTCGTCCCCCTCGTGATCGGCGTGGTGGCCGTCGTCGGCACGGTCGCGCTGCTGCGGCTGCTCAGTTACGCCATGCCGGTGTCGGTCTTCGCCATGAACCTCGCCACCGCGCTCGGCTTCGGGCTCGCGGTCGACTACGGGCTGTTCCTCGTCACCCGCTACCGCGAGGAGCTGCGCACGGGCAAGCCCGTGGCCGTCGCCGTCGACCGGACCGCGCGCAGGGCGGGGCACACCGTGGCCGTCTCGGCCTGCACCGTGGCACTGTCGATGGCGGCGCTCCTGGTGCTGCCGCTGCCGTTCCTGCGGTCCATGGCCTGCGCCGGGATGGCGGTCGCCCTGCTCGCCGCGGCCACCGCCGTGCTTCTCGTGCCGCCTGTCCTGAACCTCCTCGGCACCCGCGTCGACCGCTGGGACCCGCTCGCCGTGCCGCGCGGCCTGCGCCGTACTGGCCCTCGGGCGCCACGGGCGGACAGCCCGGCCTGGCGGACCGTCGCCCGGATCGTCACCCGGCGGCCGGTGTACTACGGCGGGGGCTGCGCGCTGGCCCTCCTGCTGTTGGCCTCGCCCTTCGCCCACGTGCACTTCGGGTTGTCGGACGAGCGGGTGCTGCCCGCGCACACCGAGGCGCACCGGACGTCCCAGGCCATCCGCGAGGGCTTCACCTCCCGCGCCGAACGGAATCTGACCGTCGTGCTCCCGGACGTCGACGTCGTGCGCGACCGGGCGGCACTGTCGGCGTACGAACGCCGGGTGGCGGCCCTGCCGTCCGTCGCCCGCGTCGCCGCGGTGCCCGCGCCGACGGGCGGGGCACCCTGGGCGGGCAGGGACGGCGCCCCCGCCGGGGCCGTGAGAGGAGACCGGGTGCGGGTGGCGGCACCGCCCGGGCCGGGCGCGGTGCTGACCGTGACCGGCCCCGAGGACCCCCAATCACGAGCCGGTCGGGGCCTGGTGAAGCGACTGCGGTCGCTGCCCGCCCCCGGCGAACGGCTCGTCACCGGGCGGGCGGCCTACCTCGCCGACACCCGGGACGCGGTGCGCGACCGGCTGCCGCTCGCGGCCGGGATCGTCGCCGTCACGACCTGGGCGATGCTCTTCCTGCTCACCGGGAGCGTGCTGCTGCCGGTGAAGGCGCTGGTGGTCGGGGCGCTGAGCCTCGGCACGAGCTTCGGGCTGATGGTCCACGTCTTCCAGGACGGCCATCTGCGCGACGCGGTGGGGGAGTTCACGGTCACCGGGACGCTCGACATGACGATGCCGCTGCTGATGTTCGTCATCGCGTTCGGGCTGGCGATCGACTACGAGATCTTCTTGCTGTCCCGGGTGAAGGAGCACTACGCCGCGACCGGCGACAACCGGCAGGCCGTGGTGGAGGGCGTCGCGCGGACGGGTCGGCTGGTGACCACGGGCGCCCTCGCCGTGGCCGTCGTCACCGGCGCCCTCGCCACCTCCGGGGTGACCCTGCTGAAGCTGCTCGGTACGGGCCTCGCCGTCGCCGTGCTCGTCGACGCGGTCCTGGTGCGGGGGGTTCTCGTCCCCGCCTGTCTGACCGTGGCGGGGCGCGCCAACTGGTGGACCCCCGCCCCGCTGGCGCGGGCACACGCGCGGATCAGCGCCCGGACAGGCCTGGACGAGAGCCGTTGACGACCGCCCGCCGCTTCCGCGCCGAGGGCGCCGGCTGCTGTCATGCCACCGCCGCCCGGCTCCGCGACGGTGCTGCCCCGTCGCGGGTGCCGGCCGGGCACCGGCCCGACCCGCCGCGCGATGCGCCGCGCGGAAGAGACCCACGTCCGGTTCCTCACGGAGCGTCGCCCCTCCCCGGGCGTGGACGCCCGGTGGGAGGCCGCCCTGGCCGTCGGCTATCACCTGACGCACGGCGGTGAGCCGCTGTCGGCGTGCGACCCCGGGGGGCGCTCGCCACACGGCCGGACGCCGTCCCCCGGCCGACCGGTCCGGCCGAGGCAGTGGCCGCTGCAGCCGAGGGAGGCGGAGCCACCCGCGTGGCCCGGCCGTCGAACCGCGCTCACACTGGGGGCAGCGAGTCAGGAGACACCGATGAACAACCGGCAGCGCTTCCGCGCCCACCTCGCCGACCCGAAGATGCTCATGGTGCCGATCGCGCACGACCCGCTGTGCGCCCGCATCATCGAGAGCGCCGGATTCCAGGCCGTCGGGGTGGGCGGGGCCGCGAGCGCCGCGGCACTGCTGGGGCGCCCCGACGCCCGGCTGCTCAGCGCGCGGGAGATGGCGGACGTCGTCTGGCGGACCGTCGACGCCGTCGGTGTCCCCGTCTTCGCGGACGCGGACGACGGTTACGGCGACGCCACCCACGTGGCCTGGACGGTACGGCAGTACGAGAGCGCGGGCGCCGCGGGCCTGTTCCTGGCGGACCGGCCCGCGCGGCGTCAGCGCGGCCGGACGGTGGGCGAGGCGGCGGGCGGAACGCAGGACGACACGGTCGTGCCGGCGGCGGAGCTGATCGGCAGGATCGAGGCCGCCGTCGCCGCCCGCCGGGACCCCGACATGCTGATCATGGCGCGTACGGACGCCCTGGCGTCCCACGGGATCGACGAGGCCCTCGACCGTGCCCACGGCTGTGTCGACGCGGGTGCCGACGCGATCTGCGTCGCGAACCCCGCCTCGACACACCAGATGCGCCGGATCACCGAGGAGATCACCGCCCGCCGCGGCATCCCGACGATGGCGGACGCGAGCCCCGGCGTCACACCCCCGCCGACCGCCGCCGAACTCCAGCAGATCGGCTACGCGTTGACGCTGTATCCGACGCTCGCCTCCCGGGCCCTCGCGCACGCCGTCGCCGACGTGATGGGGGAGCTGTCCTGGAGCGGGGACGCGACGCCGCTGGCGGACCGGCTGGCGCCCTTCGAGGAGTTCCATGCCCTGGCCCGCCCGCCGGAGCACCGCGAGGCCGTCGGCCCGCCCGGCGCCCGGAGGTGAACGCGGCGGTGAGGAGCGCGGTCGGTGGGGCAGCGCCCACCCCGACGCGTCGGTTCGGCCGGATGGAGCAGGGTTGGATCATGCGGTGCCCCGGCTGGGTAAACTCGCGGCGTTGCTCGGCGCGGGAGGCCGTACTCATGGGGTGCGGCGACCGTTGTCGGCGCACCCCCTCGTACCAGGCCCGCCGTGCCGGGTGACGGTCACCGGACAGTCCGAAACACGAGGAGTGCGTCATGGCTGAGGTAAAGCTGAGCGCCGAGCTGCGTAATAACTTCGGCAAGGGTGCCGCCCGTCGCACCCGTCGTGACAACAAGGTCCCCGGCGTCATCTACGGGCACGGCGCCGACCCCAAGCACGTGGCGATCGACAGCCACTCGCTGATGATGGCCCTGAAGACACCGAACGTCCTGCTCCGACTCGACGTCGCAGGCAAGAGCGAACTCGTCATCCCCAAGGCCGTGCAGCGCGAGGCCATCCGCGGCTTCCTGGTCCACGTGGACTTCCTGGCCGTGAAGAAGGGCGAGAAGGTCACCGTCGAGGTGCCGGTGCTCACCGAGGGTGATCTGGCGCCGGGCGGCAATCTGCTGGAGCACATCCTGAACGCCCTGCCCGTCGAGGCCGAGGCCACCCACATCCCGGAGGGGGTGACGGTGTCCATCGAGGGCCTGGAGGCCGGTCACACCATCCGGGCCGGGGACATCGAGCTGCCGCGCGGCAGCTCCCTGGCCATCGAGGAGGACGCCGCCGTCCTCCAGGTCGTCGCCGCCCAGACCGAGCCGGCGGAGGAAGAGACGGAGGAGGCCGAGGAGGCCGTGGCGGAAGCCGCGCCCGAGCCCGAGGAGGCACCGGCCGAGAGCTGAGCCCCGCGCCACGACCCGGCCCTGGCCCCGCACTCCGCTTCGGCGGAAGTGCGGGGCCGGGGCCGAGCGAGCATTGCCGGGGCTGTCAGAACGGGCGCTGGGACAGCGGGATCCGCACCATGATCGTCGCCCGCTTCTCCACCGCCGTCGCGCCCTGGCGGCTCGCCCACGACTCGCCGCCGCGCATCCAGGCCGGCAGACCGGCGGGCAGGTCCCCCGCGGGGATCTCGCCGAGATCCGCCGGGGTGAGGTCCTCGCCGTAGTGCACAAGTGGTACCGGGGTGTCCGGCGTGACCACCGGGTGCAGCGCGTCCAGCGCGCCGTTCCAATTGGTGAGCATCTTCGCCATGGCGACCGCCCGGGGCGTCCCCGAGGACGCGGCGCTGTCGGGGTAGGTGGGGTGCCGGATGTGCTGGTAGGCGCCCCCGTAGGCCTGGCCCGAGGGGGTCTCGCGCCACGTGCGGAACGCGGTGTCCGCCAGTCGGCCCAGCGCGACGACGGCCTCGATGGGATTGTTCGCCGTCAGGGCGTCGAGCCACGCGTGCCGGTGCAGGGCGATGTCGGGGTCGTTCGCGTGGGCCTCGCCCGCCTGCTGGCCGTAGACGCTGTACAGATAGGTGTTGACCATGACGTAGCTGGTCTCGATGCCGAGCTTGTTGAGAAAGCCCTGGAATCGCCGGCCCGCGGTGCCGACCAGGATCCGCCGGACGACGGCTTCATGGGCCGCGGGGTCCTGGCCGATGACCAGCACCCGGGCCGTGCCGTCCAGCCGCCCCCGATGGAAGATGGGACCCCACTCGGTACGGAAGTCGTCCGGCGGATAGGTCTCCGTGCCGGGGAACGTCCGCGCCAGCGTGGCGTACGGCTCCTCGACGCAGCCGGGATCGAAGTCGTGCATCGTCTTCTCCTGTCCTGCCGCCGGGGCCCCGCCCGTCCCCGCCCTGCCCGCGGGGCGGTCCCGCGGCGGGCGCGGCGGCCGCGCCCATGGGAAAATTGTTACCTCATATCAGGACTGTTCCCTGTACGCACGGCGGAGGGACCAGCAGATGTCACCAGCTGCAGAGCCCCCGGTGGACCCTTTGGCGGGACCGCGTTTCGCGTTGCGGGGCCGGGTCGTGACGATGAACGGCCGGCACGACGTGATCGACGACGGTGTCGTCTACATCAACCAGGGCGTCATCGACAAGGTCGCACCGGCCGGTGCCGATCCTCCGGCAGGCCATGAGCACACGACGGTCACCCCGAGCGGCGGCAGCATCTATCCCGGCCTGATCGAGCTGCACAACCACCTGCCCTACAACGTGCTGCCCCTGTGGCAGGTCCCCGAGAACTACCCCAACCGCACCGAGTGGGGCGGGGCGCGGAATCCCGACTACGGCCGGCTCGTCACCGGGCCGATGCGCGTCCTGGGCGAGGACGCCGCGCTGATGCCCGCCGTGGTGCGCTACGTCGAGGCCAAAGCGCTCGTCAACGGCACCACCACCAGCCAGGGCATCGCCCTGTTCTCCAACGCCGGCGCCCGCAGGATGTACCGGGGGATCGTGCGCAACGTCGAGGCGACGGACGACCCGGCCCTGCCGGAGGCGGCCACCCGGATCGCGGACGTCGAAGCCGCGAACGCCGGGAAGTTCCTGGCCCGGCTGAACCAGGGGCGCCGCCTGCTGCTGCACCTCGCCGAGGGCAGGGACACGGACGCCCGGGACCACTTCCTGGCCCTGAAACTCCCGGGTGACGACCAATGGGCCATTACGGAGAACCTGATCGGCATCCACTGCGCCGGTCTGCTCGCCGAGGACTTCCCCGTACTGGCCGACCACGGCGGGTCCATGGTCTGGTCACCGCTGTCGAACCTGCTGCTCTACGGCCGCACCGCCGACATAGCCGCCGCCCGGCGGGCCGGACTGCCCATCGCGCTGGGGTCGGACTGGGCGGTGTCCGGCAGCAAGGGGCTGCTGGGCGAGCTCAAGGCGGCCCGGCTGGCGTCGGCGGTGGCCGGCGGTGTCTTCTCCGACCGGGACCTCGTCGACATGGCCACCCGCAACCCCGCCGTCATGCTGCGCTGGGACGCGGCCCTGGGATCGCTGCGGGCGGGTGCGCGGGCCGACGTCATCGTCGTGGACCGGGCGGGCGGCGACGCCTACGCCACGCTGATCGACGCCCGGGACAGCGATCTGAGCCTGGTCGTGATCGCGGGCCACGCGCGCTACGGCACCCGTGCGCTGATGGACGACCTGGCCCCGGACGCGCAGCTGGAGACCGGGGTACGGGGGCTGCCGGCCGGCCGGGCGTTGAACCTGCGGCAGGCGTCGGCGGACCCCGTCGTGGGAGCTCTCACCCTCGCCGAGGCCGCCCGGCTCCTCACCCAGGCGCTGGCGGACCTTCCCGGCACCGCCGACCGGGCCCGTCGGGCCCCGCCCGAGGCCCGCGAGGCCGGGCCGCGATGGCGGCTGGCCCTGGACGAGATCGAGCCGACGGGCGCCGAACTCCGCCCGCGCCTGCCCCTGCTCAGAGCGGGCCGGGCCGTCCCCAGCGGGCCGGTCATCGGCGGGGCGGACGCCGACCTGGCAGAGGGCCCGGCCACCCTCCCCGCCCTGCGCCTGGACGGGCTGACCGCGACCAAGGACGCGACGTACCGCCGCACGCTCGGCGGGGAGATGAACCTGCCGCCGGGCTTCGCCGCCGCGCTCGAGGACCTGCTGACCTGAGACCCGTCACCCGGACGGCTCACAGGCAGCCCGCACCGCGTCGACGCGCCGGACCGCGTGCGCCCACCGGACCCGGCCGCCGTCCTGGGGCAGGAGCGGCTCCACGACGGCGGCCGAGCGGTCGCGGGTGACCGCCCTTCGGGTGAAGCTGGTGCCCCAGGGAGGGGCATCGGAGGGATCGAAGGGTGTCGCGCCATGTCAGACGAAACGACGCGGGTGCTGGCCGGCCTCGACGAGGCACGGCGCCGTGAACTGGCCGGTCTGTACCGGGACTTGCACTCCCATCCGGAACTGTCCTTCGCCGAGCACCACACGGCCGCGGAGGTCGCCCGCAGATCGCGGGCGTACGGTTTCGAGATGACCGAGGGCGTCGGCCGTACCGGTGTGGTGGCGGTCCTGCGCGGTGGCGCCGGGCCGACCGTGCTGCTGCGGGCGGACTTCGACGCGCTGCCGGTGGAGGAGCGCACCGGACTGCCGTACGCGTCGACCTCCGACGGCGTCATGCACGCCTGCGGCCACGACATGCACACCACGTGTCTGCTGGGCGCGATGCGGCTGCTGGCGGAGGGGCGCGAACACTGGTCCGGCACGGTACTGGCGGTCTTCCAGCCCGCCGAGGAGATGGGCCAGGGCGCGCGGGCGATGGTCGACGACGGCCTCTTCACCCGGTTCGGCAAGCCCGACGTGGTCCTCGGGCAGCACGTCATACGGTTGCCCGCGGGCACGGTCGGCTGCCATCCCGGTACGGCGTACGCGGCGACCGACGTGCTGCGGGTACGGATATTCGGCGCGGCCGGGCCCGACGCGGGCCCCGGCCCGGCGGGCGCCACGGCGAATCGGCTGCAGACGGTGCTCGAGCGGGAGATGAGCGACGCGGGCACCGTGCGGATCACGGCCGACGAGGCTCCTCCCGCCGTGGGGGACGGCGCGCAGGACGACGGCGTCCCGGTCGCGGCCCGGTTGAAGGTGAGTCTGCGCACCTGCTCGGCCCCGATGCGGCAACGCGCGCTGGAGGCGCTGGAGCGGGCCGTACGGGAGGAGGCCATCGCCTCCGGCGCCGTACGGGACCCGGAGATCAGCCCGCTCGGCACCTTCCCGCCACTGGTCAACGACGTGGACGCGGTGGACCGCACCATGACCGCCATCGGCGCCGTGATCGGCGCGGACAAGGTGGTCGACCCGGGGCTGCTGCCCGGTGGAGAGGACATCGGCGTGTTCGGCACGGCGGCCGACGTGCCGGTGTGCTTCTGGCAGTTCGGCGGCACCGACCCCGATACGTACGCCAAGGCCGAGGCCGCCGGGACCACCTGCGACGTTCCGGCGAACCACTCGCCGTTCTTCGCCCCGGTCATCGAACCGACCCTGACCACCGGGGTGACCGCCCTGGTGGCCGGTGCGCTGGCCTGGCTCGGCCCGGGCGGCGGCAGGCGCTGAGCCCGACTCCGCCACGGGTTCAGCGGCTCCCCAGCCGGTCCAGGGCCGCCGCGACCATGGCGGAGACACCGGTGGGCAGCGCGCTCCGCACATCCGGGGCGAACTCCGGCGAGTGATTGGGGGGCAGGGCCGCGAGCTTGTCCGCCGGTGTGCGGCCGGGGACCGCCCGCCACTGCCGGGCGCCGACCGAGCCCAGCATCCAGTACACCGTCGGGATACCGGCGAACCCGTGGATCCCCCGTCCCGCGTCGCCGAACAGCGGGAAATCCTCCGTGGCCATCGACGGCGGCCACAGCGCCACCCGCCCCGCGCCGAAGAGCGCCTGGTGCGCCTCCCGGACGGCCGCGGTGGCCGACGGATCGGGGACGTTGGGCGCCGAGCGGGACACGAGGGTGATCTCGGGCGGATCGACCCGGCCGGACGCGGCGCATTCGGCGTGCACGGTCCGGCGCACGGCCTCGGCGAGAGTATCGAGGGCGGCCTGTGAGTGGGCGCGCACGGTCAGGCCGAGCGTGGCCCGGTCGGGCACGACATTGCGGCTGTCGCCCGCGTGCAGCCGGCACACGGTGAGCACGGCCCGGTCGGCGGGTCCCGTTTCCGTGGCGACGAGGCCGTGCAGCGCGCCGACCGCGGCCGCCGCGGTCGCCACCGGGTTCACGGTCAGGTGCGGGGTGGCGGCGTGACCGCCGCGGCCGTGGACGACGACGTCGAAGGAGAGACTGCCGGCCATCAGCGCACCGCTGCCGTGGGCGACCATGCCCGCCGGGAACGGCGCGCTGTGCTGGGCGAGTACGGCATCGGGGCGCCCGAAACGGTCGTACAGACCGTCCTCGAGCATGGCCCGCGCCCCCTGGAGCGTCTCTTCCGCGGGCTGGCCGACGACCACGAGCGTGCCCCGCCACAGGTGCGTGGCGCGGGCCAGCAGCCTCGCCGCCCCGGCCGCCGCCGCGAGATGCAGATCGTGCCCGCACGCGTGCATGACCGGCACCTCGCGGCCGTCCGGGCCCGGTGCGCGGGCCGTGCTCGCGTACGGCAGGCCGGTCCGTTCCGCGACCGGCAGCGCGTCGAGTTCGGTACGCACCAGGACCCGCGGGCCCTCGCCGTTGCGCAGCACACCGACCACCCCGTGACCCCCGACCCCCGGCGTCACCCGGAAGCCGTCCGCGGCCAGCCAGGCGGCGAGGCGGGCCGCGGTGTGCTCCTCCTCCCCGGACAGTTCGGGTTCGGCGTGCACAGCGAGGCAGAGCGTGGTGGCCGCGAGCATGATGCCGTCGAGGCCCAGCAGGACCCGGCGGGCCCGGTCGGCCGTGGAGGGAGGTGTCATGGCGGTTCCTCGCAGGGGATCGGAAGGAAGCACCTCGGGCGGTGGTACCCGCGTGCGAGCGGAATGAGAGCGGAACGCCGGGGGCCCGGCGAGCGCGTCCTGCTGGGATGGCGGAGCAAGGGAACACCACGTCCGGCCGGGCCCCCCTTCGTGGCCGGCCGGCCGGACTCGACGCATCGGGAGAAGACATGGCACCGAAGACGGAACTCGCCTCGCTCGCCCAGGAGATCCTGGAGCTCGAGTCCGAGACCTTCGAGATCTCGGACTACTCGGACGCGAGCGAGGTCGTCCTCGCCGGTTCGACCAGCTCCAGCAGCACCAGCACCTGCTCCAGCACCACGAGCACCACCAGCTGCTCCGCCTGATCGGTTCACCGATCGGAGCGTGGCCGCCCGGCACAGCCCCCTGCGACAGCAGGGGGCTGTTTCGCCGTTCATCAGGGAAAGGGGTGCGGCACCATGCGGAGTTCGGCGTCCGTCAGATCGGTCGACCGCCATCCGGCACGCCGGAAGGCGGATCGCATGCGCGGCATGTGCGGCGCCCGCTGTCTGGACCAGCCGAAGTCGATGGGGAGCAGACCGGGGACGACGGTGGAGACGGTGGTCAGCCCCATCCGTTCCTGCTCGGGCGAGGTCTGGTCGACGACGATCACATCGAAGCCCGCCCGTACCAGCTCGTCCCGGCACAGCAGCACGTCGTCCCGCAGATCCCCCGAGCGCGGCCGGACCCGCTGCCAGTCCCGGTAGACGTCCCCGAGCGGCCGTACGGCCACGGGCTCCAGGTACTCCCGGGCGTGGGCTGCCATCGCGGGAAGGCCGAACAGCCGGGCGTGGTGGGTCAGATGCCGCACCCGGGAGAAGTCCTGTGCCATCGCCTCCAGCTCGTCGCGGTCCTCCTCCACCTGCCGGTCCAGATGCGGGATGTAGCTGAGGACCTCGGAGAGGGCCGCCTCGACGGCGTCCTCCGGATCGAGCCGCGCGCCGGCGGCGAAGGAGAGCGTTCCCGGGCCGCCGTCCCGGCGCACGGCGAGCCCGGTGACGACGGGCACCGCCAGGTCCACCCGGTTGTCGAAGGCGTGGACGTCGTACCCCTGGAGCGCGGCCCGGGCGGTCATGGCGCGCACCGCCTCGCCGCGGCAGGAGTCCAGGTCGATCTCGGTGAGGCGGGCCCGGCCGTACCAGGCCAGCAGGAACGCGTCCCGCTCGATGAGCTCCAGCAGTCCGAACAGGACCGCCTCCTCCAGACAGCTCCCGGTGGCGCACCCGTTGGAACTCTCGAAGGCGAAATTGTCCGACGCGAGCCCGGCACCGTAGTGCACCAGCCGGGTGGGGACCCAGACCGGGTGTTCGTCGCGCAGCGAGTGGCCCCGGACCCAGGGGATCGTCCGCGCCGGGTCGAAGGGGGCCACCATCGGATCGTCACGGTAGGTCCGGGGTGCGTACGTACCGCACGCGCGCGGGTCGACGGCGTGTTCGCCGCGGGCGCGCAGGCCGTCGTAGGAGTCCTCCACCACCTGCCCGCCGCGCCGCCGGTGGATTCCCGCGTACCGTTCGAGCCCCTCCAGGAACGCCAGATCGCGGCTGGCCTCGAAGGAGTTCGCCTGGCCGCTCCAGGTGACGTCGGACAGGCCCGCGTAGGTGCGGACGAAGACGCTGCCCGCCACCGGCGCGGTCGTCGGTGAGGTCACATTGAGCCAGGTACCCTCGCCCAGTGCCCCGCAGACCGGGTTGGCCAGGGCGCCCGTCGGCATCGGGTAGGACTTCGCCGATCGCAGCCGGTAGCGGTCCGGAGCGGGTTTCGGCCGCGAGCGCAGGGTGACGTGGGCCGTCTCGGTCGCGGCGGGGGCGGCAGGGGTGGGCGGTGAACAGTGCGGGCACCGCGGTTCGGCCAGCAGTGGCAGCGTCGTGACGCGCAGGGTCGCCAGGTCGACCCGGGAGATCTGGGGCAGCGGGAGGTCGGCGGCGGTGTGCCAGTCACCGGCCGGCCGCCCGGCCGCCGCCGGACGGCCGGAGTGCAGGACCGCCTCGCACACCGCCCACACCGCGTCGACGGCGAAGTCCGGCAGGACCGGCCAGTCGCCCACCGGACGCGGGTCGGTGCCGACCTCCAGCGCGTCGCGCTCGGACCGGGACCGCAGCCGCTGCCAGCGCCGGGCCAGACAGCCGCCGCACGCGGCGGTGGCCGCGTCGGTCGCGCCCCACGGGCCGATCAGCACCGCCTGCGCGGTGAGGTGGACGTTCGCGTCGCCGCGGGAGGCGGCGTGCGGGTCTCCTTCCGCGCGGAACGCGTCCGCCGCGCCGAGGGGGACGACGAGAGGCGGGCGCGCGGAGGCGTTCCGGGGGCGGGTGTCGAAGCGTGCGGTGAGCGCCCGCTGGAGATGGCGCCTGGCCTCTTCCAGCGGCGCGGGGGCAAAGACGTCGGTGCTCATGTGTCGTTGCTCCAGCGGAAGGTCCTCATGGCCAGCAGCCCGAAGGCCAGGGCGAAGACGGCGAGTCCGGCGCAGGCCAGGCCGGTGCTGCCGAGACCGGCACGGCCGGAGACCGCCGCCGAGATGCCGTCGTTGAGATACCGCAGCGGCAGCACCCGGGAGAGCGACCGCAACCACGAGGGCATGGCGTCGATCGGGAAGAACGACCCGGACAGGAAGGCCATCGGCACCATCACGCAGTTGGCGACCGCCGCCACCGCCTCCGGCGTGTTCGCCCGGGAGCCGATCACCATGCCGATGGCGAGGAACGCGGTGATGCCCAGCACCAGGACCGGCAGCCCCAGCGGCCAGGTGGAGCTCAGCCGCAGCCCGAACACCGGCAGCAGCGCCACGCCGATGAACAGCACCGCCTGGACCACGCCGATGACCAGCGCCACCACATAACGGGAGGCCAGTACCGAGGTCAGCGGGGTCGGCGACATCCGGACGAGCCGCAGCAGATCGTCCTTGCGCCACTGCATGAGCGTGAACGCCACCCCGAACACGGCCGCGTTGCCCACGCCCCAGGACAGCACGCCCGGCGCGATGTAGTCGATGTAGCCGCGGCCGCTCTGTTCGACGGTCTGTCCCCGGAAGATCAGCCCGAAGACGACGAGAAAGATCAGGGGGAAGGCGAAGGTGAAGAAGACCGTCGTCTTGTCGCGGACCGAGGCCCGGTAACTGGCCGCGGTCAGTGCGCCGTACGCGCTCATGCGTGCTGCTCCGATCCGGTGAGTTCGAGGTAGACGTCCTCGAGGGTGGCGGTGCGGGTCCGGACCCCGTCGAGGCCCGCGACCTCGCCGACGGCGGCCAGCACGGGCCCGGCCGCGCGGGTCTCGATGACGACCGAGTCGCCCTCCGCGCAGACCCGGTCCACACCCTCGATCCGCTCGGCCCGCTCCACCGTGATGCGGTCGGCGGGGACCAGCAGCCGGGTGGGCGCCTTCGCCGCGCCGACCAGCCGGCCGGGGGAGTCCAGGGCGACCACCGAGCCCGCGACGACGATGGCCACGCGGTCGCACAACGCCTCGGCCTCGTCCAGATGGTGGGTGGTGTAGACGATGGTGCGACGCTCGCCCTTCAGTGCGCGCAGCACCTTCCACAGATCGCGGCGCGCCTGCGGGTCGAGGGCGGCGGTCGGCTCGTCCAGGAAGATCAGTTCGGGGCCGTGCACCAGCGCGGAGGCGATGGCGAGGCGCTGCCGCTGTCCGCCGGAGAGCACCTCGACACGGATGTCGGCCTGGCCGAGGAGACCCACGAGTGACAGGGTCCGCTCCACACTTTCCCGTCCGACGCCGTACAGCGCGGCCACCGTCGACAGGTGCTCACGGGCCGTCAGGCGGGTGAAGAACGCCGAACTCTGGGTCTGCACGCCCAGCCGCGGCAGCAGCGCCATGTTCCGTGGCCAGGGGGGAAGGCCCAGCACCGACACCGAGCCGGAGTCCGCCTCGCGCAGTCCCTCCACGATCTCTATCAGCGTCGTCTTCCCGGCGCCGTTGGGTCCGAGCACACCGAAGAACTCGCCGCGCCCCACGGTGAGCGAGATCCCGGCCACCGCCTGGACGTCTCCGTACCGCTTGCGTACGTCCTCCAGCACGATGGCGGGCCCGTCCGGCCTTGCTTGTGTCATGTGGTCCTCAACTCTGGTGAAGCGACTTCTCGCGGGGGGATCCGGGGAAAGCCGGGGGAATTCCGGGGCAAGGGGGTGGGCGGTTCAGCGGGCTCGGCCGCGGCGGGCCCACGGGCCGGTCACCGCGACCAGCACGGCGACGAGCAAGGCGGGTACGACGGCGGCGAGCACGCCGTAGCGGTCCGCCAGGAAGTGGTGGCACAGCAGCACGAACCCCACGCCGCTGCCGCCGACGAGCGCCACCGACCCCACGCCGTACGCGGCGTACGCGATCCGTGCCCCGCGTGGGTACGCGCCGACGCCGGGGCCACGTCGCAGGACGCCGGCGGACAGCAGCCGCAGGAAGCGCCGGCTCTCGGTCGCGTAGTCGGCCATGCCCAGCGCGTGGGCGAGCATCCGGTAGCCGTCCAGCGGGGGCAGGGGTACCAGATTGACCAGCGCCTGTGCCGTGCCGAGGGTCAGCAGGCCCGCCACGGCTGCGCGCACCGGGTCCCCGGCGGGCAGCACGGCCCACAGCGCGGCGAAGGGCAGCAGGAACACCAGGTTCATGACGGTGCCGGCCACCGCGGTGGCCACCTGCGCCCACCGGGTGCGCAGATACAGGTAGTTCCCGACCTCGCAGTACATGAACACCATGGGCAGGTGCCAGCGCAGTCCGATCTCGCCGACGGTGCCCCCGAAATGCCGGGCGACCACCCCGTGCGCCAACTCGTGCAGCGCGGTGCTCACCCACAGCAGGCTGAACACCGCGAGCAGCGGCACCGGACGGCTCAGCAGCCAGCCCGTGTCCCGGACGAACCCGTCCAGGTGCAGGACGAGCGTCGTCTCCATGACCCCGACCAGCGCCAGCACCGGCAGCAGGAAACGGGCGGACAGCGCGAAGCCGGTCGCCCGGTACAGCCGTTCGGTGGCGGCACCGGCGTCGGCGACGAGCCGGAGTTTGCCTTTCCACAGTGTCGGAGGGGGTGGCGGCTCCACCGGCGCGGCGGCGACCGGCTCGGCCCCCACCAGCAGACCGCGCTCCCACAAAAGCCCCAACAGCCGCCGCCAGTGGGCCTCGCCCAGCGAGCGCCCGAAGTACCGGGCGTACTCCTCGCCGATCCCGGCCAGGCTGCGCTCCCCGTCGAGACGGGCCATCAGGAAGCACTCCTTGGGCCCGACCTCGAAGGACTTCCCGCTCACCGGGTCCTTCACCACATGGATACGGGCCGCCCCCCGCCGCATCCCCGGGCTGAGCAGCACCTCGGGGCGGAGCGCCGGCCGGTGTTCCGGCGGCACCGGCTCCGCCCCGGCCTCGTCGTGCCGCCGCCGCGCCGGCACGCTCATCGCCCGGCCTCCTCTCTCCTCGGGGCGGGCGGCGCGTACTCGCGCAGCGCCCGCCCCAGGGCGTGGGACAGATAGGCCTCGTCGCGGATCGTCACATGCAGCCGGTTGTTGGTCATGTGCATGTATGGCGACAGGAGCAGCGGCAGTGACACGGCGGGGTCCGTGATCCGCTCGTCCCGGGTGCCGTCCCACGAACGGAAGACCAGGCCCTCGCCCGTGGTCAGGGCGGCGGCACGACTCCGCAGTTCGTGGCAGTGCCGGGCCCAGCCGCTCAGGAAGCCCGGCAGCCGGTCCGTCCCGCCGTGGCCCACCGCCGTGCGGACCGCCTCGAAGCGCCGGCCGAGCCCGGAGCCCATCGACTCGTACGCCCGGTCGTAGGTGTCGGAACCGATGAGGTCGGTGCCGGAGAACGCCTTGTGCCAGAAGGCGTGATAGCGGTCCAGGTAGTCGATCAGCTCCGCCCGGTCGGGCAGGAAGACGCCGGCCATCACCATCATCAGCTGAGCCGCCGTGCCCAGCCGGACCGTCCGCAGATGCAGATTCATGTCGCGCACCGCTTCGATGACCAGCTCACTGGAGTGCCGGAAGTGCCACTCCGCGAGCTCCACCCCGGCCGGGCCCCCGTACTTGCCGTACTCCGGCTCGTACGGCTCACGGCTGAAGCTGTTGTTCGGGCGCAGCCGCATCCGGCCGTCGGGGGCGAGGAAGCCGCCCCGCTCCTCCTCGGCGAACTCCAGCTCGAACAGCGTGTTGTAGAACTCGTTGAGGAACCCGGAGGAATCCACCTCGTACAACGCCGGACGTTCCCGCAGGAAGCGGCCGACCGCCCGCTCGGCACGGGCGAGGACCTCGTCCGTGGCCTGTGCCGTCGCCGGTCTCAGGCGCAGCCGTACATGCGGTCCCTCCAGCCAGTAGTTGATGAAGAAGTGGCCCGCGAGCAGTCCGTCGGCGGTCAGCTCGGCCAGGAGCGGGCTGACGCACTGGATCAGCAGGGGCCGCGGGTTGGCGGCGTAGTGGATGTGCAGGGCCTGCCACTCGCCCGTCGTCGTCTCGGGCATCTCAGTGCACCGGTTCCTTTCTGTCGGTCACGTCAGGCCCGTTGCGGGTGGTGCGCAGGGTCTCCACGGCCAGCTCGGCAACATGACGGCCGGCACCGGAGGCGACGTGCAGCTCGTTCTCGTCCGGCAGGGCCTCGCGGAACACCACCCGGTCCCGCTCACCGCCCTTGAGCAGGCCGTCCAGGGCGGTGAGGGAGAGATAGCTGTCGAAGTCGACGTAACTCGGCTTCGCCGGGGACGACGCCCGGGCCCCGCCCGCACGGGAGACCGTGGCGAACACACGGCGCGGCACCCCGTTCGCGCGTCGCCACCGCCGCCAGTCCACGAACCACCGCGCCTCGTCCCCCCGCGCCGACCACTGCGGCAGGGTCCCCGCCACGGTGGTCCAGCTGCGCCTGCTGAGGACGACGCCGCCGTACCGCACCCGGGGGCGGTGGGTCACCGCGCCGCCGTCGCCTCCCTCGGGCACCCCGCCCCAGACGTCGAGCGGGGCCATGGAGGTGGGCGAGAGCAGCAGCAGGGTGCGGGGAATCTCCGGCAGCGCGAGCGGGACGAGATAGCCGAGGTAGACCGGCACGACCTCGCACCCCAGCCGCCGGGACACCAGGACGAGGCGGTCGGCTGCCGCGTCGTGCTCGAGCGAGAGGTCGTCCAGATGGATCCGGCTGTCCTCCGGCCCCGAGCCGGTCTCGCCCGGGCAGACGATCTCGTAATCGGTGAGCCGCCCGTGCAGATTGAGATTGCTGGTGACCGACCCGCCGGTGATCTCCGCGAACACCGCGCCCTCGGGTGCGGTCGCGGCCGCGGCGCGCCGGAGCCGGTCCGTGAGGCCGCCCTCGCCCCCGTCCGGATAACAGTGCGTGAAGCGGCTGAAGGGAAACGCGAGCCCGCCGTAGGACTGGTTGAGCACCGCCAGCGGATCGCCGTCCCGCCGCACCAGTTGGACGAAGTGGCTCTGTGGGAGGAAGTCGGGTGCCACGGGCGCGAGTTCGGCAGCGACCGCGTCGATGAAGTCGTCGTCGAGACGGACCTCCTCGGCGCCCCGCGCGGAGTCCCACACACCGCGCATGCCCTCCACCCACCGGGTGCGGGCGCGGTCGACGGCGGTGATGCCCGGCAGCGCGAGCCAGTTGGCCTCCGGTACGTACGCGCCGTCCTCGTCGAAGGGCTTCCGGCGCGCGGTGAACGTCAGGTACTGCTCGTAGAAGTCCTCATGGAAGTCGTGGACCAGCTTCAACAGGTCCGTGCACCGGCCGCCGCTGCCGTAGCGGGCCACGAAGAAGCCCTTGAGCGTGATGCGCTGCGGCAGGGTCAGATCGAAGGCGGGCAGGATCCGCTCGACGTCCCGCAGCGCGTCCAGTGGGCCGGGTGCGCCCTGCGGCCCCACCGCGCAGCTCACGTCGGTGCGGCCGGCGGTGACGTCCTCGTACAGGAGGGTCTGCGGAAGTCCCGGGGCGGAGGGCGTGTGGTCACCGCCCAGATCCCGCTGAATGCTCCGCAGCGCGTCCCGCAGTTCCGTCAGCAGCTCCCGGCGGCGGGCGAGGCCGGCGGTGGGATAGGCGTCGACGCAGGCGAGGGGCCGGGCCAGGGCATCCGCGAGGCGGTCCGCCCAGGGGCGGTCCAGGGCCCGCAGCGCGTCACGGAACGACCGCAGCGGGTCGGCGCTGTGGACGTCGGTGCGCAGGCAGGGCACGTCCAGCATGCCGAGTTGCAGCAGCGCGGTGACATAGCGCTCGCTCTCCTCGGTCCCGGCGCCCTGCTCGTCGCTCAGCCGGCGCACCAACTCGCCGTAGCGCGGTGCGGGCCCCTGGGCGAACAGGCCCAGCAGTCGCTCCAGCGTTCCGCTGCGGCGCAGGAAGAACAGCTGGTCACCCGCCGCGTCGAAGGTGACGGCCGCCTGGTCGTCCCCGGCGGTGACCTGGCGCCGGACATAGCGGATCCGGTCGTCGTCGAGCTCCCAGCCCGAGGCGAGGGAGACCGGGAGGTCGGCCCGCCGCCCGGGGTCGGCGGCTATCAGCTCGGCCAGGCGGGCCAGGGCGACCACATTGAGCCGCGGATGGCTGTGCCACTCCTCGGGGACCAGGGTGATCTCCTCGCCGCCGCTGACCAGCTCGCCCGGGGTCACCGCGGTGAAGGTGCTGAACGGACTGGTCTTGCAGGCCGTCCGGTAGAGATAGGCCAGGGCCGAGCGCTCGACCTTGCGCAGCCGCTTGTCCGGCGGGGCCGCCGGGTCGTGGGCCGCGTACGCGTCGAGCCTGCCCTCCAGCGTCGGCGAGGCGAGCAACAGCCCCCGTCGCAGCCGCTCCGCACCGATCAGGCGACGCAGCGCGGCCCGCGTCCGGACGGCCTCCTCGGCGAGCACGGACCCGCCGGCGGCGTGGAGTTCCGCCAGCCGTCGCCCGTCGCGGACCCAGTCGGCCACCTCGCGCGCCAGCGTGCCCTCGGGGTCGGCACCGGCCACCAGGGTCACGGCGGCGTCGCCGTCCCGCGGCGGGCGCCCGTTGAAGAGCCGACGGCGCAGGTCCAGCAGCCCGCGGCGTTCCCCGTCGTCCAGGATGTCCTTGACCAAGGGATGCAGCCGGTCGCTGAGTTCGGCGCCACGGGCCAGCAGCCGGTCCTCCTCGTGCAGCACACGGTCCGCCCACCGGCTGCTGTCGGGGCAGCGCAGGGCAGCCACCGACTCGATGGGCAGCCCCGCGACGCGGAGCATGAACTGCCGGCGGAGGGTCCACGACGCGGTGTCCGCGTCCCGGGCCGTCGGGGTGCCGGGGGATGTCACGGCGGGGGATGTCACGTGGTCTCTCCTCCTGTCCGGGTCAGGCGATCTCGTAGCGGAAGTCGGCCGTGCCCGGCCGCTCATGGCCGATCAGCATGACCAGCAGCGGTGCCTCACCGGTCGCCGCGAGCCCCAGCTCCTCGACGAAGGAGAGGTTGTCGAAGCCGAGCGCGACCCCGCTGCCGAGCCCCAGCGCGGTGGCGGTGGTGTAGAAGGTCTGGGCGACCGCCCCGATCGTGGCGTTCACCAGCCGGTACCCCCGGTCGCCCACCGCGTCGAGCACGGCCGTGGTGCGCACGGCGGGGACGACGACGGCCCCGGCCTGCTCCAGGTTGTAGTTGGACAGGAAGTAGTTGCGCTGGAGGAAGCCGCCCGGCGGACCGGGCTTGATCAGCACCAACTCACCGGTGGCGGGGTCGTAGGCGTACGCGCCCGGGGCGATGGACCGCACATGGTTGACGAAGACGTACAACCGGGTCAGCCGTGTCCCGCCCGCACCGTCACCGGCGTCGCTGTCGAGGGACGCGGCCGCGCAGGCGGCCAGCGTGGCGGCCAGGTCCTCGCCCTCGACCGGGCGCCGGGCGTCGAACCGGCCGAAGCTGCTGCGGCGCCCGCGCAGCGCCTCGCGCACCCCCATCTCCGGCGGTCGCGGAGCCGGCAGGGCGAGACGCTCCCCGTCGGGCACGGCCGCCACCGCGGCGGGCAGCAGCGCACCGGGGGCCGGGCGGTCCGTGGCGTTCTCGGCGGTCGCCGCCTGGATCCGCCGTACGGTCTCGAAGGTCAGCACCCGCCGGGAACGCTCGCTGTCTTGACGGCGCACGGACGGCGCGTCACCGGCCACCGTCGCAGGACGGACCGCCGCGGGGCGCGTCCGCTCCCAGCGGAGCGGGACGACCGCGAAAACGCCCTCGTCCTCGATCGACACCCCGAGCAGCCGGCCCAGCCGCTCCTCGTCGAACCACAGGGCGGGCTCGACCCGCAGCCCCCGGGCGCGCGCCCAGATGCGCCACGTCTGCAGGGCGGCGCCCACGTCCATGCTCACCGCGTGCATGGAGAAGCTGTTGTATTTGAAGGAGTTCTGCCAGAACTTCACCCCCAGGACGAGGAACTGGTCGCATTCCTCGGAGAGTTCGGGGTCCGCGAGGGCCCCGCGCACCTCGGCGGTGACGTCGCCCGCCAGCAGGCGCTGCATCGCGTGGTGGGTCGTCGAGTAGTGGTACACCCCCGGGGCCAGGGGGCCGGCGGCACCCGAGACCCAGTAGACGGTGACGGGGTAGAGGCCGCCTCCCGAAGCGGTGCCGCGGGAGAAGTTCGCGTCGGTGTAGCACGGCAGGGACGGCAGATCGGTGTTGGCCTGGACCCTGAGGCGGCGGCCCACCCGGCCGTAGGAGTCCAGCAGCATGCCGCCGAGCAGGGGCAGCGTGAACGCGTCGTCCCGCTCGGCGCCGTCCGGCAGGACACCGGCCCGCACGGTCGCGGTGGCCGGGCAGTCCCCCTCCGGCAGCGGGAAGGACTCGGCCCCCGGATAGAACTTGCCCTTGCGCGGCCGGTCCGACCAGTCGGGCACAAAGCTGACGGGTTCCATGTGAACCCGGCCGCGCTGCATGATCGCAGCCGCGTATTCATGGGCGAAACCCATGGGAACTCCTTGTCTGGGCGTTGTCGGTCGCGAGCCGGTTGTCCGGGGTCACGGAAAGGGATGCGGGGCGGGATTGAGCTCACCGGGCAGCAACTCCCGCTCGCGCAGCCCCGCCTCGTGCAGGGCCGTGCGCGTGCGGGACATCCGCAGCGCCCGCTGGCGCCGCCATCCGAAGTCGATGGGGACCAGCCCGGGGACGAGGACGCTCACGGTGTGCAGTCCCAGGTCCCGCTGCTCGGGCAGTGTCTGGTCGACGACGATCACATCGAAGCCCGCCGCGGCCACCGCGTCGACGCAGGTACCCACATCGGTCGCCAGGTCGCCCGAGACCGGCAGCACGGGCCGCTGCGGACCGTAGAGCTCCGCGACGGCGAGCTTCGGTTGCCGGGGCGCGCCCGCCGCACCGAGCAGGAACGACGCGTGGTGCGCCATCTCGGGGAGCCCGTAGACGAGCGGATGGTCGTGCAGCGCCAGCACCTTGTCGAAGTCGGCTGCCATCGCGCGCAGCCGCTCCCCGTCGCGCTCGGTCCTGCCGCGCAGGTTCACGGCGTCGGTCGCGATCTCGCAGAGCCCGCCGCTGATCGCCGCCTCGGGGTCCAGGCCCGCCCCCGCGCCGAAGCACAGGGCGCCGGGCCCGCCGTCCCGCCGGACGGCGACCGCGGTCACCACCGGGATCGGGAACGTCACCCGGGTGTCGAAGAACCGTGCCTCGTACCCGTACATCTCCAGCCGGTCGACCATCTGCCGGGTCCGGGGGTCGCGGCTGGAGCGCGGGTCGATCTCCGGGAGCGCCGCCCGCCCGTACCAGGCCAGCAGGAAGGCGTCCCGCTCGATCACCTCCATCAGGCCGAAGTAGACGGCCTCCGCCAGACTGCCGCCCGAGGCACAGCCGTTGGAGCTCTCCTGCACGAAGCGGTTCTCCAGGCCGGGCGTGCCGTAGTACGTCAGCACCTCCGGCACCAGCACCGGGCGCCGGTCCCGCAGGGAGTGACCCCACACCCACGGAATGCGCCGGTCCGGGGAGAAGGGCACCACGTCGGGGTTGTCGCGGTGGAACTTTGGGTCGTACAGGCCGCACACACGCGGGTCCAGCGCCGTCTCGCCCAGCGACTCCCAGGACGCCACCACCCCGGTCGTCCTGGCCCGGGCCCGCATGCCCGCGGCACGTTCGAGGCCCTCCAGGATCCCGACGCGCTCGCTGTGCGCGTAGGAGTCGGCGTGACCGCCCCAGAACGTCTCCCGGAGGTAGGTTCCGGAGCGCAGTTCGAAGCACCCGACGGTGGCGGCGGTGGACGCCGAGCCCACGTCGTGCACGACGGCGGGGCCGAGCGCGCCGCAGACCGGGTTGGCGAACGCCTCCGCCGGCAGGTCGTACGTCTCGATGCCGCGGAGCCGGAACGAACCGGGCCGGTGCTCGGGCGTCGGCCGCAGCTCCACCGCCGCGGCCCGCGGGCTGTCGGGGACGCGCCGCCCGCAGTCGGGGCACTCCGCGTCCGGCACCAGCAGCCTGCGGCTCACCCGGAGCGTCTCCAGGTCCACGAGGTGGACGGCGGCGAAGGGCCCCTCGTCGGCCCGGTCGGCCGCCTGGGCCGCCACGATCAGCGCGGCGATCGCGTCGGCCGCGAACGGTGTCGCATAGGGCGCGACGCCCGCCGCCCGGGTGCCGGAACCGAGCTCCAGGGCGTCCCGCAGCGAGCGCCGCCGCACCGACTGCCAACGGCGGGCCAGACACCGCGCGCAGGGCCGCCGCCCGCCGCCGGGGCGGGGGAGCGGACCGACCAGCGCGTGGTGACCGTAGAGCAGCAGGGGCACGGCCGCCGGGTCGGACGGCGCCGACGGACCGGCCGTCAGCTCGTCGCGTACGCCCAGCGCCGACACCTCCAACCGCACCGGCCCGGCCACCCGCCCCCGCAGCGCCCGCCGTACGGCGTCGCCCAGGGCCCGGCAGGACGCCTCTTCGAGGCCGGGCGCTCCGGCGGCGCCACCGCTAGGCACGGGCCGCCCCTGAAGTGAGCAGCACCCGGGCCGTGATGATGCCGCCGGCCGCCAGATCGGCCGGGCCGGTGGGCACGGCCAGGGCGTCCCGGCCCGCCGACCGCAGCCGCGCGAGCACCGCCGGGTAGGAGGTGGCCTCGGCGCCGAGGGCGGCGCTCTCCCCGGTGACGGCCAGGGCCTCGGGGGCGAGGTCCCCCAGCAGCGGGTCGCCGGTGTCGGCCGACTCGCCCTCGGGGAGCTCCCGTTCGAACTGGGCGCGGCCGAGCAGATCGCGGACCGCCGCGGCCGCTGCGTCCCGCCAGCCGAGTTCCCCGGCCACGGCCCAGAGCCCGGCCCCGCCACGCGGGTCGGCGGCGCGGCACAGCAGGACGTGGGCCGAGGAGCGCGCCCGCTCCCCGAGGTCCAGCAGCTCGATACCGATGCCGAGGTTGCGGGCGGAGGCGAGGAGGAAGACCAGCTCCGCGTCGTCCCCGACGGTCTCGGCCGCCACGCGCGTCACCTGCCCCGAGCCGCGTACCGCGTGCCCCAGGGCGTCGTGGGTGAGAGCGGACAGCAGCCCGCGGCCCGCCGCCGCGGCGGCTGTCGGCCCCGCGCCCGTACCCGCGGAGGTGGGGACGTACAGTCGGTGGCGGTTGTAGGGGCCGAAGGTGCGCACGGCCCCGGCCGGTACGAGCGCCGGCTCCTTGGTGAGCAGTGAGGTCGCGGGGACCCAGTGCGCCACCTGGCCGGGGCCGGCGGGAAGCCCGCTGGCGACGGAGTACGCGGCGGGGTCCGGGGCGTGTTCCAGCTCGGCGGCGGTGACGCTCTCGGTGGTGCGGACCCCCTTCAGCGGGGCGACGTGCTCGGTGTAGACGGCGGCGGCCGCGTCCAGGGCCTTCAGCCGGGCGCCGGCCACCGTGTGGATGTCGAACGCGGCGATCTGCCGCCGGGCGGTGTGCCCGACGGACAGGCTCACGCTGCCGACCTTCAGCGGGGTCTGGGTCCAGGGCTCGTCGGTGAACCGGTGGAACACACCGGTGTGCGGCCGGACCAGCACCTGACGGCCGTTGAGCTCAGCGAGCAGCGCGTCGGGGTCGACCTCCACCGTGGCGGGGGCCCGCTCCGGCCCCGGCAGGGCCTCCAGGGCGAGGTCCTCGGGCGTCTCGTCGCGGTCGGCGCAGAACGGGCAGCGCGGGTGCGGCAGCAAGGGTTCCGCGACGACGTCGAAGGAATCGGCGTCCTGGACGATGACCTGCCCGCGTGTCTCGGCGGGCAGCGCCTCGGTGGCGAGCCGGAAGATCTCGTACCCGAGGAGATTGCCGATCATCGCCGACAGGCTCCGGCCGGGCAGCTCGTCCACCGGCGCCCCGGCCGTGGGCAGGGCCAGCCCGCTCCACAGCTCGGCCGCCGCGCCCGCGTCGCCGTTGGCGCCGAGCCGCAGCACGGCGCAGGCCCAGCAGCCGGTGGTGCCGGACGCCATCAGCGGGCCGACGACCGCGTGGGAGCCGAACATCGAGGCGGGCAGCAGATACGTGCCCTCGGGGACACCGGCAGTCAACAGCCGCAGCAGCCGCCGGGATCCGGCGGGCCCGCCGGTGACCACGACGGCGTCGTACGCCGAGAGGTCCGCCCAGCCGAGGGTGCCGTCGGCGTCGCCCCCGCCGAGGAGGCCGATCTCCACCGGGCAGCCCTCGGCGGCCAGCGCCGACGCCTCGGCACGCACGTCCTCGAACCGGTTCGCCGGGCTGTCGGCGCCCGGCAGTACGTCGATCGACGCGCAGCCGTTGCGGACCAGAGCGAGGACGCACCAGCGGGCCACGAGATCGTCGCCGAGCACCGCCACCCGGGTGCCCCGGAACCGCTCGAAGCGCCGGGGCGCGTCGTCGACGTAGTGGTCGACGTAGGCAAGCTGCGCGGCGAAACGCCGGCCGACCTCGGGGGCGAGCGCCGTCGCCGCCTCGTCGGGGGCGGGGGCGTCGCGGGCGAACTTCCGCTCGTAGAGCGTCGTCACCAGACGGGCCACCATGGCCCGCTGCTTCTCCCCGAGCCCCCGGCAGATGTCCTCGACACGGTTCTCGCCGCTGAGGTGCGGGACGACCAGGGTGGCGAAGCGGTAGGCGGAAGGGGAATTGAGGTGGAACCCGCCGTGCGCGTTGTGGAACAGCACCCCGTCGGGGGTCTCGGTGAAGAGCACGTCCCGGCGGATGCGGGGCCGGGTCCGGGCGATCGCCTCATAGGCTTCGGACATGTGGAACACCTCTGTGGTCGGCGGCTACGGGGCAGGGGGAGTGTGAGGTCAGGGAAAGTCAGGGCGAGGTCGCGGCCGCGACGGTCGGCACGGCCGTCCGGTCGCCGGCGCCCGGCCGGGCGCGCGCGAACGCCCGGAGCAGCTCGTGCATGTGGTACTCACCGGCCGGCTCCTCCTCCAGCAACCCGGCGTCCACGAGCCGTTCCAGCGTCTCCTCGGCCTCCTGCGGCCCCACACCCAGAAGTCGGGCGCCCAGCCGGGCCGTGAGCCGTCGGCGGTCCCCGCGGCCGATCGCCTCGAACGCGTCGGCGAGGGGTGCGTCGAGCCGGTCGAGCGCGGTGGCGAACACCCTGGGCACCGACAGACGCGGGTCGCCGGCCAGGGACAGCCTGGTGACCGGGTCGTCCCGCAGCCAGGCCACGCAGTCCGCGACCCGCAGCCGCGGCCGGGTGAGGAGCCGGGCCGCCATGATGGTGAGGGCCAGCGGGAAGTGCCCGCAGCCGGCGGCGAGGAGCCGCAGCGCGTCCGGCTCGGCCTCGGCCCGCTCGGTGCCCAGGACGGCGGCCAGCAGCCGGCAGGACTCCTCCTCGGTGAGGGTGTCGAGCCGGTGCGCCCAACCGCCGTGCGCGGCGACCAGCCCGGCCAGACCGAGCCCGCTGGTGATGATCACCGCATCGCCCGCTCGGGCCGGCAGCAGCGGCCGCACCTGGTCCGCGTCGGTGACGTCGTCGAGCACCAGCAGCCGCCTGCGGCCGTGGTCCGGCCCGTCGTCCGGCCCCCCGTCCGCCCCGTGGTGCTCCCGCCGGGCGAGTGCCGAGGCGACCTCACCGGGGGAACGGGGGGTGCCGTCCGGGTGGGACATCGGCACCAGGAACCGGCCGCCGGGGAAGGCGTCGCGGGTCAGCAGCGCGATGTGCTGGGCGAGCGCGGTCTTGCCGATGCCGGGCGCGCCCGAGAGCACCACGGTGACGGGCCGGGAGGCGCCGGTGGTGAGCCGGGTGACGAGGGAAGCCGTCTCGGCCGCCCGCCCGGTGAAGTGCGGCACGGGTGCGATCGGCGATGCCGTCGGGGGTGGTGCGGTCAGGGCGGCTCGTGCCTTCGGTGGCGCCGGCGGGCCCTCGGCGGGCGGGAGACCCGCTGCCGCGGCGGTGGCGGCCGGGCCCTCGGCCGCGCCGCGGTCCTCTGGGGCGGGCGGGCCGATGTCGTCGCCCCGCAGAATGGTCAGTTCGAGCCGCTGCAGCGAGGAGCCGGGACTGACACCGAGTTCCTCCCGCAAATATCCCTTGACCGCACGGTATTCGGCCAACGCCTCGGCCTGCCGGCCGGACCGGTACAGGGCCTCGATGAGCTGTTCCCGGAACCGCTCGCGCGCCGGGTACGCCCGGGCCACGGTCCACAGTTCCGTGATGACCTGCTGGCACCGTCCCATCGACAGTTCGATGTCGCGGGCGCGCTCCACCGCCCGCAGCCGCTCCTCCACGAGATGCGGAATCTCGTCCCGGCGCAGCACATCGGAGGGCACATTGGCAAGGAACGGTCCCTGCCAGAGGGCGAGTGCCTCCTTGAGTGCCCGGAGTTCCGTATCGGGATCCCGCGCGGCCTCGGCGGATTCGAGCAGTTGCCGAAATCTCATGAGGTCGAGTGCCGCGGTCTCGATCGATATTCGATATCCGCCGGGGACCGACTCGATCAGCGCGTTGGCTATGCCGTACTTGACGAAGATGCGCCGCAGACGCAGCACGCAATTCTGCAGAGCCGCCTTTGCGGAGGCGGGTCGGTCGTCGCCCCAAATCGCGCTCTGCAGGAACTCGGTGGACACCACGGAGTTATGGCGGAGCAACAGGGCGGCGAGCAGAACCGTCGGCTTCGAGGGCTGCAGCACGACACTGTCACAACCGTCGGTAATACTCAACGGCCCGAGAACCTGGAATTGCATTCCGATGTGCCTCCGCGGATCTGTACGGCTTCGCACTGCGCCCGGCCGCCGCATACCGGTCCGCACCTGCGGACATGAGGCCAGATGGGAGGCGGGCGATGCCCTGTGCCGCCAGAGTGTGCACCAGATCGTCCGCCACTCGCAGTACCGAGAGTGTCAGTGACGGTTCTATGCTCGATTGCTAAAGCAAATAAGTATTGGCATCAACTAACGCATCCCTCATCCCTCTTGTCCTTTACTTGCCAAATGTTGGCGTGTTCTGGTGTTGATCATGTAGAACCTGATCTGCGACGGCGAGCGAAGAGGGGCAAGCGGAATGACGGAGAGTCAAGGGTGCGTCACGGGAACGCGAGGCTATTCGCGGCCCGGTGAAGAGCCCATGAGCCGACTGCTCCGCGCCTGGCGCGCCCGGATCGACCGCGCCTCCATACCCGAGTTGCGGGGACCCGGCTACCGGTCGAGAGGGCGGTTGTCGCAGGCGGACGTGGCTCGTCTGACGGGTGTGAGCGAAGGCTGGTACCGGGCCTTGGAAACCGGTGCCCACCGCGAATTCTCCGATGCCTTTCTGCTGCGCGTCGCGGCGGCGCTGCGGCTGAACGAGACCGAGACGCTCACGCTCTTCCTCGGCGTCTCCGGCCGCCGGCCGCCCACCGATCCGCCGCCCACGCACACCACCTCGGACCCGGCCCTGCTCTCGCTGCTGCACCATCAGGCGCCGCATCCGGCCTATCTGGCCGACGCCGCCTGGAACATCGTCGCGGCCAACGCGCCCATGGCCGAATGGTTCCCCTGGGTCAAGGGGCCCCGCCCCAATCTGATGCGCTGGGGGCTCACCTCGCGGGAGGCCCGTGAGCAGGTGCTCGACTGGGAGGAGAGCTGCGCGCGGGTGTACCTGGCCACGCTGCGCGTCGCGAGCTGTCAGGACCAGGGCAACACACAGCTCCAGGAACTGCTGCGGGAGGTCCTCGCCGCCGACGCCGTCTGCCGGCGGATCTGGGCGGAGGGCTACGAGGTCGCCGAACACCACGACGGCCGCCGGTTCCGGCTGCGCCTGCCGTGCCACCAGGGCGCGGAGGTCCTCGTCACCACGCAGATGTTCCTGCCCCTGCAGTCGCCCGGGCTGCGCTTCGTGGTCGTCACCCCGCTGACCCCCTGAGGTTCCAGAAGCAGGCCCCTTCCGTTCGTACACCGTTAAATCATTGATAATTCAGGCCATCTATGTAAGAAGCGAAGGAAAGTTTGCGGTATCTTCTTCGATGTTCCGGGGTCGTGACCGCGCGTCAGTTGTGACGCGCTCACGATCCCCGTCGAACACCCGTAGGCAGGTGGCGGGCTCTGAGACCCGCCTTGCCGCGCACTCCTGCCCTTCTCGTATTCATCCAGACAAGGCCTTCATGCCCGTCCATCAGCTCTCGGACCTCATACGCCACGCCCGTCACCACTCGCCGTTCTACGCCGAGCTCTACGCCGACCTCCCGCCGGACGCGGACCGCCTCGCGGACCTTCCCGTCGTGGACCAGAGCGCGTTCTGGCAAGCCAACACCCTCCAGCACAACCGCGTGCTGACCGCACCGCTCGCCGAAGCGACCGTCTTCAAGACCGGCGGCACCAGTGGTGCGCCGAAGTTCTCCTGCTACACCCGGGAGGAGTGGCGGGAGTTCGTCACCGTTTTCGGCCAAGGTCTGCTCGACGCGGGGCTGCGCCCCGGTCACCGGGTCGCGGACCTCTTCTACGCCGGGGAGCTGTACGCCAGCTTCCTGTTCATCCTCGACTCGCTCGCGCACGCCCCGGTCGACAACGTCCGGCTGCCCATCGGCGGCGGCGCCCCGCTGGAGTCGACGATCCCCACCCTCCACGACTTCGCCGCACAGGTGGTGGCCGGCACCCCGACCACCCTGTGCCGGCTCGCCGAGCACCTGATCTCCATGGACCGTCAGCTCCCCGACGTGGAGCTGCTGTTCTTCGGCGGCGAGGCGCTCTTCGACGACCAGCGCCGACTGCTGGCCGCCGCCTTCCCCCACGCCGAGGCCCGCTCGCTCGGCTACGCCAGCGTCGACGCCGGACTGCTCGGCTGCCCCGTGCCCGGGCCGGACGCGCGGCTGCACCGCGCGTTCACCCCGCACTCCGTCGTCGAGATCCTCGACGAGACCACCGGCGAAGTGATCACCGAGCCGTACCGGCCGGGTCGCGTCGTCGTCACCAGCCTCTTCCGCCGCCTCATGCCGATCATCCGCTACCCCGCGGGCGACCGCGCGGAATGGACGGAGACCGAGGGGCACTTCCGCATCCTCGGCCGTGCGGAGGAGGGCGTCCGCGTCGGCCCCGTCTCGCTGTACTCGCAGGACGCGCAGGCCGCCGTCACCGCCGCGGACACCCAGGGCCGTGTCATGGGCTCGCAGCTCGTGGTCCGCCGCTGGGACGGCCGCGACGGCCTGATCCTTCGCCTGGCCACCGCACCGGGCGACGACGACCCGGCGGAGCTGGAGGTGCTCGCCAAGGAGATCATCACCGAGCTGTACACGGCCCGGCCGCTGTACCCCGACAGCGAGCAGGCCGGATTCGTGCACCCGCTGACGGTCGAGTGGGTACGCCACCGCGACCTCGCCGTCAACGCCCGCTCGGGCAAGCTCGTCCGCGTCATCGACGAGAGGCCGACCGCATGAGTTCCCCGACGACCGACACCGGCCGCACCCGGCCGCTCGTGCTGCGCAACCGCGCGTTCGGCACCGTATGGCTGGGCCAGGTCCTCACCCAGGCCGCGGTGCGGATGTTCCAGGTCGGCGTGTCCTGGTGGCTCGTCGCCTACGCCGTGACCAGCGGCCGCGGCCTCGCCTCGGGCCTGTTCATGGCGGTCAGCACGCTGCCCGCCGTGACCCTCGCCCCCGTCGTCGCCCGGGCCATCGCCCGCTTCGCGCACCGCTCGCTGCTGCGTACGGCGGCCGGGGCCGCCGGTGCCACCGCGGCGGCGCTCGCCGTGTGGGCCGGCACGAGCGATCTGCCGCTGGCCGCCGCGTACGCCGCGACACTGGCGCTCGCCACCTGCCAGGCGTTCTTCGACCCCTGTCTGACCACCTCCGTGCCCGAACTCGTCGACGACGAGGACATCGAGGCCGCGACCGGCTTCGAGCTGTCCACCCAGTCGCTGGCCAGCCTCGGCGGGGCACTGCTCGGCGCCCTGATCGTCGACCGTGCCGGAGTGGCGGGGCTCGCGGTCGGCTGCGCCGCCGCCTATCTGTGCGCCGCTGCGCTCATCGCGACCGCGCGCTTCCGCACCTCGCCCACCGAGGGCGCCGACGCCGCCGAGGCGACCGGTGCGGGCGCCGAAGCCCGGCGGACGCTCCGAGCGGTCCTCGCCGACCTGCCCTTCGTCCGCAAGATCCTGATCTGCTTCGCCGCGGCCAATCTCTTCACCACCGCCGTCTTCGTCATCATCCCGCTCTACACCAGGTCGTCCCTCCAGGGCGGCGGTGGCACCGTCGCCCTGCTCGAAGCCTCCCTCGGCGCGGGCACCCTGATCGGCTCCTTCACCGGCGCCCGGGTACCCGGCCGCCCCACCGTCGTCGGCTCGCTCTGCCTGGGCACGATGGCCGTCGTCCTCGCCCTGCCCGGCGTGATCGCCGAACGGCCCGTCATCGCGGGCTGCCTCGCGGTGGCCGGCTGGTGCGTGGGTGTGATCGGCGTCCGCTTCGTGGCCCTGTTCCAGCGGCTGGTCCCCACCTCCGACAAGCCCGCCTTCTTCGCCGTCATGCAGGCCCTGCTGGGCGCGACGTTCCCCGTGGCCTCCCTGCTGTTCGGCCTGCTCGGCGACCACCTCTCCGCGCAGACCCTGTGCCTGATCCAGGCGGTCGGGCTGATCCCCGCGGCCTGCGCCCTGGCGCTGCTGCGCGAGCCCGGCACCACGACTGACACCGACACCGACACCGAGGCGGCGGCGGACGCGCCGGCGCGCGAGAGCCGGCCGCTGGCCGACGCGGGGGGAGCGCGATGACCGCCACGATCGGGACGGCGACCCCCGCCGACATCGCCGATCTGCGCCAGCTCTACTACGCCGTCTACGGACCGCACTACCCCGTCGCGCTCGGCACCGACCCCGCCGAGATGTCCCGCCTCATCGCGGACCCGCACTCCCTCTGGCTCGTCGCCCGCTGCCCGCGGACCGGCGGCCTGGCCGGATCGGCGGCCATCCGTGGCGAGGCCGGCAGCCGCACCGGCAAGCTCGAGGGCCTCGCCGTCCACCCCGACCACCGGGCGGCCGGACTGGCCGGGACGCTGACCGAGGAGCTGTGCGCGCGGATGCTGGACTCCGGGCGGCTGGACTCGGTGTACGCCACCGTCCGCACCGTCAGCGCCGGACCGCAGCGCGTGGTCTCCCGCAACGGCTTCCGTCCCCTGGGCGTCCTGCCCAACGCCGTGGCCCTCAACAGCCGCGAAAGCCTCGCACTCTACGCGCGTCACTCCGCAGGGGTACTGGACCGACGGCTCCCCGTGCCCGAGGTGCCCGCGCCGCTGGCACCCCTGCTGCGCACCGTCGAACGCAGCCTGGGCATCAGCTACGCCCGCACCGAGGCCACCGCCCCGCTCCCCGCGCCCGCCGGACCGACGGCGGCACCGCTGGAGATGATCGAGGCACCGGCCTTCGTCCGCCGCCGCTTCCACGAGCGCTTCCCCGACGCCGCCCAGTGGTTCTACCCGCTGCACACCCCCAACGTGCTGCTGATGCCCGACGACGGCCACTTCGAGGTGTACGCCTATCTCAACCGCACCGGGGGCTACTGCGCCCTGGTCGCCGCGCACCCCGCCCCGGCCGACGCGGCCGCGTGGCTGGAGCCCCTCACCCGGACCCTCACCCGCGCCGGCGCGGGCTACGTCGAAGCCCTGCTGCCGCTGTCCCAGCACGGCCTGCTCTCCGCCTGCCTCGCCCAGGGCTTCATCCCGAGCGCCCTCTACCCGGCGATGCGCCCCGAAGGCGACGGCTTCACCGACTACGTCGTGATGACCCGGACCACCGAGCAGATCGACTTCCGCGGCCTGGCCGTCGACGAGCCGCTCCAGCCCTACCTGGACGCCTACGTGTCGGCCTGGGCGTCGACCTACCTGCCCACACTCGAGGTTGCCCCATGAATCCGATGAATCCCCACCTCGCTCCCGTCGACGTCCCCGACCCGGCCCTGCTCGCCCGGGTCCAGGAACTGTGCGACCTGACCGACCCCTACGCCGTCGGCCCCGCCGAGGACGAGCTGTTCGCCGCGGCCATGGCCGAGAGCAACGCCTGGCACAGCGAACGCTCCCCGTTCTTCCGCAGGCTCCACGAGGCCACCGAGGAAAGCGCCCCGGCCGGGGAGTTCACCGCCCCGCTCGTGCACGCGAACTTCTTCAAGCGCCACGAGGTGCTGTCCATCCCCCGTGACGACGTCCATCTGCACCTGACCTCCTCCGGCACCACCGGCCAGAAGTCGCAGATGTTCTTCGACGAATGGACCATCCGCTCCGCCCAGCGCATGGTCGCCCGCATCTTCGACCGCAACGGCTGGATCACCCCCGACCAGGAGGTCAACTACCTCCTCTTCAGCTACCAGCCCGCACCGGACCTGAAGCTGGGCACCTCCTTCACCGACAACTACCTCTGCGACTTCGCGCCCGCCCGGCACGTCGAGTACGCCCTGCGCAACACCGGCAGCGGGCACGAGTTCGACCCCTTCGGCGTCGTCGCCGCGCTGCGCCGCTACGCCGAGGACGACATCCCCGTCCGCATCCTGGGCTTCCCCGCGTTCCTCTGGTTCACCCTGGAGCGGATGCGCGCCATGGGACTGCCGCCCCTGACGCTCCCCGAGGGCTCGCTGATCCTCTTCGGCGGCGGCTGGAAGGGCCACGCCGACCAGCAGATCGGCAAGGACGAGCTGTACGGGCGCATCACCGAGCAGCTGGGGGTCCCCTCCGAGCGGATCCGCGACACCTTCGGCTCGGTCGAGCACTGCATTCCCTACATCGAGTGCGACCACCACCGCCTGCACGCCCCCGTCTGGTCCCGGGTGTTCATCCGCTCCACCCGCACGCTCGAGCCGCTGCCGTACGGCGAGACGGGCTATCTGCACCTCGTCTCGCCGTACATCACCTCCGTACCGGCGCAGAGCGTCGTCATGGGCGACCTCGCCACGCTGCACCCGGGCGAGGAATGCGGCTGCGAGCTGAACACCCCCTGGTTCACCCTGCACGGCCGCGCCGGTGTGAGCCGCAACAAGAGCTGTGCGGTGGCCGCCGCCGAACTGATGAAGGGCATGTCGTGATGACCGAAAACGTGCAGCACCACTACTGGCAGGGCACGTTCGTCGACGACGAGGAAGCGGGCCGCCGGCTGGCCGGCCTGTCCGCCACGGTCGAGGCGGCGCTGGCCGAGCCGCTGGACACCGAGACCGTCCTGGCCGCCTGCGAACAGCTCGCGGCCGCCCTGCGCGACCCGGCCCACCCCACCCACGCCCGTCTGGCGGAGCACCTGGCCGAGGGCGAGGACACATCCGTCCTCACCGAACTGGCCGCCTTCCTCAGCCGGCCGGAACTGACCACCAAACTCCGGCGCGAGCTCGGCGGCACCAGCCCGCAGCGGCTGAACCGCCCCGACGCCAAGGAGACCGTCTACGAGGCCTGGGCCCCCGTCGGTCTCGTCGCGCACATCGCCCCCGGCAACGCCGCCACCGTCGCGCCGCTCAGCCTCGTCGAAGGCCTCCTCGCCGGAAACGTCAACGTCCTCAAGACCAGCAGCGCCGACACCCTCCTCGCCCAGCACCTGCTCGCCGAACTCGCCGCCCTGGACCCCACGGGCGCCATCGCCGAGCGCGTCATCGTGCTGCGCTTCTCCTCCTCCCGGCAGGACTGGCTGGGCATGATGTGCGCCCCCGCCGACGCCGTGGCCGTGTGGGGCGGCGAGAGCGCCGTCGAGGGCGTGGCGGCCCATGTGCCGCCCGGCTGCCGCCTGGTGGAGTGGGGCCACAAGATCTCCTTCGCCTACCTCACCCGGGACGCCTGGCAGGACCCGGCCGCCCTGGCCGCCCTGGCGACGGACGTCTGCCTGCACGAACAGCAGGCGTGCTCCAGCCCGCAGGTCGTCTACCTCGACACCGAGGACCAGGACGAGGTCTTCGCCTTCGCCGAGCGCTTCGCCGCCGTCCTCGGCGGCATGCCGCCCGCCGAGCGCGACACCGCGACGAGCCCCGCGGAGGAGGCCGAGCTCACCACCACCGAGCTCATCGCCCGCCTCGAGGAGCACCTGGACCTGACCCGCGTCATCGCCGCCCCCGACGGCTCCTGGCGTGTCATGGCCGACATCCGGCCGGCCCTCACCGCCTCCCCGCTGCACCGCAGCGTGTGGGTCAAGCCCCTGCCGCGCAAGAACCTCCTCGGCACCCTGCGTCCCATGCGCCGCTATCTGCAGACCGCCGGCATCGCCGGTGACCGCACCGATATCGCGGAGCTGTCCCGTCTCGCCCTGGCCGCCGGGGCCACCCGCGTCACGCCGCTCGGCCGGATGCTCGGCGGCTACTCCGGCGAGCCGCACGACGGTGTCTACGCCCTCCAGCGCTACAGCCGCCGCGTGGCCGTCCAGGCCGACGAGCGCTTCGCCACCACGGCCTGCCTCGACGACCTGACCCGGCCGGTCTCCTTCCCGCCGCCCACCGGACCGCTGCTCGACAAGGCGGCCGTCCAGGAGCTCAACGACAGCGTCGACCGGCGTGACGCCGAGCTGTACTTCCGCAGCGGCGGCAGCACCGGCAAGCCCGCCCTGTCCCTGTTCACCTACGACGACTACGACACGCAGATGCGCGCCGCCGCCCGCGGCCTGCTCGCCGCGGGTTACGACCCGGCGCGCGACCGCACCGCCAACCTCTTCTACTGCGGCGGCATGTACGGCGGCTTCATCAGCTTCTTCTCCATCCTGGAGCGGCTGGGCGGCACCCAACTGCCGATGGCGGCCGGCCCCGACCACCGCGTCACCGCCGAGGCACTGGTCGCCCACGGGGCGGACACGCTCTTCGGCATGCCGTCCTACCTCTGGCAGCTCCTCCACGAGCAGGCGGACCTGCTGCGCTCGTACGGCGGCATCCGCAAGATCTTCTACGGCGGGGAGCACTTCACCGCCGAGCAGCGCCGCGTCCTGACCGAGGACTTCGGCATCGAGACGGTCCGCTCCATCACCTACGGATCCACCGACCTCGGCCCGCTCGGCTACCAGTGCACCGAGTCCACCGGCGGCGTCCACCACCTGCACGCCGACCTGCACACGATGGAGATAATCGAGACCGAGGCCGACCGGCCCGTGCCGCCCGGTGAGACCGGCCGACTGGTGTTCAGCACCCATGCCCGGCGCGGCCAGAACCTCGGCCGGTACGTCATCGGCGACCTCGGCCGCGCCCTCCCCGGCCCCTGCGCCTGCGGCAACAAGTCGCCGCGCTTCGAACTGCTCGGCCGGGGCGGCGACGTGATGCGCGTGGCGGCGTACTTCCTCAACTACCGCCGCTTCGTGGCCATCGCCGAGCAGGACTGCGGCTACCGCGGCGAACTCCAGGTGCTGCTCGCCCGCACCGAGGCCCGCGAACAGCTCACCGTCCGCGTCGAGGCCACGGACACGGCGGAGCCGCGGGAGCTGCGGACGGCTTTCCTGGCGGGCTACGAGGAACTGCGCTCGGCCGTCGACGACCGGCTGCTCGACCTCATCGTGGAGACGGCCGACGGCGCCGACTTCGCCCGTACGGCGACGAGCGGCAAGCTGCGTGCCGTCGTCGACAACAGGCAGGGCTGAGCGGCAGGATCGAACGGCCCGAAGGCGGCTTCGGCGGACCCCGACGGCGGTCCGGCGAAGCCGCTTTCGGCGTCCCATGGCGCGCGACGACAGGGTGGCGGCCATCCTGGGCGCGGCGGGGCCGGCCGCGGAGAACAGGTGCCCTCTTCCGTCCCGGGACACCCGCGCACCCCGGTCCGCGCGCCCTCCGGCGCGCGCCGGAGCCCGGCCGGGCGACCACACCTCGCCCCGCCCGGCACACCCGGTGACGAGATGCGTGCGCGGGGAATTCATATCGGGGTGCTCCGCGCCCGGCTGCGGGAGCGGGAGCCGGGAGGGAAGGGTGTTCCATGCCAGATATCCGTCTCGAACCCCCACCGGACCGACCTCGACTGCCGGAGTTCCCCGCCACCGTGGAACCCGCGATCCGCGACATCCCCGGCCCCGGCCCGGAGCCGGGCCCCGCCGAGCCCGTCGGGTGCGACCGCGCGACCGCCCCCACGAGCGAGGAACTGCTGAGCCGGGTCGCGCCCGCGCTGACGACGGACGACCGGGTGCGCGCCGCGCTGGACGGCCGCCGGTACGCCCTCCTCGGCGCCAGTGCCCTCGCCGACGACAAGGACCGGACCACCCCCGCGATCCTCGTCCTCGCCTACGACTACACGGGCGGGCGGACGCTGGAGATCACCCTCGACGACGGCGCGCCGCCCACGGTTGCCGGCCTGGTGGAGAGCTCCGCCCAACCCGGCCTGTCGGACGCCGAGATCGAGCGTGCGGTGACGCTCGCCCGTACCCACCCCGAGGTCGCCCGGCGGGCCACTCCCGACTGCGTCCCCATGGTGCTGCTCACCAGCGACGTCGCCGAGGGCGACGAGCACCACGGCCACCGCCGGGCCTATGTGGGGTTCGGCCTGCCGGACGAGCGGCTGCCCCGGGTCCGGGTCGTGGTGGACCTCGGCGAGGAGCGGGTGCTCGGCGCGGGAGGTGACGGCGATGAGTGAGACGGGGCACGTCGTGTGGCCCGGTGCCGCGAACCCGCTGTGGGTCTTCGACTGGCGGCTGGCGGACGCGCCCGACGAAGAGGGCATCGTGATCCTGGCCGCCGCGTACCGGGGGCACCGGGTGTTCTCGAAGGCGAGCCTGCCCTCGCTGCGGGTGCAGTACCACGGGCCCTGCGGCCCGTTCAAGGACCCCCTCAACTACAACAACGCCCACCCCACCGCTCGTTGCCCCCGCAGCCGGGTGTGCGTCTACTCCTACACCGGCGCCGGGCGGCGCGCCCTGAGCGTGGAGTCGTACCACACCATCGGCGCCTACCGGCTGACGCACCGCTGGACCTTCTGGGAGCACGGCGTGGTGATGCCACGGCTCTTCAGCGCGGGACTCCAGTGCCACTACGACCACCGCCATCACACCTACTGGCGGTTCGACTTCGACATCGACGACAACCGGCGCGACCTGCTGCTGGAATACAACGACTACACCGCCGACGAGGGGTGGGGAGCCGGCTGGCACCCCTTCCGCACCGAGACCAAAAGGGTCAAGAACGTGCCCTCCCGACGCAGTTGGGCCGTCCTCGACCGCGACAGCGGGCGCGGCTACCACCTGCTTCCCGGCGCGAACGACGGCGTCGCCGACGCCTTCTCCTCCTCGGACCTGTGGCTGCTGCGCCACCGCGCGAGCGAGGACCGCTACGGCAGGCAGGGCGGGGCCCACGCCGACGGGCTCGACGCGTATGTGAACGGTGAGAACACCGACGGGCAGGACGTGGTGGTCTGGTACTGCGGACACCTCTTCCACCGCGTCCATGAGGGCGGTGACGACTGGCACAGCGTCGGCCCCGACCTCGTGCCCTTCGGGCCCTGGTGACGGCGCGGCGGCCACCTCCCCATGGAGCCCCGCGACGCCCACGGGCCGGGCACCCGGGAGGAGTCGAACTCCTCCCGGGCACCCGGCCCGATGGACGGGGTGGCCCCGGGGCTCAGTGCCCCTTGGCCCGTGGTGCCGTGGACACCGATCCCTGGCCGCCTCCGAGCTTCCACTCCCGGTGCAGCGAACCGAGGGGAATGCGCTTCTCGAAGATCGGCGTGCCGAATACCCGCAGCTGAGCCTGGAGCGCGCCCGACAGGTCGAACCCGCCGAACGCCGCCCACCGACCGGTGGCGGAGGCGGTGCCGTCGCTCGCACCGGTGGCGCTGCCCTCGGCCTCGGCCCGCAGGTACGGGGCCAGTTCGGCGTTGACACCCGCCATGCCGTACAGCCCGACGGCCGCCTCGGCGCCGAGCGTGGCCTTCACCTGACCCGCGGCGGTCGCCGTCGCGACCACCGGGGTCGCCTTCAGGTCGGACGTCGAGACGGGGCTCCAGCCCTTGCCCCGGGTGTAGTCGCCGCCGACCCGGAAGTCGCCCTTGACGCTCTGCTTGACGTCGACGCCGATCCGGCCGTCACCGTCCACCTGGAGGTAGCAGGTGAAGTCGACGTTCACGACGACCGGCACCGGACCCACCTGGATGACGGGGGCGGCGTGCAGCTTCGCGAACGGCAGCCGCAGCGGCTTGCCGTCCTTGGTGGACCCGGCCGCCTGCCCCTTCAGCTCCCACTGGGAGGACCAGTCGCCGGAGAGCCCGAGAGACGCGGTGCCGGGCGTACCCGCGGAGCCGAACCCGCCGCCGTTGTAGGAGAAGTCGACCTCGGGAGCCAGCTGGACGAAGCCCGCCACCGACGCCTCGGCGGACACCGGGGCGCCCTTGGCCGTGGGGACCGAGGCTCCGACGTCGATCCGCAGGCTGCCCAGCGGCACCTTGCCGCCCTTGGGGCCGAACCGGACGTCGCCCGTCTTCGCCCAGGAGACCTTCGTGCCCTTGAGCAGCGGCTCGACCTTCATGGCGGCCGGGTCGACGGGCACCTTGCCGTCGGCCTTGGCGTCGCCCAGCAGGGCACCGAGCGTCGCCGGGGCCGTGTTGACCTCGGTGCCCTGCCCGGTCTTCCCCAGCACCTCGGTGACCTTGGCGAGCACGCCGTCGGGCGCCCCGGGGGCGGGCGCGCTCGCGATGACGTCACCGACGGCCACGGCCGACTTCGGGGGTGCCGCATGGGGCGGCGAGGTGTGTCCCGCTGTGGGCTTCTTCGGCGCGTCCGACCCACCGGAGATGACGGCCCGTCCGCTCTTGCGGTCGAACGAGGCGATCTTCAGTGAGGACTTCTGCGCCTGACGGCCGCCGCCGGAGGGACGGGCCACGGCGCTCGGGGCGCCGGCCGCGTGGGCCGGCGCCGCCTGGACGGCGAGCTGCGGGGCGGGAGCCGCCGCCGGGGAGGCGCCCCCCTTCGGCTCCGCGTCGCCGCCGACCGCGGCGGGGGAGGGGGAGGCGGCCGAACACCCGGCGACGAGCAGGGAGGCGGCGGCGAGAGCGGGCAGTAAAGCGATACTTCTGTGGGTCTTGCGCAAAATGGGATCCTCGGAGCGTGAGGTGGGGGCAGGCCGCAGGGAATCGACACCTGCGGATTGCGTCACACGGCTGCGGGCGCGTTGTGTACCCGCCGGTAATGATCCGCATGATCATGCCATGCGCACGATGGCGACCGGCCCGCTTCCCCCGACACCGGGGCGATGATCTGGATCACACATCCCGCGGACGACGCGTCAACTCCCCGCCCCCACAGGCCCGGCGGGCCGCTACGACATCTCCCGACGGCCCGTCATGCGCCAGTCATGCGCTCGTCATGCGGAGGAAGCGTGACGCGCGGCCCCGGCTCACTTCCGGGACGGCAGCTTCCACGGACTGACACCGACCTTGCCGGTGGTGCCCAGGTCGATGCCGGAGTCCGGCTTCACCGTCTGCCAGGGCTCCCCGTCGGCCGGGGCCACCTGAAGGTACGTGGCGCGCACGGCGGTCACCGTCGCATCCGTCACGGTGTTCCGCCACAGCAGCCCCGCCACGGCCTTCTCGCCGGGCCGCAGCGTCACGGCCCTCGGGGTCGCGTCGCCGGTGGTGGCGACGGAGGAGGACCCCTCGGTGACCGTGACGTCGATCCGCTTGCGGTCGCCGTCCAGGACGCGAACCGTCGGAGAGCCCTTCACGGTGTAGGGCCGCGTACCGCAGTTGACCATCTCCAGGGTCAGCGAACGCAGTCCCATGGCACCGTCGACGGGACCCGCCTGGATCTCGACGCACGGCGTGGGAGGGGCCGCGTCCGTCGTCGGGGCGGCGGGGGGAGAGGCGGTGCAGGCGGCCAGAAGAGCGGTCACGGCGACCGGCGCGGCCGCTCGCCCGAGGCGGCGCGTCCGGCGCACCGTGGCCCAGATCGTGTTCACCCGCCGATCGTCCCATGCCCCCGTCCGCCCGGCTCACGCCAGCAGCAACGCCCGGTCCCAACGGGTCGCCGGCGCGGTGTCGGTGGCGAAGGTGTGCAGCGCGAGTGCCGCGCCCGCCGCGCCGGTGAGGAAACCCGCCGGGTCGCTGACCGTGCCGGCATCCGGCAGCGGGGGCCGCAGGCCGAAGGGTTGGTCGGTGGCCGCCAGATCCAGGACGCGGTCGGCGATCCAGGGCAGCCACGCGCGCAGTCCCGGGTCCCCCGTGTCGTCCGCCATGCGCCAGGTGGCCTGCAGCACACCCGCCCAGCCATGGCAGAGCCCCGCGTCCGTCAACCCCGCCCCCACCGGCCCGCCCTCGGTGTGACGGGCGCGCGTGAGCGCCGCGTGCCAGGCGGTGAGCGCGGCGCGGCGCCACTCGGGCACGTCCAGCGCGCTCCCCGCCAGATACAGCGCCCTGGCGATCCCCACGGTCCCGTAGCACCACGACGCCCGGCCCGGTGCGCTCTCGTTGGCGGTCACCGCACCGCCGGGAGCCAGGACCAGCGTGCGGGGCCACCAGCCGCCCTCCTCGTCCCGCCGCTCGATGTCCATCAGCCACTCGGCGAGCACCCGGATGGCCCGCTCCTGCCCGGGCACGACCACTCCCTGCCGCCAGGCCAGGGCCAGCAGGGCCAGCGGCCCGGGGGCGCCGTGCGCCAGGCCGACATTGGCGTGGCCGGTCTCCGGGGCCGTCGGCGCGTAACCGGAGGAGTGCTGGGCGGTCCACCAGCCCGGCAGCGAACGCCCGTCGAGCCGCAGCGGCACGGCCAGCCCCGTCAGCGCCGTCAGGACCTCGGCCAGTGCCTCGCCATTGCCCTCGACACCGTCCTGCCGACCGTCGAGCAGATGCGCGCCCAGGCCCGCCAGCCCCGAGATGACGTCGTACGTCCCGACGCTCACGCACTCCCCGCCGTGCGGGCGGCGCCGCCGTTCCCAGGCGGCGAGCCCCCGGGCGAACGCCCGGACGTGCCCGGCGAGCCGCGCGGCCGCCGGAACCGGACGCCCGGAGACCAGCTCGGCGCGGCACATGGCGAAGGACAGCGCGGGAATGCCCAGATACAGCCCCGGAGCCGAAGGAGGGGTGGCACCCGACGCGTTCTTGGCCAGGGCGACCGCGTCGGCCAGCCACCGGTGCGCGGTGCCCAGGGCGCCGTCCGCCACCCGCCCGCGCTCCAGGTGCAACAGCGCGATGCCAGGCGCGCCGTCGCTCAAGGTGAGCGCCCGCGACGCGTCCTCCGACGCCGGCAGCAGCGCCCGGACGCGGGCCGGATCGGCGAGCCGCTCGGCGATGTCGGCGGAGAGGGCCGCCGCCCTGTCCCGTGTGCTCATGCCCGCGCCCGCTCCCGGCCGATGTGCGCCCGCACCGCCAGGTGCGCCAGGGCGAGCGACTCCTCCTCGGCACCGCGGGCCGTTCCCACGAGCCGGTTGTGATGCATGTGCAACAGGGACGTCAGGACCGTGCCGCCCTCGGCCCACGCCGCCTCGCCGAGATCGCGCAGCCGGGCCCCGTACGCGGCGACGGCCGGGCCGCGACGTTCCCAGGCGCGCAGCACCTGAGCCCCGCCCGGCCGCCGGGCCAGCTCCGTCCACCGGCCGTCCGGATCGATGAGCCGCCGTGCCTCCTGCCGCAGGGCGGTCGGCGCCGCCCGGTGCCCGAGCGGGCCCGCGTCGGCTGCCAGCCGGTACGCCGCCTCGCGGTGGCCGGGGCCTTCGGTGCCGGGGAAGAAGCGGTGGGCCAGGTCCACGTAATTGGCCGCGGCCAGCAGCCGGGGGTCGATGTCCAGGGCGCCCTCACGGAGCAGGGCCACCTGCTCCAGGCACGCCCGGCTGTCCGCGTCGAAGGCCGCCTCGGCGTCCGCCATCGCCTCGGGCCCGCCGTAGCGCTCCCACTCGGGTTCGTAGGCGTCGAGCACCATGCGCGCGCACCATCCCTGTCGCCGCAACTCATCGGCCCACGGCCCGAGGAGGGGCAGCAGCCTGCCGCCGAGGACCTCCGGGGTGCCGTGGAAGCGCAGCCGCAGATGGGGTGCGGGGTCGCTGTAGCGGAGGAAGTGCCAGCGGTCCACGCCCTTCGGCAACCGGCTCAGCAGGCCGGGGAGCCGCCGGGCGAGCAGGGTGTCCTGGTGTTCCGCGGCGCAGTACAGCTTGGCGTAGAGCCACCGCGAACCCGGGCCGTGGACCGGGTGCGGACGGACCGTGCCGATGGCCGGCGGCCGGGCCGTGCCGGGGGTGGTCCGTACGAGCGGAAAGGCGACCTCGGTGGGCCGGCCCCCGGACCAGCCGTGGCCGTACGCACCCGCTCCGGGCAGTTCCTGGAGGAACGCTCCCGGGCGGCGCTGCCACTCGTGCCGCAACAACTCCAGGTGCCCCGGGTCCTTCAGATCGAGGGCGATGCGGTGGTCGGCGTACACGGAGGCGACCTCGTCGGGCACTCCCGCCCTGGCGCGCCAGGCGGCGAACCGCCGCCGCCAGGTGCCGGGTGGTGTGGTGGGCGCCCCGAGCGCGGGATCCGCGGGCCGCCAGCGGGCCGGCGCCAGGACGGTCCGGCCGTAGCGCACGCGGGGCAGGAAGGGCAGGGCGGCGGCCGTGCCCCAGTCCCACCCCGGCCACGCGGCCTCGCCGCCGCGCTGGATCTCCTCCAGGAAACGGGCGACGTCGGGGGCGTTGCCCGGTGGCAGCACCATGGTCGGCAGCGTGGGGACGACCTCGCGTCCCAGCGCGGTCGACACCAGGGCCAGCCGCCGGGGTTCCGCCACCACGGCCAGGTCCGCGAGGCCCAGGGCCTGCGGGGAGCCGCGGTCGGTGAACGCGGACACGGTGATGGTGTGGTCGAGCCACCCGGGGACCTTGGAGACGTTCGCGGCCTTGCCGGTGCGTGGCGAGAAGCCCAACTGGGCGCGGACGGCGGCCGGATTGCGGGTGGGAGTGGCCCGTACGACGCGGCCGAAATCCTCGGCGGCCTCGCCCAGCACATGGGCGAACCGCCCGGCGACCGCCCCCGCGACCCCGGACACCCCGCCCACGACCAGCCGGAACTCGCCCTCGGCCATGGCCGTCAGGGAGTCCGCCAGCACCTCGGTCAGCAGGTCGAACGACGGCGGCGGGCCGGGGTCGTCCTCCGCGGCGGGCCCGGCACCGGCTCCGCGCAGCTCGGCCAGCAGCTCGTCGTCCAGCAGGATCTCGCGCTGTGTCGCCATGGCCGCCTCCTGGGCCCAGGCCAGCAGCAGCCGGTCGCGCGCGGCCGCCCCCTCCTCGCTCCCGCCGCCCGAACGGCCGTCGGGCGCGTGGGTGGCGCCGTACCCGTCGGGGACGCCCAGCCCGCGTGCGGGATCGAGCAGTTCCAGCAGCGGAACCGACCGGCCCGTGCCGTACCGCTCCAGGAACCTCGCGTGGTAGTCGCGGAAGTGCCGGGGCCCCGGCCGGCCCGTGGACAAGGACACCAGCGCCCGCGCCGCGCGTTCCGCCTCCGCCCGTACGACGTCGGGCAGGCGGACGTCGGCGTCCAGCGCCAGATCGACCTGCACCGGACGTTCGGCGGGCCGAAGCGCGCGCATGCGGTCCGTCACGGCCGTCAGGGCCGGGCCGCCCCGGCCGACGGGCGCGGCGGCGTAGGCCGCCAGCCCGCTCCGGATGTCGATCAGCTCGTCGACGACCCGGCGGCTGTCGGGCGACAGGGCACCGCTGTGCCCGGCCAGCAGGCCGAGGACGTGCTCCACCGGGTCGCCGTCGTCCAGCGGCGGCCGCAGTCCGGTGAGCAGCAGGCCGAGGCGGACGAGCTCGGCGGCCATCCGTGCCACGGTGTCCGTGGCCACGTCCGGATGGTCCTCGCCCAGCAGTTTGACCAGGTCCGGCCAGGCGACGGGGGTCGCGGCCAACTCGAAGGCGCGGCGCACGGGCTCGGTGTGACGTACCGACACCTCCTGGGTTCCGGTGCCGCTCCGCTGCGGGTCCTCGCCCTGGCCCTGTGCCGGGACGAAGGGCAGGACGAGCCGGTCACCGCGGACCGTGCAGACATCATTGGCGGTGACGTGGAGGAGGGCCAGGACGGTGGGGTCGCGTTCCAGGCGGGTGACGACGTCGAAGAGCCAGCCCATGTCCGCCCGGGCTGCCTTGGTGTGTGCCGAGCCCCATCGTGCCTCGGGGACGGGACCGAAACCGGCGGCGGTCACTCCGGCCATGATGCCGAAGGGGGTGGCCCGGCCGCTCATCCGCAGCTGATAGCGCGTCACCGCGCGGGCCGCCCGGCGTGTCTCCTTGGGTGACAGGGCTTGCCCCGCCGCGGCCTTGTCGAGGATTCGGGCCAGCGACGGACTGGCCAGGGCGATGGCCTCACGGAACAGATCGTCGGCCGCGGCCTGCCGCAGCCGGGCGAGATCCCCTGGCTCCGGGCTCACCGCCACGGCGCCCGGAGGACGGACGGCCGCCCGGAGAAGGACGGTATCGGCGCAGGCGAACCCCGCGGCTCCGTCCCCGTTGTCCCTGCCCGGCACCCGCAACACCATCGTCTTCCCTTCGCCGCCTCGCACACCCTCGCTCCCCGGCGTGGGTGGGGTGCCGGTGCCGGGGGCGACCCGGCACCCCACCCACGCGTGGTGGGGCCGACTAGCAGATACAGCCCGTGTCGGGGTTGCAGACCCGACCGGTGATCGGGGTGGGGAACGAGACAAAACCGAGCGCGTCCGCGGCCCCGGTCTCGTCGAAGGACGGCACGGCGATCTCTTCCACATCCAGATCGAACAGGTTCTCCATGGGAACTCCTCCTCATTGCCGGTGTCCGGTGTCCCGGGCGGTATCGCGGCCGTCTGAGCCGCTGCCCGGACCGGTTACGCCGGACTCTAGGAGCGGCCCGTCAACCTTCGATCAACGCCGGATCAACGCCGCCGGCCCGGCAGCGGGAAGCGGGCCCGGCAGGGCCCGCTCACGGCACGGTCGGTGTGACTGGTCGGTGTGACCGGCCGGAGTTCGCCGCCCCACCCGCTACCTCTTTCTCGTCCGGAGCAGCAGGGCGTGGAAGGTGCGCTGTTCCTGCGGGCTGAGGGCGGCCAGCGGGGAGTGATGGGTCAGCAGTTCCAGAAGCCGGTTGCGCAGGGCGGTGCCTTCGCCGGTCAGGGCGAGCTGCTTGGCGCGGCGGTCCGTGGGGTGGGGGCGGCGTTCGACCAGGGCCAATTTCTCCAGCCGGTCGACGACGAAGGTGGCATTGGAGGGCTCACAGCTCATTCGGTCGGCGAGTTCACGCATGGTCATCGGGCCGGTCAGCTCACGCAGGGCGGTCGCCTGGGGGGCGGTCAGTCCCAGTTGCGCCGCGCGCTCCCGCACATGCGACTCGAGCTGCCGGGCCAGTCCGCCCACCAGCCCGCACAACTCCCGCTCTGCGGCGGCGCGCGGCTCTGCACCGACCATTGGGTCCCCGGGCACGAGGTCATTGGTCATGCCCGTCATTCTACCCAGTTGCATCAAGCTTTCATCATTGCAACTTGAATGATTCTAGTTGTAAGTTTCTTGTACAGCGCCGCCCGCAGCGGCGCCCGTCACGAGAAGGAGACCGCGGTCATGACGCGTCCCGCATCCGCCCGTATAACCGACGCCTCGCAGGGTGAGCCGGAAAGCCACCGGCGGTTGAGCCGGGTGTCGGGGATCCGGTCGTTCAGGCTGGGCGAGCTGAAGATCAGCTACGTCCCGGACGGGGCGGTCGAGCTCAAACCGCTCGGCTGGCTGGCGGACTCCACCGAGGAGTACTGGGCGGCCCACCCCGAGTACCTCGACGCCTCCGGCAATCTGGTGGCGAGCATCGGCGGGCTGCTCGTCGAGCACGGCGAGCGGGCCCTGCTGATCGACGCGGGCTTCGGGCCCCAGGCCTGGCCGGCGGATCCCGAGCACCCGTTCATCGGCGCCATCCACGGCGGTGAACTGCTCGACCATCTCGCCGTCCTCGGCCGCGCGCCGGAGGACATCGAGGCAGTGGCGTTCACCCACCTGCACACCGACCACCTCGGCTGGGCCTGCCTCCCCGTTCCGGGGACGGACCGGATCGCCTTCGCCGGCGCGGAGTATCTGTTCTCGGAGCCCGAGTGGGCGCAGCGCCGCCCCAACGCCGGCCACGGGGTGACGCAGGAGATGCTGACCACGCTGGAGCCCCAGGTCCGTACCGTCGTCGACGACGAGGAGATCTTCCCCGGGGTCCGGGTGCTCCTGACACCCGGTCACACCCCCGGGCACACGGCCTACACGATCACCTCGGGCGGTCTGCGCCTCATCGCGTTCGGCGACGCGATGCACACCTCGGTGCAGATCGACCACCCCGACTGGTCGGCCGGCCCCGACCACGACCCGGTGGAGTCCGCCGTCCACCGCCGTCGCCTGGTGGCCGAGCTCGCACGGCCGGACACGATCGGCTTCGGGGTCCACTTCGCCGACGTGGTGTTCGGACGGGTCCGCCCGAACCCGGACGGCCCGGCCTGGCACCCCGAGCCGTAGGGCTCCCGCTCCCGGACCGTGCCGTCACGCGCCTTTGTGGGTGCCCCTAGCGGGCACCCACAAAGGCGTCGTGGCGGACCGACGACGCCCACCTCGCCGCCCCCGGACCGCCCGATGAACCTTCGGTGCCGGGCCGTTCCTCGCCGGTTGTCATCAAACGCTCATACAAGCAGGCCAACCGGGTAGGGCTCGTGATCGTCTGAGTCGACGACGAACCGATTCACGGCACAGGACGAACCGATTCAAGGCAAAGGGCTGCCTCGTCGAGGAGCGAGAGGACCATGGGCATAGACCGGTACAAGCCACGCCTGCGCCGCCGTAAGGCCGCGGGCACACACAGGCGGCGGTTCATCGACTACCCGCGTCGCGGCAGACAAGGCTTCCGGCGTTGGCTTCCGTCGTGGCGTCAGCTCCTCGGTACCTTCACGCTCTGCCTCGCCTGTCTGTGCGCGCTGTTCGCGTACGTCTACGTCACCGTGGACATCCCCGACGAGAACGCGGCGGCCCGTCAGGAGGCCAATACCTACTACTGGGCCGACGGCACGCAGATGGTGAGCCTGGGAGCGGTCAACCGCAACATCGTCCGGCTCACGGACGTCCCGAAGTCCGCCCAGAACGCGGTGATCGCGGCGGAGAACGAGAGCTTCTACAGCGACTCCGGTGTGTCCTTCAAGGGCATCCTGCGTGCCTTCTTCAGCACCGCGCAGGGCAAGGAGACCCAGGGCGGTTCCACCATCACCCAGCAATATGTGAAGAACACCTACCTCTCGCAGGAGCAGACGATCACGCGGAAGGTCAAGGAGTTCGTCATCTCGCTGAAGGTGGACCGGAAGAAGAGCAAGGACGAGATCCTCCAGGGCTACCTCAACACCAGCTGGTTCGGCCGCGGGGCGTACGGCGTCGAGGCCGCCTCCCAGGCCTACTACGGCATCCCGGCCAAGAAGCTGAACCCCAGCCAGAGCGCCCTGCTCGCAGCGCTGTTGAAGGGAGCCGAGCAATACGACCCCGCGCTCGGGGAGAAGAACCACGAGCGCGCCGAGGACCGTTGGAAGTGGATCCTCGACCGGCAGGTCCGGGCCGGGCTCATGGACCGGTCGGAGCGGAACAAGTACCGGACCTTCCCCGAACCGCGCAAGCAGTCCACCTCCACCAGCCTGGGCGGCCAGATCGGCTATCTCGTCGACGTCGCCAACAAGAACATCAAGCAGCGCACCCGGCTCACCGACCAGGATCTCGGCCACGGTGGCTACCGCATCCACACCACCTTCGACAAGAAGAGGACACGGCAGCTGCAGAAGTCGGTGGAGGGCGTCCTGAAGCGCGACATCGACCCCGGGAAGCGCGGCTCCGACACCGATGTGCAGGTCGGCGCCGCGTCGGTCCGGCCCTCGGACGGTGCCGTCGTCGCCCTCTACGGCGGCCCCGACGCCACCAAGCACTTCACCAACAACGCCGACACCTCCGGCGTGCCCGTCGGATCCGCGTTCAAGCCGTTCGTCCTCGCCGCCGCCCTCAAGGACGGCGCGCGCGCCGGATCGGGCGACGGCGGCCGGCAGGACGTCTCCCTCGACAGCTACTACGGCAAGGACGGCACCCTGCAGCAGTCCTCGGACGTCTTCCCGGCCGCCCGGCCCACCCAGCCGCCCGGCCCCGGGACCCCGGGCCTGGAAGGGCCCGACGAGGCACATCCCACCCTGCGCCAGGCCTCGGTCACCGGGGGCAACGCCACGTTCGTCCAGCTCGGCCGCGATGTGGGGCTGGAGCAGGTACGGGACACCGCCGTCCGCACCGGCCTGCTGAAGGACAGCATGGCGCCGCTGGAGCGCACCTTCCCCATCGGTACCTCCACGCCGAGTGCCATCCGGATGGCAGTGGCCTATGGCACCTTCGCCAATCAGGGCCTGCAGAACGACCCGTACTCCGTGACCAGGCTGCTCAAGGACGGCAAGCCGGTCGAGGGCTTCCAGCAGGCGCCGGCACAGCGCGCGCTCGACGAGGACGTGGCGAACGACGTCTCCGACGTGCTGCGCCAGGCCGGTGCCAAGAGCGCCGGCGACCTCGACGCGAACACCGCCAGGAGCATCGGCCCCTTCGCGGCGGGCCGCACCGGCGACCAGGACCGGCTGAAGTCCGCGTGGTTCGTCGGATACACCAAAGAGCTGTCCACCGCCGTGGCCATGTTCCGCACCAAGCCGAGCCATCCGCAACTGCTGCCCATGTCGGACGTCGGCGGCGAGAACTCCGAGCGGGGCAACGTCTTCCCGCCCCGGATCTGGGCCGACTACATGGGCGCCGCGACCTCCTGAGCGCCGGCGGGCGGGCCCCCACCGGGGCCCGCCCGCCGCACCCCGCCCCCAGGGCGCGGGCGGGGCACGGACGGGGCCGCGGCCTCATGCCCCTGGGCCGTCGAGCCGCTGATCGTGAGGGGGTGACCATCCGACTCAGCTCAACGAACGAGCCCCTCATGTCTGTCCTCGCTTCACCGCTCGCCCTCGACAGGTACCTCGTCGCCGGTTCCGTGGGTTTCCCGGTCCAGGTGCGCCACGGGGACGACTCCTGGTCCGAACTGGCACGGATCGCGGCCGAGCCGGCCCCCGCCGCCTTCGTGCTCGTGACCGAGCGCACCCTGCCCCGGGAACACATCACCCGCGTCCTGCACCACCTCGGCACGGCCGCACCCACCTGCGTGCGGTGGCTGACCGGCCAGGACGTGCCCGACTGCGCGGCCCTCACACCCGGCTCGGTGATTGTCGCCCTGGGCGGCACCCGCGTCATCGACGCCGCCGGCCGACTGGCCGCCCGCACCGGGGGCCGGCCCCGCCTGGTGTATCTGCCGACCACCCTGCGGGCGATGACGGACTCGGCGCTGTCGCTCGTCGGCCCCACCGGCCCCCGCCCCGCGCCGGTCCTCGTCCGCGTCCAGCTGGACTTCCTGACGACGCTCACCCCCGACGCCATCCGCTCCGGACTGGGCGCGCTCGTCAGGAACGTCCTGGCCGTCAGCCCGGCCTTCCACGACCGGGTGGCCGACCGGCTGCGCCCCGACGCCCGGTACGACCTGGGCACCCTGGCGTCGTTCATCGCCCTGTGCCTGGAAGTGCGAGCCACCCTGCTGCCCTACGACCCGCTGGAGCGGGGTCCCGCCATGGCCTTCCACTACGGGCGCACCGTGGCGGACGCGCTGCGGGGGCTCGGCGCCGACGCACCGCGGCACGGCGAGGCCACAGCGCTGGGCATGCTCGTCGCCGCCCGCGTGGCCAGGCTCTCGGGGCTGCTGGACGAGGACGGCGAGCGGGCGCACCGGGAGCTGGTGGCCCGGTGGGGCGTCCCCATGGAGCTGCCCGCCACGGTCACCGCCGACGACGTCCTGGTGGCGCTGCGCCGGGGCCAGGCCCCGGGGATGCCGTCCCCGCGCGGCGCCGCCTCACCGGTCCGCCCGGCGCTGGTGCTCCTCGACCGGCCGGGGGAGCCGCACATCGTGGGCGGTCACCTGGCCGCCGAGGTCGGCGAGGACCTCCTGCGCGCGGGGCTCGACGCGATCGTCGGCCGGGGCGCGGGGGCGTCGCATGCGACCGGGGCCGCCGAGGCCGCCGGTACCGCAACCGAGGGCTCCCCGGCCGCGCACGGGCCGGCCGGCCGGGACCTGGCGGAGGCCGTCGGTCCCGGTCGCCCGTGACGGGACGTGGGACCGCCGCGCGACCGTCCTCTCATGTGTCCGGGACATCGGGACACCCAGGGTGGATCACGAAGGTCATCCCGATTCGGTGCCCCCGCGGCACCCCACCCGAGGAGACGGTCGTGCCCACCACACAGACATCCCGTAACCAGTGCCTCACCGGCCTCTTCCAGGAGGCGGTGGAGGCGCACCCCCACCGGACGGCCGTGGTCGTCGACGAGGGGGACAGCCTGACCTATCGCGAGCTCGCGGAGAGAAGCGCGGACCTCGCGGCATACCTGCGACATCTCGGCGTCGCCCCCGACGACCGGGTGGGGATATTCGTCGAGCCGTCGATCGAACTGATGGCGGGCGCCTGGGGAATCCTGTTCGCCGGAGCCGCCTATCTGCCGCTGTCACCGGAGTACCCCGAGGCACGGCTGCGGTACATGATCGAAGACGCCCGGGTCGATGTCATCGTCACCCAGGAAAAGCTCGCACCCAGGCTGGCGGAGCTGGCGCCGAAGGGCACGACGATCGTCACCCCGCCGGACGTGCTGGAGTTCGCGGGATCACCCGCGGCCGCGGCCGCGCGCCGCGCCCTCGCCACCGGCCCGCGCCCGTACGACCTGGCGTACGTCATCTACACCTCGGGCAGCACGGGCAAACCGAAGGGAGTGATGATCGAACACCGCGCCATCGTCAATCAGATGCGTTGGATGAAGGCCGTCTGCGACCTGGACCGGGACGCGGTCGTCCTGCAGAAGACCCCGATGAGTTTCGACGCGGCGCAGTGGGAGATTTTGGCCCCGAGCTGCGGCAGCAGGGTCGTCATGGGCCGCCCCGGCGTGTACCGGGACCCCGAGGGGCTGATCGAGGCCATCGGCAGACACCGGGTGACGACGCTCCAATGCGTGCCGACGCTGCTCCAGGCACTGCTGGACACCGACGGGTTCGCGCGGCTCACCTCGCTCACCCGGATCTTCAGCGGTGGCGAGGCCCTGTCCAAGAACCTCGCCCGGCTCTGCCTCGAGACGTTCCCGAAGTGCGAGCTGGTCAATCTGTACGGGCCGACCGAATGCACCATCAACACCTCGGCCTTCACCGTCGACCGGGATTCCGTCGACGGCGGCTCGTACATGATCTCGATCGGCACCCCCGTGCACCACACGCACTACCGCATTCTCGACGCCCACCGGGCCCCGGTGGCCGCGGGGGAGACCGGTGAGCTGTACATCGGCGGCGCCCAGCTCGCACGCGGCTATCTGTACCGGCCGGAGCTGACCGCGGACAGGTTCATCGACGACCCGTTCACCACCGACGACCCGGGGGCCAGGCTGTACCGGACCGGCGATCTGGCGTGCTGGAACGCCGACGGCACGGTCCAGTTCGCGGGCCGGGCGGACAACCAGGTCAAGCTGCGGGGTTTCCGGGTCGAGCTGGACGAGATCAGGCTGGCGATCGAGAACCACGACTGGGTCAAAAACGCCGCGGTCGTCGTCAAGGACGACCCCCGCACCGGATTCCAGAATCTGATCGCCTGCGTCGAGCTCAGCCCGAAGGAAGCGGCGCTCATGGACCAGGGGCGGCACGGCGCCCACCACCAGTCGAAGGCGAGCAGACTGCAGGTGAAGGCCCAGCTGGCGAACGGCGGCTGCCGGGACGAGGCGGAACTCCGTGGCAGGACGACGGTCGATCTGCCCGGCGCGGTACCGACGCCCGACCAGCGGCGCCGGGTGTTCGCCCGCAAGACCTACCGCTTCTTCGAGGGCGGTGACGTCCGGAAGGCCGACATCCTGCGCCTTCTGCGCGGTGGCGGCACGGCTGCGGCCCCCCGGGAGCCGGACAGTCTGACCCTCGCCGAATGGGGCGAGATCCTGCGCTGGTTCGGCCAGTACCTGAGCGCGGAGCGGCTGCTGCCGAAGTACGGCTACGCGTCCCCCGGTTCGCTGTACGCCACCCAGCTGTACATCGAACTGAACGGGGTGGGCGGCGTGCGGCCGGGGTGCTACTACTACCACCCCGTGCACCACCGGCTGGTGCTGATGCGCGAAACGACCGGTGAGGAAACGGCGCGGGTCAAGCTCCATTTCGTGGGGAAGAAGTCGGCGATCGAGCCGGTCTACAAGAACAACATCCAAGAGGTCCTCGAAATCGAGACCGGCCACATGATCGGTCTGTTCGAGGAGGTCCTCCCCGCGTACGGCCTGGACGTCAGGGCCCTGGGCCGCACCCCCGCCGTGAAGGACGGTCTCGACTGCGCCGAGGAGGACTACTGCCTGGGCACGTTCGAGGTGGTTCCCCACGACGCCACGCGGCCCGGCGAGGATTCCCTGGAGATCTACATCCAGACCCACCCCGGCAAGGTGTCCGACATGCCGACGGGGCTGTACCGGTACCGCGACGGCGACCTGGAGCGGATCTCGGACGAGATCGTCCTGAAGAAGCACGTCATCGCCATCAACCAGCGGGTCCACGAGCGGTCGGCCCTCGGCATCACCGTCGTCAACAGGGACCGCCGGGGCTGGCGCGGCTACATCGATCTCGGCAGGAAGCTCCAGCGTCTGCAGATGAACGACCTCGGCCTCGGCTTCATGTCCTCGGGGTACAGCTCCAGGAGCGGCGACGATCTGCCGTCGGCGAAGCGTATGGAAGCCATCCTGACCGGTCTGGGGCTGGACACGGGGGCGTCCTACTTCTTCGTCGGCGGCCGGGTGAGCGAGGAGCAGACGCGCAGTGAAGGCATGAAGGAGGACATCGTCCATATGAAGGGGCCGGCGGAGCTCATCAAGGACGATCTGGTCAATTTCCTTCCCGACTACATGCTGCCGAACAGGGTCGTCGTCATGGACCGGCTGCCGCTCACCGCCAACGGGAAGATCGACGCCAAGGCGTTGGCCGCGTCGGAGAAGGTGAACGCGGAGACCGCCGAACGCCCCTTCGTCGCGCCGCGGACGAGGACCGAGGAGCGGATCAGCCGTATCTGGCGGCAGGTCATGAAGCGGGACGTGGTCTCCGTACGGGACGACTTCTTCGCGTCCGGAGGGAACTCGCTGACAGCGGTCGCGCTCATCAACAAACTCAACAAGGAGTTCGGGAGCGCGCTGCCGTTGCAGATCCTGTTCGAACATCCGACCGTCGAGGAGCTCGCCCGGCGGGTCGACGACGCGGCCGCCGTGTCCTCGGTGGCCTCCTCGCGCCTGGTGCGGCTGTGGGGCGAGGGCACCAGGCCCCCCGTCCACTGCTGGCCCGGCCTCGGCGGCTACGCGATGAACCTCAGGCCGCTGGCCGCGGCCGTGGACATCGACCGGCCCTTCTACGGAGTCCAGGCGCACGGCATCAACGAGGGCGAGACCCCGTACCCCACCATCAAGGAGATGGCGGCGGCGGACGTCACGGCCGTCAAGCGGATCCAGCCGGAGGGCCCCTACACGCTGTGGGGCTATTCCTTCGGCGCGCGGGTTGCCTTCGAGACCGCCTACCGGCTCGAACAGGCCGGTGACCGGGTGGAGAACCTCTTCCTGATAGCGCCGGGGTCACCGAAATTCCGCGCGGAGTACGAGTCCGCGCACGGCGGTGAGCCCACCTACCGCAACAAGGCGTTCGTGGCGATCCTCTTCTCGGTCTTCGCGGGCCGCGCCACCGGCCCGGCGCTCGAGGACTGCCTGCGGGCCACCGAGGACGAGGAGAGCTTCCTCTCCTTCATCGGTGACCGGTTCGCGGACCTCGACCGGGCGCTGATCAAGCGGATCGTCGACGTCGTGCGCCGCACCTATGAATTCAAGTACAGCTTCGACGAGTTGACCGAGCGGACGATCGACGCCCCGGTGACGGTCTTCAAGGCCGACGGCGACGACTACTCGTTCATCGAGAACAGCAGCGGGTACGCGTCGGCCGCCCCGAGGTTCGTCGACCTCGAAGCCGACCACTACGGGCTCCTCAGGGACCCGGGTGTGAACGAGCTGGTGCGGGCGATACGACGCCGACTGGGAGCCGAAGAGGTGTGACACAGCCGAGGAGGGTGTGACGGCGCGGCCGTACGAGTGCGAGACGATCGTGACGCAGGCGAAAAGGATATGGGCGGCCAAAAGGAGCTGATAGCGTCGATTCGTGAGTGAAGAAGACAGATCTGTGCCCCGCGTTCTGATCGTCGATGATCATCCACTCTTTCGCGCGGGGCTCAAGGTCGCCCTGGAGATCGCCGGCGGGGCCGTCGTCGTCGCCGAGGCCGAGACCGTCGGCGAAGTACCGGACGCCGTGGCACAGCACCGTCCCGACGTCGTCGTCATGGACCTCTCCCTGCCGGACGCCTCCGGCATCGAAGCCACACGTCAGCTCGCCGAACTCCACCCCCAGCTGCCCGTCCTGATGCTCACCATGTCCGACGACGACGGCAGTCTGCTCGCCGCCCTCCAGGCGGGGGCCCGCGGCTATCTGGTGAAGGGGGCGGGCGCCGACGAGGTCCAGCACGCGGTGCGCACCGTCGCCGCGGGCGGCGCCGTCTTCGGCTCGGACATCGCCGGCCATCTCACCGAACTGCTCTCCGGCAGCCGGCGCCGCGACGCGGAAATGCTCTTCCCCGCCCTCACCTCCCGTGAGTCCGAGGTGCTCGAACTGATCGCGCGGGGCCTCGACAACCGGCACATCGCCCGCGAACTGGTGCTCTCGGAGAAGACCGTGCGCAACCACGTCACGCACGTCTTCGAGAAACTCCAGGTCACCTCCCGTGCCGAAGCCGTCGCCAGGGCCAGGGACGTGGGCCTGGGCGACGACGACTGACCGGGCTGCCCGCCTACCGCGCCCCGGGGCCGGAACGGGACACCGGCCCCATGCGCCCGGGACCACGCGCACACAAGGATCGAAGGTCAGCGCCCCACGCGGCGAGGAGGGCCCGGATGCCCACGGACCACACGACGCGGAAGAAGCCGAGCTCGGGCCCCGGCATGCTGCCCGCCTACGCGGTGAGCGTGCTCACCATGCTGTCCGGGATCGTGTGGGCCGTCGTGACGCTGACCCACCTCGGCCACCCCCGGCTGAGGGACGTCCGCACCGGCTACGCCTCCGTCAACGTCCTCGTCGGGCTCGGACTGGCCCTGAACGGCATGGCCTTCGTCGCCCGCCGCTCCGGCCGGGCGGTGGGCCGGCTCCTGCTCGTCTCCGGCTGCGTCCTGGCCCTGGGGCAGGCGATCTCCGTCCTGGCCGTCCTGGCCCACGTCGACTCGGTGACCTACACCGCCGTGATCGTCGTCCAGATGATCGCGTTCTCCCTCTTCGGTGTCGTCGTCTACGGCATGCCGCTCTGGCTGCCCGACGGACGCCTGCCCCGGCACTGGGGCATGCCGTGCGTGGTGCTCGTCAGTGTCTGGAGCGTTCTCCAGCAGTACTACGAGTTCGCCCTGCCCGGCTCCACCTGGTACAACCGGCCCACCCCGCTGGACCACGGCGGCTGGGCGCGCGTCGAGGGGTGGCTCACCCCCTGGATGGGGACCGCCGACGCCTGGGTCCCCTCACTGATGCTCGCCGTGGGCCTGGGCATCATGGCGGTCCGTTGGCGCCGCACCCCGAAGGGCCGCCGCGCCTACTGGATCCTCGTCGTGCCCTACCTCCTGTGGGTCGCCGCGGGCTACCTCCATCTCCACGCCGACATCGCCTACGAGTTCAAGCTCGCCGCCTTCTACGTCCCGGCCGTCCTGTGGCCCGTGGCCCTCGGCTATGTCCACGTCCGGGACCGCACCTGGGCCCTCGACCGGGCCGCCCGCCGCGTGCTGACCGCCCTCCTGCTGACCTTCGTGATGTTCCTGGCCTACGCCGCGGGCGGCGCCTTCCTCTCTTACCTCTCGCCGGGATCCCTGACCGCCGAGGCACAACTGCTGGCCCTGCTCGCCCTGATCGTGGGCGCCCTGCTGCGCCCCACCGCCCGCTGGGCCACCCGGGTGGCCGAGCACTACTACTACGGCGAACGCGCCCAGCCGTATCAGGCGGTCCGTGAGCTGGCCGACCGACTGGGCACGGCGCCCCACCCCGACGACGCGCCCCGGCTGCTGTGCGACACCGTGGTCCACACCCTGAAGCTGCCCGGCGCCCGGCTCGTGGTCGTCACCCGGGGCGGGCCGCGCGAGCTGGCGCGACTCGGCGAGACCGGCCCGGAAAGCGAGGTCTTCCACCTCGTCCACCAAGGCGACGACATCGGGTATCTGCTCGTGCCGGCCCGCCCCGGAGAGCTCGTCCTCGACGATCAGGACCGCGAGGCCGTACAGATCCTCGCCGATCAAGGCGCCCCGGCGATCGCCTCGTTGCGGCTGTACAAGGACCTCCAGACCAGCCGCGAGAAAATCGTCATGGCGCGCGAAGAGGAACGCAGACGGCTGCGGCACGACCTCCACGACGGCCTCGGCCCGGCACTCTCCGGACTGCGGCTGCAGGTCGACGCCGTCCACTCGGCCATACGGACCGAACTGCGGGCCTCGGAGCCGCTGCGGGCCGTATCGGCGGGCATCGGGCGGGCGATCGAGGAACTGCGGCACATCACCGACGGCCTGGCGCCCGCCGCCCTCGACGGCGCCGACCTTCCCCGCGCCCTGCGGCAGCTGGGCGAGCACCTCGCCGGACGGCGGCTGCGCATCACCGTCGCCCTCGAACCCGATCCCTTCCCCAAGCTCCCGGCCGCCGTGGAGGTCGCGGTCTACCGTATCGCCGCCGAGGCCCTCAACAACGTCGTACGGCATTCCCGGGCCGGCCACGCCCACGCCTCGGTGGGGGTGACGTCCGAGGCCGTCACCATGGAGATCCGCGACGACGGCGTCGGAATCCCCGAGCACGAGCGTGACCAAGGCGTCGGACTGCGGTCGATGGCGGAGCGCTCCGAGGAGCTCGGCGGCCGGTTCACGCTGACGAGCACAGCCGACGGCACCGTCGTACGGGCCGTGTTCCCCCGCAGCCCCACCGGCCGGCGAGCCGGGACCAGGCCCTAGTCGGGACCGCCTCCCCATGTGCCCGGGACAACGGGAGCGCGAGAGTCGTCGGTGACAGGACGGCCCGTACTCGGGGGACGGGCCGTCGCGGACGACGCACGACAACCAAGGAACGAACCGATGTCTGCACGTGTTGGTTTCACCTTTCCCGTCATGAAGACGCTCGGCGTCCTCGCCGCCCTCGCGGCCCTGTGCGCGGTGCCGTGGGCCAGGCACCGAAGAGGCTCCGCCGAGGACCGCCGCTTCCCGGGGCCGAAGGCCGCGTTCCCGGGCCCGAAGCCCGGCCCGGCCCGCTTTCCCGGCCCCAAGTCCTAGGGGCGCACCGTCGCTGCGCGACGGTGTCCTCAATCGCCGGACGGGCTGCAAATGCAGCCCGTCCGGCGATTGAGGACGCGCCCGCAGGGCGCTCGCCGCCGCAGGCGGCAACGACGGCCCGCAGCCGAAGACTCGTCGGACACGTCCTAGCGTCGGCCCGGGCCTCGGCGCGTCACCGTCAGCCGGTCGTCGCCTGGTACAAACCACGGCCGGGACGGTGTGCCTGGCCCGCCTTCACCAGCCGTTCGAGTGAGGTGCGTACGGCGTTGATGCTGCCATTGGTGTCATCGCGGCCGAGCGCCAGGTTGACTTCACGGGCCTTGACCGGGGCTCCGGCCTTGGCCAGATGAGCCACGACATCCTTGGTCAGCCCACTGGCCCGCTTCTTCGGCTGCTCCGCCGGCGTCTCCTGCGTGGCCTTCCCCGCACCGGCCGAAACGTCCTTCGGCGCGGCGGCCTTGGCCTCCTTCTTCACCACGGCGGTCTTCTTCGCCGGCTGCTTCTTCGCGGCGACGGTCTTCTTCGCCACGCGCGGGCGCGGCACCTTGCCCTCGGCGGTGGACGCCGTGCGCTTGCGCCCGCCGGTCGCCTTGCCCGCGGCCGACTTCGCCTCGCCGGTGGCCTTCTTTCCGCGTGTGGCCTGCGGCTTCTCCTCCGTGGCCTGCCGCGGCGGGGTGACGGGCGCGGGGGTCTGTGCGGCCTCGGAGCCCTGTTCCCCGACGGAATCGGGGGAGCCGGAAGGCGCCGAAGGCACCGCCGTCGCCACCCGCGCCAGGGGGGCGGGTGCCAGAGCCTCGAGACTGCGCAGGGCCAGCCGGACCGACTCCAGCCGCTCGGTGACCACTGCCAGGTCCGTCTCCAGGGTCTGCTGGTGCTTCTCCAGTTGGGGAAGCTCTGTTCGCAACAACTCGAGGGTCGTCTCGATGCCGTCGTGCGTACCGAATGTGGCTGCCACGTATTCGTCCTCTCTCTGCCGGACCACTGCGGGTGCCTTCGTGTGTCCGCTGCGCGGAAGCCTAAGGGTGCCGCTGTTGGCTGTTAGCTTCCCCATAAATCTCGCAAGAACGCATGTGACTTCACAGAAGAGGGGCGGCGTGCATCACGAAGCTGACGGCCGACGGCTCCTGGGGAGTCCTTTCCGTAAGAGCGTTGACGCGCCGGTGGGCGGTCAACACAGGCCGGAGGTGAAGGAAGGCGATGTGGTGCCGACCGCAGCGGGATGTTGCCTGTATGACGAACGGGCCTGAAACAGATGGATATTGACGGAGCGTAAGTTCGTGTGCGCGGGCACGCTTCCGGCACCCCTCGCGACCGCGCCGCCCCGCGGGCTTGTACCGTGGACAGCCGGGCGGGGCCGTGGCCTCGTACAGCCGTTCTCACGGGGAGCTGCCGATGAGCGACAAAGGACCCGAGGTGCCTACCGTCAGTGGCCCGGTACGCGGACGGTGGGCGGACGACCTCGCCGTCTTCCGCGGCATCCCCTTCGCGCGGCCCCCGATCGGCGCCCTGCGCTTCGCCGCACCGCGGCCGCCGCGCCCCTGGGACGGGGTGCGGGAAGCCGCGGAGTTCGGCCCGCCGCCGCCCCAGGCCGGCCCGGCCCGGCCACCCGGGAACGCGACCGGCACGGACTGGCTGACCGTCAACGTATGGTCCCCGGACCCGGGCGCGGCCCGGCTGCCGGTGCTGGTGTGGTTCCAGGGCGGTGCCTATCTCTCCGGCACCTCCAGCGATCCGCTGTACGACGCCGCGCTGCTCGCCCGCACGGGGCTGGTCATCGTGACGTTCAACTACCGGGTGGGTGCGGAAGGCTTCGCCCAGCTCTCCGGAGCCCCGGCCAACCGTGGTCTGCTCGACCAGATCGCGGCCCTGCGCTGGGTGCGGGAGAACATCGCCGGCTTCGGGGGCGACGCCGACCGGGTCACCGTCTGCGGGCAGTCGGCCGGGGCCGGGTCGATCGCGACGCTGCTGGCCATGCCGTCGGCCGCGGGTCTCTTCGGGCGGGCGATCGCGCAGAGCGTCCCGTGGCTCTACTGCACCCCCGCCCTCGCGGAGGACATCGCGGCGGCGCTGGCCGCCCGGCTCGGCACGCAACCCACCGCGGGCGCGCTCTCGGCCGTCGACCCGCAGCGGCTGGCCGATGAGGTCGACGTGCTCATGAGTGAACTCCCCTCGCACGCCGAACGGTGGGGCCGCGTCGCGAGCGTGGGAGCCCCGTTCGCGCCGGTGGTGGACGGCGAGGTGCTGCCGGACGTGCCCTGGCGGGCGCTCGCGGACGGCCGTGCGAGCGATGTCGCCCTGCTGACCGGCCATACCCGTGACGAGTTCCGGCTCTTCCTGGTCACGAGCGGACGCTCAGGGAAGATCACCGAGGAGGACGCTACGGCCGCCCTGCGGACCCTCGGCCCCGGGCCCGACGCGGAGCGCGCGTACCGCACCGCCTACCCGGACGCCGGTGCGGAGGAGCTGTTCGAGCTGGTGTACTCGGACATGCTCTTCCGGATGCCCTCGCTGTACCTGGCCGAGGCGCACACGGCCGCGGGCGGCAGGTCCCATCTGTACGAACTGTGCTGGCCCTCACCGGCGCTGGGCGGCGCCCTCGGCGCGAGCCACGCCGTCGACGTACCGTTGCTCTTCGGTACCTTCGACAGCCCGGCGGGCCGGCTACTGATCGGCGAGGGGGAACCACCCGCCGAGGCGCTCGGTCTCGCGGAGGAGATCCGGGGTTCCTGGGCGGCGTTCGCCCGGGACGGCGACCCCGGGTGGCCGCTCCACGGAGCGGACCGGCGGCTGACCCGGCTGCTCGACGCGGAGGTGCGCACGGCGCCCTACCCACAGGAGCGGTCCCGGCGCATCTGGCACGGTCACGCTTTCGACCCCTTCGACCTGCCGTAGGTCTTCGGCCCGGCAGCCGGCCGGGTCGTCTCCGACCCGGCGGCGACCTACCGGATCACTGGTGGCCGGCCCCTGCCGGGGTGGGGTTCGTCGCGCACGGCACGTTCGTGAGCCCGGTCGGGAATATCCCGTCCTTCGTGCTCTGTCCCGCCGCGAACTCGTAGTAGAGGTACGAGTAGAAGCCGATCGCCTTGTTGGTGCCACAGGTCGAGTCGGCGGCGACCTGGTACGTCAGCTTGACGGTGCGGGTGGCGCCCGGCGCGATCGGCACGGTGTAGTTCAGCGGCCGGGTGGCGTCACACGGCTTGCCCTCCTCGGTGCAGGAGGTGAACGCGTACTTCAGCCCGCCCTTGGTGGTGTCGTAGGTCGGGTGGATCGTCTGGTAGACGAACTGCACGTCGGTGGTCTGCACGTTGGTGAACGTCATGGTCAGCGTGACCGACGAACCCGGCGTCGCCGACTGCTTGTCGGCGGTGACGGTCAGGGCCGGGGTTTCGGCGGCGGTGGCCGACTGGCTCAGGCCGGCAAGGCCGATGACCAGGGCAAGTGTCGCGGAGAGGCTGAGTCGGCTCAGCACGGATCTGCTCATGGCCGGTGAGCGTAAGAAGGAACGCCCCGCCCGTCTGCACCCACCGATCAGGACCGGCCAACCGCACGAGGGGGGATATGGCTTCCGGGGCTGGTGGAACGGATGGTGCGCCGCCGAGGGCCCTACACGAGTTGGCTTGACATGTGCCGGTCGCATGTTCAGGATCCGCCGACCGACGGTGTCACACCTCGCCTTCCGAACGGGCGGCGGCTACGGCGCGCCATTCCCTCGAGGGGTGTCCCGCCGATACGGACACCGGTGGAGCCCCGTCGGCAGGGACGGCCGAGGGGGCGGGTCCGGCTGCCGCGCAGCCCCGTCGGACCCGCCGGCGGTCAACCGGGGGTCCTGCCGGACAGGTCGCTGCGAAGAGCCCACCGCAGGAACCTGCCCGCAGGTCAGACCGGGGAGGCGGCCGGTTCCAGGAGCCGCGGGGCCGCTTCCTCCTGATCCGCCACTGTCTGCCGGGAGCCCTGCGCGCTCTCGTTCTCCACCGCGCCGCGCAGCTGCGGGTCGGCGATGAGGCTCGTCGGGTAGAGCATCCGGCCGACCGGGTGCGGCTGGGCGTACACGGCGATCAGCTGGCGCACCGTCGCGGCGTCCGCCGTCGGTGTCATGAACGGACGGCCGACGTCCAACGGGTCCTCGCCCTGATCGAGGTCGGGGTCGGACAGGGTGGACCACATGTCCTCGGCGGCGCTGACGAGCTGGTCGAGTTCGTCGCGGACGCCGCGCCACGCGCCGTCCCGCAGAGCCTGCTCGAGGCGGGAGACGACGTCGAGGACGCTGGCGTAGTCCTCGGCCAACTGGTCTTCCACGGCGGTGGGTTCGAGGGTCTTGGCGGCTAGCTCGGTGGTGTACACGGCACCTCCACGCAAGGGGAACGGTCGGAGCGGGGCCCGTCCCGAAAGGCCCCGCCCGGGCATCGTCGCGCGTCCGGTGGGTGAGGGCCGCCGTTCGCCGTCACCGGGCAGCGATATATCACTCGCTCGGGCGAACGCGCGCTGCCGTGACGCTCCCGCCCGGCCGACGCACGGGCCGCGGTGCGATTCCCCGGTCCCGTCACGGCACCGGGCGTGCGGCGGGCCGGGGGAGCCCGTCCCAGAAGTCGCACTGGTGGGCGGAGCCGAAGTCACGGCGCGGCGCGATGGCGTCGGGGGCGAGCGAAAGCGGCCGGTAGGAGGCGGCGGTGGTCGCGCGCCAGGGCGGTGCCGCCCCGCCGCCCGGCTCGCCGGTGGCGGCGAAACGGCTCCAGTACGACGTCATCGCCTCGGACAGGCGGCGCTGGGCCGGGTCGAGTTCCACGCCGCCCCGGCGGTAGGTGAAGAGGTACGGGATCTCGGCGCCGTGGTAGGCACCCAGCGGGAAGTCGGGGTGCAGCGTGTAGAGGTTGGGCGCGGTGCGGTCGGCGAACTCGTAGGCGAACGTGCGGCCCGGTGCCGCGGCGGCGAACCAGCGGGCGGTCGCCCGGGTCGGGCACGCGAAGACGGCGTCGCGGAAGACCGCCGCGAAGGCGAGCCGGTGGTCGCCGCCGTACGCCGTGGCCGGATAGCGCGCGGCGACACGGGCGGCGTCGACGCCGAAGAGGGCGGCGAGCAGGACGGGGTAGGAGACGGCGTTCAGCTCGGTGCCCTCCGACTCCAGGACCGCCGAGGTGATCGTGCCCTCGTCGAGGGTGTCGCCGATCAGCACCGGCACCTCGGCGTGGTCACCCGCCGCGATGGCATCGGCCGGCGCGGTGGGAAGCACCGGGGTGCCGGAGACCGGGGACCACGCGGTGGGACTGCCCGCGTCCGGCGCGGCGAGGATGTCGGTGACGGGCTTCCCGCGCAGGCACGCCGGGACCGGGGCGGTCGCTCCCGGGCAGCCGGCCCCCGCCGCGAAGGTCCGCCCGGCGGACTCGGCGGCCGCGGCGTCACGGATGCGCAGCGCGCACGGGGCGCTCTGGACGACGGCCCGTGCGAACAGCCCGCGCGACCGCGGGGACACCAGATGGGCGCAGACGCTGAGGCCCCCGGCGGACTGGCCCGCCACCGTGACCCTCGCCCGGTCGCCGCCGAACGCGGCGGCGTTCTCCCCGGCCCAGCGCAGCGCCGCCCCCTGGTCCAGGAGCCCGTAGTTCCCCGAGCCCGCCGCCGGGGACTCGGCGGTCAGCGCGGGGTGGGCGAGATAGCCGAAGGGCCCCAGCCGGTAGTTCGCGGTGACCACCACCATGTCCCCGGCCCGCGCGAGATCGGCGGCGTCGTAGGCCGCCGCCGATCCGGAGACGAACGAACCCCCGTGGAACCACACCAGGACCGGCTTGCCCGTACCGCCTTCGGGCGGGGTGAACACGTTCAGATGGAGGCAGTCCTCGTTCGTCGTGCTGGCATCGCCGAGCAGCGGTCTCGGCCGTCGGGCGCAGCCCTCGGCGTAGCGGGTCGCGTCCCGTACCTCCGCCCACGCCGCGGGTGGGGCCGGAGGCCGCCACCGCAGCCGCCCGACCGGCGGGGCCGCGAACGGAACCCCGAGGAAGGACCGGCCCCGGTCGGTGACCGTGCCGCGCACCGGACCGTTCGTCGTGACCACGACGGCGGGGTCAGCCGCCCCGGTGCGGTCCGCCGCCGGGGCGGCGTGGCCGGGCCCCACGAGCCCGACGAGGCCCACGAGTCCGATGAGCCCGGCGAGTGCCCGGGTGAGGAACGCTGTTCTGGCGGGCTTTCGGCATCCTTGGGCGGCCATGCCTGGGTCATACCACTTCGCGAGGAGGAGGGAAACGCGGGTCGCGTGGGCTTTCGCGGGCCGGCGCGCCCGCGGTGCCGGGGGAGTCGTCCTGATGGGTGCCCTGGGAGGCAGGGGCACTGGTGTGGTGTCAGGATCCGAGAATATGGACCGCATATCACCCCCACCCGCGAGCCGGGGGAAGCCACGGCGCCGCCCCTCGCGGCTGGTGACCGTGCTGCTTCTGATAGTGGCGGGAGCCGTCTGCTCCACGATCGATCTGCGTACCCTCGTATCCGAGGACGGCAGCCCCGGGGGACTGGCGGCCGACGCGGGTGGGCTGCTGACCCCCCAGCAGCGGGCGGTCGCCGCGGCGAAGTGGGGACTGGCCCGGCCGCCGCTGGCCGCACCGTCACCGCCCACGGTCAAACCGGCACTGGAGACCCCGAGCGGATTCTTCCGCGGGCCGGGCCTGATCCCCGCCATCACCCGGATACCCACGACCGACAAGGTCGTCTTCCTGACGATCGACGACGGTACGGAGAAGGACCCGCAGTTCGCGGCGATGGCGAGCGAACTCGGGGTGCCCTTCAGCGCCTTCGTCACCGACTCCGCCATCCGGGACGACTACGGCTACTACCGCGATCTGCACGCGCGCGGGCACGCCATCCACAACCACACGCTCACCCATCCGCAGCTGACCCGGCTGGAGCCCGAGGAGCAACGCGCGGAGATCTGCGGACAGCAGGACATCGTCCAGCGTGAGTTCGGCGTCCGCCCGGCCCTCTTCCGCCCGCCGTTCGGCGAATTCGACCGCGACACGCTGGAGATCGCCCGTGAATGCGGTGTCCGTGTCGCTCCCCTGTGGAGCGAGGAGGCGTTCCCGAACCGGCTGGAGTACCGCAGGGCGGACCGGAAGCTCCACCCCGGCGACATCATCCTGACCCACTTCAACGGCCCCCGGCAGTGGGGCGGGAGCATGACGGACATGCTCAGGCTGGTTCTGCGGAAGGTCACGGAGCAGGGCATGGCCCTGGCCCGGCTGGAGGACTACGTCTGACCGAGCGGATCGGGGCGCTCTCGTCGTCTGCGTGAATGGCCGAGATGCGCGCGCTCTTCAGGGCCCCATTCCTTGTCGTGGGCGGTGCGCGGCATTCCGCGCGCGAAGGAAATACCGAGGTCAATGCGGGAATCAAGACATCAAACATGGTGGTGGCCCGCCATGCGGGCGGCTTGGCCTATAGCGAGTGGTGCCGCTGCTGGGGGTTTTGCTAGTCCGCTGTGGGGCGCTGGACGGATAGAAAGTGGTGTGCAAGCATCCCGCCATGATCTACAAATGGCTCATATGCAATGTATCGGTAACACGGGCGGCGGCCCGTGATCGTCCTCCCGGTACCTGACGCGGCCGCGAACCTTTCGCACCCTCGCATCAAACGGGCCGTTCATCGCGGGGCAAACCCGTGGCCATTGACAACCAGCGTTTCAGGAGAGTACGTGACCCTTGTGAAATCCGTTGTGAATTTGCCGGCCGACTTATCCTTCAACATTCTCGGACCCCTGTCGGTGTCGTCGGCCGAGGGGCCCCTCCCGCTGGGACCGGCCCGGCAGCGCGCCGTGCTGTCGGCGCTGTTGCTGGCCCCCGGGCAGGTGGTGGGAACGGACCGGCTCACCGAGGCCATATGGCCGGCGGGCGCAACGCGGTCGCCAGTCTCCACAGCTACGTTTCCCACCTCCGCCGTCAACTGGAGCCGGGCTGTCCGCCCTGGGGGCGGAACCGGATCCTGCGGCGGGAGCCGCAAGGGTATCTGCTGGCCGTCGAGGCGGAGCGGGTGGACGCCCGCCGCTTCGAGTGCCTGCTGCGCGAAGGGCGACAGCTTCTGCGGAAGGCCCGTTACCCGGAGGCGAGCCGGATCCTCAGGGACTCCCTGGACCTGTGGCGCGGTTCGCCCTACGCCGACCTCGGTGACTACGAGCCCGCCGTATGCGAGGCGGCGCGGCTGGAGGAACTGCGCCTCGCGACGTTGGAGGCCCTGTGGGAAGCCGAGTTGGCCTGGGGGCAGGACTATGTCACCGCCGTCGCCGAGCTGGCCGCGCTCAGCGCGAAGTTTCCCACCCGCGAACGGTTGGGGTGGCTGCTGATGGTCGCCCTGTGCGAGGTGGACCGCCAGGCGGAGGCGGTGGCGGTGTACAACCGCATCCGCAGGACCGTGGCCCAGGAACTGGGAGTGGATCCCGGCCGGGAGCTGCGGGCGTTGTTCGCCCGGATCCTGCGTGACGAGTCCGTCGGGCAAGCCTGTCTGCAACGCTGACGGCGCTCGTCTGCCTGCAACACTGACGGCGCCCACCTGTCTGCAACGCTGACGGCGCCCGTCGGGAACGCCGCCACGTCGCGTCGCCGGTCGTCCGGCCGCGGGCACGGGACCGCCCTCAGTGGATCCGCCGGTCGTGGCCGGCCCAATAGGGCTCCCTGAGCCGGCCCTTCTGGACCTTGCCGTTACTGGTGCGGGGCAGGACGTCCCGGAAGTCCACCGAGGTGGGTGCCTTGTACCGGGCCAGCCGCTGTTTGCAGTAGGAGATGATCTCCTCTTCGGTGGCGCGGACCCCGGCGGCGGGCACGACCAGAGCCTTGACGGTCTCGCCCCACCGCTCGTCCGGCACGCCGATGACGGCCACCTCGGCGACCGCGGGATGGCCCAGGAGACAGTCCTCCACCTCCACCGAGGACACGCTCTCCCCGCCCGTGACGATGACGTCCTTCACCCGGTCGGACAGCACCAGGTGACCCTCGTCGTCGAAGGAACCCACATCGCCGGTGTGGAACCAGCCGTCCCGCACCGCGGCCGCGTCGGCCTGCTCGTCCCGCCAGTAGCTGTCCAGCACCATGTTCGAGCGTGCCAGCACCTCGCCCCGCGGCCCGGTCCCGAGCCGCACGCCCAGGGCGGGTGCGCCCGCCCTCGTCAGCCCCCCGGGCCCCGGGGCGTCCGGCAGTCGCCGGTTGAAGGTGAGCAGTGTCGTCTCCGTCAGGCCGTAGACCTGGAGGAACTCCCAGCCCAGTTCGTTCTCCACCTGGGAGACCAGCCGCTCGCTGACGGGGGCGCCCGCGCAGACCACGCGCATCCGCCCGCGCCCGGGGATCTCTCCGGGCCAGCTCCGCGCCGCCCGGATCACCGAGTCCCATACGGCGGGAGCGCCGAAGGCGAGAGTCACCCCGTGCTCCTCGACCCGGCGCAGGATCTCCGCGCCGTCGATCCGGCGCAGCAGCACCTGTTTCGCGCCCAGCCCGGCGAGGAGGAACGGTACGCCCCAGCCGTTGCAGTGGAACGTGGGCAGGGTGTGGAGGTAGACGTCCCCCTCCCATATCCGGGCGTGGACGCCGAAGGTCATCGCGTTGAGCCAGATGCTGCGGTGGGTCAGCGCGACGCCCTTGGGGCGGGCGGAGGTGCCCGAGGTGTAGTTGATGGTCGCGACCGCGTTCTCGTCCGGTCGTGACCAGGGGCGGGGGGTGACGTCGAAGCGCATGACCTCCGTTTCGGTCTGCTCGCCGAGGACGAACCGCTTCGGCACGTCGACCGAGCCCAGCACCGCCTCGACGTCGGGATCGACGAACACGACCGAGGCGTCGCACTGGCGCAGGATGTAGGAGATCTCCTCGGGCGTGAGCCGGTAGTTCACCGGCACGCAGATCCGGCCGCTCGCCGGCACCGCGTAGAGCAGCTCCAGCAGCCGGGCCGAGTTGGCGGTGACGACGGCGACCCGCTCGCCCTCGCCGATCCCCAGGGCGTCCAGGCCGGCCTGCCAGGCCCGGACACGCCGCGACGTCTCGCCGTACGTGGCGGTGGGCACCGCGGCGGCCGGTTGGTGCGGTTCGTCGACCAGCGAGGTGCGGTCGGCGGCGGTCGCCTCGGCGCGATCGAGGAAGTCGGCCAGGGTGAGCGGAACGAACATCAGTGTCCTCCGACGGGAGTACCGGGAGAGGGGGCGAGTCGACGGGGGCGTTGCGCGCCCCGTGCGCGGCGGACGCTCCGGTCGCCCGAGGCCGCGCCATCGCGTCAGTCGCCCATATTGGCACTCCCGGTCCTCATCCAGAAAGCCTCGATCGGCCGCAGCCAAGTTGTGTTCAAGAAACCATCAAGAGCGGTCGGCGACGATGCGACGGCACTGCGGGATGCCGAGGAGACGGGCATCGCGCTCCCCGCGACCGTCGTCTTCGACTACCCGACGCCCCACGCGCTCGCCGGGCACATCAGCGGCCTGCTGGCCGGCGGGGGTGCCGCTCCTGAGCCCACCACCGGTCCGGGCGGCGCGGCCGTGGACGAGCCGATCGCGATCGTCGGCATGGGCTGCCGACTGCCCGGCGGAGTGCGCTCACCGGACGACCTGTGGGAGCTCGTGCGCTCGGAGACGGACGCGATCTCCGAGTTCCCCGAAGACCGGGGCTGGGACGTCGAGTACCACCCGGACCCCGACCACCTGGGCACGACCGTCACCCGGCACGCCGGTTTCCTCTACGACGCGGCCGACTTCGACGCGGACTTCTTCGCGATCAGCCCGGGCGAGGCGGTGACGATCGACCCCCAGCACCGGCTGCTGCTGGAGACCGCGTGGGAGGCGATCGAAGGGGCCCGGCTCGACCCGACCACGCTGCGCGGCAGCCGGACCGGTGTGTTCGTCGGCCTCATGTACAGCGAGTACGGAGCCCGGATCCGGCAGGTACCGCCGAGCGCCGAGGGCTACCGCGTCGTGGGCAGCATGCCCAGCGTGGCCTCGGGCCGCCTCGCCTACACCTTCGGCTTCGAAGGCCCCGCGGTCACCGTCGACACCGCCTGTTCGTCCTCCCTCGTGGCGATCCACCTCGCGGCCGAGTCGCTGCGCAAGGGCGAGTGCACGCTCGCCCTGGCCGGTGGCGCCACCGTGATGTCCACGCCCTGGGGCTACGTCGAGTTCAGCCGCCAGCGCGGTCTGGCACCGGACGGACGGGCCCGGTCGTTCTCGGCGGACGCGGCCCGGCAGCAGCTGGTCGGAGGGCGTCGGCGTACTGGCGCTGGAGCGGCTGTCCGACGCGCGGCGCAACGGCCACCGCGTGCTGGCCGTGCTACGGGGATCGGCCGTCAACCAGGACGGCGCGTCCAACGGTCTGACAGCGCCGAACGGCCCGGCCCAGCAAGCGGTGATCCGTCAGGCGCTCGCCAACGCGGGCCTGTCCACGGCGGACGTGGACGTCGTGGACGCCCACGGAGCCGGCACCCGGCTGGGCGACCCGATCGAGGCCCAGGCGCTGCTGGCCACCTACGGCCGGGACCGGCCGGCGGACCGGCCGCTGTGGCTGGGATCGCTGAAGTCCAACATCGGCCACACCCAGGCCGCGGCCGGCGTGTCCGGTGTGATCAAGATGGTGATGGCCCTCCGGCACGGGACGCTGCCGCGCAGCCTGCACATCAGCGAGCCGACCCCCATGGTGGACTGGTCCTCCGGTGCGGTGCGGCTGCTGACCGAGGCCAGGCCCTGGCCGGAGATCGACCGGCCGCGCCGGGCGGGCGTCTCCTCGTTCGGAGTGGGCGGGACGAACTCCCACTTCATCCTGGAGCAGGCGGATCCGGAGCCCGAACCGCGGCCCGAGGCAGAGCCGGTGTCCGACGAGGACGGCGACGCCCGTCCCCTGCCGTGGCTGGTCTCGGGGCGCGGAGCGGCGGGTCTGCGGGCCCAGGCCCGGCGGATCCGGGAGTTCCTGGAGGCCCACCCCGAGACACCGGACGCGGACGTCGCCTACTCCTTGGCGACCACGCGGGCGGCGCTGCCCGACCGGGCCGTCGTGGTGGCCGGAGACCGGGCCGAGGCCATGGCGCGCCTGGCCGGCCTCGCCGACGGCGACCCCGGCGACGCCGACGAGCACGTGGCGGCGGGCTCCGCCACCACCCGTGACCGCCTCGCCTTCGTGTTCCCGGGCCAGGGATCCCAGTGGCCGGGGATGGCGGCCGAACTCATGAACACCTCGCGGGTGTTCCGGGAGTCGATCGAAGCCTGCGCCGAGAGCCTCGCCCCGCACACGGACTGGTCGCTGACGAAGGCCCTGCAGGGCAAGTCCGGCGCGCCGTCCCTGGACCGTGTCGACGTCGTGCAGCCGGCGCTGTTCGCCGTGATGGTCTCCCTCGCCGCGCTGTGGCGGTCCTTCGGGGTGGAGCCCTCCGCGGTCATCGGGCACTCGCAGGGCGAGATGGCGGCGGCCCACGTCGCCGGCGCGCTCTCCCTGGACGACGCGGCCCGCATCGTGGCCGTGCGCAGCCGGGCCATCCGGGTGCTGTCGGGGCGGGGCGGGATGGTCTCGGTCGCCGCCCCCGTCGACCAGGTGCGGGTGAGCATCCAGCCGTGGGGCGGCGCCGTGTCGGTCGCGGCGGTCAACGGACCGCGGTCCGTCGTCATCTCCGGTGACCCCGTGGCGCTGGAGGAGGCCATGGCGGCGTTCACCGCCGACGGTGTGCGCACCCGGCGAATACCGGTGGACTACGCCTCGCACTCGGCGCAGGTCGAGGAGATCCGCGAGACCCTGCTGGCGGAGCTGTCCGGGATCCAGCCGCGGCAGGCGAGCGTGCCGTTCTACTCGACGGTGTCCGGCGAGCCCATCGACACCACGGTCCTCGACGCCGAGTACTGGGTGACCAACCTCCGCGAGACCGTCCAGTTCGACCGCACCGTCCGCCGTCTGCTCGCCGACGGCCACAGCGGCTTCGCCGAGATGAGCCCGCACCCCGTGCTCACCGTCGGCATCCAGGAGACCGCCGACGACGTGGACACCGACGGCGTCCTGACCCTCGAATCGCTGCGGCGGAACGAGGGCGGCATGGCACGGCTGCTGACCGCGGTCGGCGAGGCCCATGTACACGGCATCGCCGTCGACTGGTCGCAGGCGTTCGACCACACCGCCCCCCGCCCGGTGGACCTGCCCACCTACGCCTTCCAGCGGCGCCGCTACTGGCTGGAGGACGCGGCCCCGCCGCAGGCGGACATGGCGGCGGCCGGCCTGGACGGCGTCGACCACCCCCTGCTGGGTGCCGCCGTCCCCCTGGCCGACGGCGGGATGCTGTTCACCGGAAGCCTGTCCGCGCGGTCCCACCCCTGGCTCGCCGACCACGGCGTCGCCGACGTCCTCGTCGTCCCGGGTGCGGCGCTCGTGGAACTGGCCCTGCACGCCGGCGGACTGACGGGCTGCGAGGTGCTGGAGGAGCTGGTCCTTCAGGCTCCGCTGATCCTGCCCGAACAGGACACGGTCCGTGTCCAGCTGGCCCTCGGCGGGCCGGACGAGTCCGGACGGCGCAGCGTCACCCTGCACTCGCGGGCGAACGACGCGGGCGTCGACGAACCGTGGACGCGGCACGCCGACGGCACCCTGACGCGCGGCGACCACCCCGTCGACGACCTCCCGACCTCCTGGCCGCCCACCGGCGCCGAGGAAATCGAACTCGACGACTGCTACGGCCAGTTGGCCAAGAGCGGACTGCACTACGGTGGCGCCTTCCAGGGGCTCCGGCGCTGCTGGCGCCTCGACGGGGACATCTACGTGGAGGTCGAGCTCCCGGAGAGCGCCGGCGACTCCACCCCCTACGGACTGCACCCCGCCCTGTTCGACGCGGCGCTGCACGCCGCGGCGTTCGTCGGACTGCCCGCCGCGGCGCCGGACGACGCCGTGACCCGGCTGCCGTTCTCCTGGAGCGGCGTCGCCCTGCACGCCACCGGTGCCGACCGGCTGCGGGCCCGGATCCGCTTCACCGGACCCGACTCGCTGTCCGTCACCGCCACCGACCCCACCGGACGTCCCGTCCTGTCCATCGCGACCCTCGGGATGCGCCCGGTGACCGCCGAGGCCCTCCACCGGGCCGCCGCCTCGGCCGGCACCTCGCTGCTCCGCCTGGAGTGGCGGCCGGCGACGCGGCCCGAACCCCGCGCCACCGACGCGGCGCGCTGGGCCTGGATCGGCACCGAAGCCGCCGACGCGGAGCGCGCCCTCGCCCCGCGGAGCGTCCGCTACGAGCACCACACCGCTCTCACGACCCTACGGGCGAGCCTGGACGCCGGCGGCGGCGTGCCCGACGTCGTCGTCCTCGCACAGCCGGCGACGGCCGGGGACACCGACCTGGCCACCGCGGCCCACCAAGCCGTCCACCGGACGCTGACCGCCGTGCAGGACTGGCTGGCCGACGACCGGCTGGCGGGCTCCCGCCTCGTGGTGCTCACCCGGGGCGCGGTCGCGCCCACGCCCGGTTCCGTGCCCGACCCCGCCCTCGCCGCGGTGTGGGGGCTGGTGGCCTCGGCCCAGTCCGAGAACCCGGACCGCATCACCCTGGTGGACCTCGACGTGCTCGGTACGTCCCTGCCCGCGCTCCCCCTGGCCGTGGACAGCGGCGAGGCCCGGGTCGCGGTGCGCGACGGATCCTTCCTGACCCCCCACCTGGCGCGGGTCGCACCGGTGGCCGCCCACAGCGCTCCGCTCTGGCGTGCCGACGGCACGGTGCTGGTGACCGGCGGCCTCGGGGTGCTGGGCCGGATGCTGGTCCGGCATGTGGTGGTCTCGCACGGGGTGCGGCACATCGTGGCCGTGTCCCGGTCGGGGGCTTCCGGTGAGGGCGTGGCCTCCTTCGTGGACGAGCTGCGCGCCGAAGGCGCCGAGCTGCGGATCGTCACGGGAGACGCGGCGGACCGCGCGGTACTGGAAGGCGCGTTGGCGTCGATCGAGGCGGAACACCCGCTGACGGCCGTGGTGCACATGGCCGGCGTACTGGACGACGGTGTACTGGGCTCGCTGACGCCCGAGCGTGTCGACCGTGTGCTGCGTCCGAAGGTGGACGCGGCCTGGCACCTGCACGAGCTGACGGCCGGATCCGATGTGCCGCTCTTCGTCTTCTCCTCGGTGTCGAGTGTGCTGGGGAACGCCGGACAAGGCGGATACGCGGCGGCGAACGCGTTCCTCGACGCGCTGGTCGAGCACCGCCGCGGCGCGGGCGCACCGGGCGTGTCCATGGGCTGGGGGCTGTGGGGAGCGAAGTCGGGACTGACGGGCACTCTGGGCGAGACGGACCTGCGACGCATCGCCCGGTCCGGCATCCGGCCGCTCTCCGACGACCAGGGCCTCGCCCTGTTCGACCTCGCACGCGCCACCGACGCCCCCGTCGTCTTCCCCCTGCACCTGGACACCGCGGCCCTCGGCGGCGGCGACACCGAGAACATCCCGCCCCTGCTGCGCGGACTCGCCCGCACCCCGGTCCGGCGCGCCACCGTCCGCACCGAGGACGAGCCCGGCGGCGACTCCCTGGCCGACCGTCTCGCCCGCCTTCCGGAGGCCGAACAGGACGCCCAGCTGCTGACCCTGGTCCGCGGCCACGTCGCGGCCGTCCTCGGCTACGACGACCCGCGGACCGTCGGCGAGCGGCGCGCGTTCGTCGAGATCGGATTCGACTCCCTGCGCGCCCTGCAATTGCGCAACCGGCTCAACGGCGCCACGGGGCTGCGCCTGCCGGCCACGCTGGTCTTCGACCACCCCACCCCCGACGCGCTCCGCGGGTATCTGCGCACGCTCCTCCTGCCCGACGCACCGTCGGCGCGGGATGCCGAGGGCGGGGCAGCGGCGGACGCGGTCGCACCGGACCTCGGCCCGGAGCCGGGCAGGGGGGACGAGGCCATCGAGCAACTCCGCTCGGCGGCCTCCCTGGAAGAAGTCTTCGACTTCATCGATGACCAGCTCGGCGAGTAGCCGACCCCGCCCGCACCCGACAGGGAGGCGCTCGATGCGTGTGCTGTTGATCGACAACTACGACTCCTACACCTACAACCTCTTCCAGCTCCTCGCCGAGGTGTACGGCAAGGAACCGACGGTCCTCCTCAACGACGACCCGTCCTGGCCGGAACTGGACCCGGCCATGTTCGACTGCGTCGTGATCTCGCCCGGCCCGGGCCGCCCCCAGCAACCGGCCGACCTCGGCTTCTGCCAGGAGGTGCTGGAGCGCTGGGAGGACGTACCGGTCCTCGGGGTGTGCCTGGGGCACCAGGCGATCGCCCACCACCACGGCGCACACGTGGTGCAGGGCACGCCCCGGCACGGCCACCTGGCGAAGGTCCGGCACGCCGGACGCGACCTGTTCGAGGGACTGCCGCAGAATTTCGTCGCGGTGCGCTACCACTCGCTGCGGGTCACCGAACCCCTGCCGGAGGACCTCCAGGCCACCGCCTGGGCGGAGGACGGCACCGTCATGGCGCTGCGGCACCGCACCCTGCCCCGCTGGGGAGTGCAGTTCCACCCCGAGTCCATCGCGAGCGAGTGGGGGGCCCAACTGCTCCGCAACTTCGCGGAGCTCGTCGGAGGCGACTACGCCCCCGCGCCGTCGAAGCAGCCGCACCGGTCCCTGCCGCGGGACAACGCGCCCGCCGCCCCGGAACTCCGGCCGGTCGTCGAGGTCATCGACCGGGCCGTGGACACCGCGGCGCTGTTCACCACCCTGTACTCCACGAGCGCGAACAGCTTCTGGCTCGACAGCAGCGCGCCCGGCACCGGCGCGGCCCGGTTCTCCTTCCTCGGTGACGACTGTGGCCCCCTCGCCGAGACCCTCACCTACCGGACCGGGGAGAACGCGGTGGCGGTCCGCGACTCCACCGGAGAGCGGGCCGAGCCCGGCACCATTTTCGACGTGCTCCGACAACGGCTCCGGGCCCGCCGGCTCAGCACACCGGACCTGCCCTTCGACTTCAACGGCGGATACGTCGGCTACTTCGGCTACGAGCTCAAGGCCGAGTGCGGCAGCCCGAACGTCCACACGGCCGAGACACCGGACGCCGTGTGGACCTTCGCCGACCGGCTGATCGCGGTGGACCACCTCGAAGAGAAGACCTACGTCGTGGCCGTGAGCGCGCCCGGGGCCGACGCACTGGACGGTGCCCGCGCCTGGGTGGAGCAGACGGCACTGCGCGCACGCTCCCTGCCGGCCTGCACACCGGCCGGCCCGCCCGACGCCGCCGCCACGGCACCGGCGGACGGGGGAGACCTCGCCCGTGCCCGCACCGAGTACGTCAAGGACATCGGGGACTGTCTCGACGAGCTGAACAGCGGGGAGAGCTACGAGATCTGTCTGACCAACCGGATCCGGCTGCCCGCCCTGCCGGACCCGCTCGGCTACCACCTCCTGCTCCGCCGCCTCAACCCCGCTCCCTACGGTGCCTTCTTGCGCCACGGTGACGTCAGCGTCGTGTGTTCCTCCCCGGAACGGTTCCTGCGGATCGACCGGGACGGGATCGCGGAGAGCAAACCGATCAAGGGGACGGCGCCCCGGGGCACGGACCCGGCCAGTGACGAGGCGCTCCGCCGGTCACTGACGGCGTCGGCCAAGACCAGGGCCGAGAACCTCATGATCGTCGACCTGCTCCGCAACGACCTGGGCCGGGTGTGCGAGGTGGGCTCGGTCGAGGTCCCCGCCTACATGGTGACCGAGTCGTACGCGACGGTGCACCAGCTGGTCACCACGATCCGCGGCCGCCTCCGGCACGACGTGGACCCGGTCTCCTGCGTCCGGGCGTGCTTCCCCGGCGGCTCGATGACGGGCGCCCCGAAGGTCCGCACGATGGCCATCATCGACCGGCTGGAGCAGGAGGGCCGGGGCATCTACTCGGGCACCATCGGCTACTTCGGGCTCAGCGGCGGCGCGGACCTCAACATCGTGATCCGCACCGCGGTGACCACCGGCACGGGCACGGTGATCGGTGCCGGAGGTGCCATCGTCCTCGACTCGGACCCGCACGAGGAGTTCGACGAAGTGCTCCTCAAGGGACAGGCACTGGTGCGGGCGCACGGGCTGCTGGACCGGGCGGGCAGGCCGATGCCCCGTAACCGGCCGGCCCCTTCACGCAGCACGCGCTCATGAATCACGCGGGTCACAGGACCGCGTCACGTTTCTTTGAACAGCATGCGGGGCGGCAGCGCGCCCGTAAGCCGAGGGAAGGATCGAACATGTCGACCACCGCACACTCCGAGCCGTCTTGGTCGGATCTGCCGTTTCTGGACTTCACCGACCCGGGGTTCGCCTGGGACTCTCCCGAGGTGGCCGAGGCCAGGGAACGCTCCTGGGTCGCCCGTACCCCGCTGGCGCTGCTGGTCCTGCGGTATGCCGAGGCCAAGGACCTGGCCCGCGATCCGCGGCTGGTCTCGGGCTTCCGGGGCCTCGTGGAGATGGTGGGGACCCCCGAGGGCCCGGCGCGCGATTTCATGCGGGACTTCCTGCAGAGCCTGGACGGCGCGGACCACCGCCGGCTGCGCGGGCTGGCGACCCACCCCTTCACCCCCCGCAGGATCATCGAGACGCAGCCGTTCGTCCGGGCCACCGTGGAGCGACTGGCCGACCAGCTCTCCGCCTCGCAGGAGTGCGACTTCGTGCAGGCGTTCGCCCACCCGCTGCCCGCGATGGTCATGTGCCAGTTGCTCGGCTTCCCGCTGGACGACTACGACACCGTCGGCCGGTTGTCCATGGACGCCAACCTCGGACTGGCGCTCTCCGACGACCGGAGCATGCTGACCCAGGTGGAGCAGGGTCTCATCCGCATGTTCGACTACCTCAAGGCCGCGATCGAGAAGCTCAGGGCGAACCCGGGCAGCGACCTGACCTCCGACATCCTGCGCGCCCACCAGGAGGGCGTCCTCGACGACTACGAGGTCCGCACCCTGGTCGCGACCGTGCTCGTCGCCGGGTACGAGACCACGAACGACCAACTGGCCCTCGCCATGGTGGCCTTCGCCGAGCACCCCGAGCAGTGGATGCTGCTCCGGGAGCGGCCCGAGCTGGCCCCGCAGGCGGTCGAGGAGGTCCTGCGCTGGAGCCCCACGCTGCCCGTGACGGCCACCAGGACCGCCGCCGAGGACTTCGACGTCCACGGCGTGCGCATCCCCACGGGAACCCCCGTCTTCATGTGCGCGCACTCGGCGCAGCGCGACCCCCGGGTGTACGCCGACGGCGACACCTTCGACATCACCGTCAAGCGCGAGGCACCCACCCTGGCGTTCGGCGGCGGCCCGCACTTCTGCCTGGGCACGGCACTGGCCCGCGTCGAACTCGCCGAGGCCCTCGCGGTGCTGCCCGCCCGCCTGGACCCGCCCCGGCTCACCGGCCCGATCAGCTGGCGGACCGCGCTCGGCGTCGCCGGGCCCGACACCCTGCCGCTGCGTTTCGGGGGTCCCGCCGCCGGATGACGGCACCCGCGTCGACGGCGGACCACGACGTCCCCACGCCGTCGACGGTGAGCTCAAGAGGTCCTGAATCTCCTTGTGAAGGGCAGCACGTTCGACATGACCGATGACACCAAGACGCTCGACTACCTCAAGCGCCTCACCGCCGAGCTGTTGGAGACCCGTGAGCGCCTCCGTACCGCGGAGGCGGCGGGCCGCGAGGCGATCGCGGTCGTGTCGATGGGATGTCATTACCCCGGCGGGGTGTCGTCGCCGGAGGAGCTGTGGCGGCTGGTGGCGACCGGGACCGACGCGATCTCGGCCTTCCCCACCGACCGGGGCTGGGACGCCGAGGACCTCTTCGACCCGGACCCCGACCGCCCCGGTCGGACCTACACCCTCGAAGGGGGCTTCCTCGACCGGGCCGCGGAGTTCGACGCGGACCTGTTCGGGATCAGCCCCCGCGAGGCGGCCGCGATGGACCCCCAGCAGCGGCTGCTGCTGGAGACCGCGTGGGAGACGTTCGAGCGGGCGGGGGTGGACCCCGGCTCCCTGCGGAGCCGGCCCGTCGGGGTCTTCGTCGGGTCGCTGTTCGTGGCCGGCAGTGGTGGCATCGGGGTGACCGAGGGCACCGAGGGCTACCACATGACGGGCAACGCCGCGAGCGTGCTGTCGGGGCGCCTCGCCTATGTGTTCGGGCTCGAAGGTCCCGCCGTCACCGTGGACACCGCGTGTTCGGCGTCCCTGGTGGCGGTGCACCAGGCCGTCCAGGCGCTGCGGCAGCGCGAGTGCGACATGGCCCTGGCCGGTGGCGCCACGGTGATGACGACGCCGGGAGTCTTCACCGAGTTCAGCCGCCAGCGCGGCCTGGCGCCGGACGGCCGCTGCAAGGCGTTCGCGGCCGCGGCGGACGGCACCGGCTTCGGCGAGGGCGCCGGGCTGGTGCTGCTGGAGCGGCTGTCCGACGCACGGCGCAACGGGCACCCGGTGCTGGCCGTCATCCGTGGTTCCGCGGTGAACCAGGACGGCGCGTCCAACGGGCTGACCGCACCGAACGGACCCTCACAGCAACGCGTGATCCGGCAGGCGCTGGCCGCCGCCCGCCTGTCGGCGGACCAGGTCGACGCCGTGGAGGCGCACGGCACGGGGACCGGGCTGGGCGACCCGGTCGAGGCCCAGGCCTTGTTGGCGACCTACGGCCAGGACCGGCCGGCGGACCGGCCGCTGTGGCTGGGCTCGATCAAGTCGAACCTGGGGCACACCCAGGGCGCGGCGGGCATCGCCGGACTGATCAAGATGGTCATGGCGGTGCGGAACGGGGCCCTCCCGAAGACCCTGCATGTCGACGAGCCCTCCGCGCACGTGGACTGGGAGGCCGGCGCGGTCCGCCTGCTGACCGAGAACCGCGACTGGCCCGAGACCGGCCGCCCGCGCCGGGCAGGAGTGTCGTCGTTCGGGATCAGCGGGACCAACGCCCACGTGATCCTGGAGCAGGCACCCCAGGACGACCGGGCGGACGCCGACCCGGATGGCCCGGCCGCCCCGGTCACCGCCCCCGAGCGGGTGCCGTGGGTGCTCTCGGCTCGGGGCGAGGGGGCCCTGCGGGACCAGGCGGAGCGGCTGGCGACCGAGGCCCGGGCCCACCCGGAGCTCCGGCCGGTGGACGTCGGCTGGTCGCTGGCGACCTCCCGCGCGGCCCTCGACCAGCGGGCCGTGGTCTGGGCGGCCGACCGGGACGGTCTCCTCGCGGGACTGACGGCGCTGGCCGAAGGCCGCCCGGCTCCCGGCGTCGTGCGGGGTGCGGTGGCCGACGGCCGGACGGCGTTCCTCTTCTCCGGCCAGGGCAGCCAACGCGCGGGGATGGGACGTGAACTGGCCGCCGCGTATCCGGTGTTCGCCGAGGCGCTGGAGACGGTGTGCGGGCACCTGGACCCGCGTCTGGACCGACCGCTGCGGGAGGTCCTGTACGCCGCCGAGGGAACGCCCGAAGCCGAGCTCCTGGAGCAGACCTCGTACACCCAGGCCGGACTGTTCGCCTACCAGGTGGCCCTGTTCCGCCTGCTCGAACACTGGGGGCTCACCCCCGACCTCCTGCTCGGCCACTCGATCGGGGAACTGACGGCCGCGCACGTCGCCGGCGTGGTGTCCCTGGAGGACGCGTGCGCCCTCGTCGCCGCCCGCGGCCGGCTGATGCAGGAGCTGCCCGGCGCCGGGGCGATGGTCTCGGTGCGGGCGACCGAGGCGGAGATCCGGCCGTGGGTGGAGGAACGCGCGCACGAGCTGTCCGTCGCCGCGGTGAACGGACCGGAGTCGGTGGTGGTCTCCGGCGCCGAGCACGCCGTGCTGGAATGCGCCGCCCACTGGGAGGGCGAAGGCCGACGGACGAAGCGGCTCCGGGTGAGCCACGCCTTCCACTCCCCGCAGATGGACGGGATGCTCGAGGAATTCGGCCGGGTCGCGGAGCACCTCACCTTCCACCCGCCCCGGATCCCGATCGTCTCGAACGTCACCGGGGACATCGCGACCACGGACCAGCTGTGCTCGCCGGAGTACTGGGTCCGCCACGCCCGCACGGCGGTGCGCTTCCGCGACGGGATGCGCCGCCTCCTGGCGGAAGGGGTGAACACCCTCCTGGAGGTGGGGCCCTCCGGGGTGCTGACGGCCATGGCCCAGGACTGCCTCGCCGAGGAACCCGACAGCGCCAACGCCGTGCTCGTCCCGGTGGCGCGGCGCGGCCGGCCCGAGGCCGACACCGTGCTCGCGGCCGTGGCCGAGGCGTTCGCCCACGGTGTCCGGGTCGACTGGACCCGGCTCTTCACGGGTGCCGGTGCCCGCCGGGTGGACCTGCCCACCTACGCCTTCCAGCGCCGCAGTTACCCCTGGGGCCAGGCCGGCGCGGACGCCGGTGTCACCGCCGCGGGCCTCACCGGGCTCGGGCACCCGCTGCTCGGCGCCTCCCTGGACCTCGCGGACTCCCAGGGGATCGCCCTGACCGGGCGGCTGTCACGGCGGACCGAGGCATGGCTCGCGGACCACGTCGTGCTCGGCGCCGAACTCGTGCCGGGCACCGCCGTCGTCGAGATGGCGGTCCGTGCCGGCGGTGAGGTCGGATGCCGTCGGCTCGTGGAACTGACCCAGGAGGCACCGCTGGCCGTGCCCGGCCGGGGCGCCGTCCACCTCCAGGTGCGGGTGGGGCCCGCGGGGGAGCAGGGCCACCGCCCGGTGGGCGTGTACTCCCGGCCCGACGGCGCCGACGGGGACGAACCCTGGACGTGCCACGCCCGCGGCGTGCTCGCCCCGGAGGCCGCCGGCGTCCCGGTCGGCCACGGCGAGGCGTGGCCGCCCCCGGGGGCGCGCCCGGTCGCGCTCGACGGGTTCTACGAGCGTCAGGCCGCCACCGGCCTCGCCTACGGTCCGGTGTTCCGCGGGCTCCGCCGGGCCTGGCGGCTCGGCGCCGAGGTGTTCGCGGAGGTGGCCCTTCCCGAGGACGCACGGGCCGGAGCGGCCCGCTACGGCGTCCACCCGGCGCTGCTCGACGCCGCGCTGCACACCGCCCTCCTCGACGGGGAGGACGCCGGGCAGCCGCCGCTGCGGGTTCCCTTCGCGTGGCGCGAGGTGTCCTTCCACGGCAGTGGCGCACCGGTACTGCGCGCCCGGCTGACCCCGTCCGGCACGGACTCCGTGTCCCTCGCCCTGTGGGACGAACGCGGCGCCCCGGTGGCCTCGGTCGGGGAGCTGATCACCCGTCCCGTCGCCGCCGACCGGCTCCGTCCCGCACCCACCCATGACGCGCTGTTCCACATCGACTGGGCGGAGCCCACGGCCTGCCCCGCGGCATCGGCCACCGCCGCACGCTGCGCCGTGCTCGGGGACGACGACCTGGCCGCCCGGCTCGCGGCCCCGGCGTTCGCGGACCCCGGTGCGCTCCTCGCGGCGATCGACGCCGGCGAGCCCGTGCCGGACCTGGTGTTCCTGGTGTGCCGCGGTGACGGCCCCGGCGACGCGCGCGCCCTGTGCGGGCAGGTCCTGGAGGTGCTCCGGACCTGGCTCGCGGACACCCGACTGCTCGCCTCGCGGCTGGTGGTCGTGACCCGGGGCGCCATGCCCGTCGCCGCCGGGGAGGAGAGCACCGACCTGGCCGCCGCCACGCTCTGGGGGCTGGTGCGCTCCGCACAGTCGGAGCACCCGGGGCGCCTGGTGCTGGCCGATGTGGACGGGCACCCCGACTCGACGGCCGCCCTCGCGGCGGCGGTGTCCGGGAGCGAACCCCAGCTCGCCCTCCGCTCGGGGCGGCCTCTCGTGCCGAGGCTGGCCCGCGGGGCGGCGCGGGGGACTCTCGTGCCCCCGCCGGGGGTCCGGGAGTGGCGGGTGGACCTGGCCGGCGGGGGCACGGTGGACGACCTGGTCCTCGCCCCGTCCCCGGAGGCGGCCGCACCGCTGGCGCCCGGGCAGGTGCGGGTCGCGGTGCGCGCGGCCGGGCTGAACTTCCGGGACGTCGTCATGGCCCTGGGCATGGTGCCCGACCGGCGGGCGCTGGGCGGCGAGGTCGCGGGCGTGGTCACCGAGGTGGGGCCGGACGTGACCGGTCTCGCCCCCGGCGACCGGGTGTTCGGACTGGCCGCCGCCTGCCTCGGTCCGGTCGCGGTCGCCGACCACCGCATGCTCGCCCCGATTCCCCGGGGCTGGTCCTTCACCCAGGCCGCCGCCGTCCCGGTCGTGTTCCTCACGGCCTACTACGGCCTGGTGGACCTGGCCGGCGTGCGGCCGGGCGAGACGGTGCTCGTCCACGCGGCGGCCGGCGGCGTCGGCATGGCCGCCGTGCAGCTCGCGCGGCATCTGGGGGCGGAGGTGTTCGCGACGGCGAGCCCCGCCAAGTGGGACACCGTGCGCGCGGCGGGAGTCGACGACGAGCACCTCGCCTCCTCGCGCGACAGCGGGTTCGAGGAGCGCTTCCGCGCGACGAGCGGCGGCCGCGGCGTCGACGTCGTACTGAACTCCCTGACGAAGGACCTGGTCGACGCGTCGCTGAGGCTGGTACGGCCGGGCGGTCGGTTCGTCGAGATGGGCAAGACCGACATCCGGGAGCCCGACGAGGTCGCGGCCGGTTACGACGGGGTCGCCTACAGCGCGTTCGACCTGATGGACGCCGGGCCCGAGCGCATCGCCCGGATGCTGGCCGACCTCCTCGCGCTGTTCGAACAGGGTGCGTTGCGACCGGTCCCGGTGACGTCGTGGGACGTCCGGCAGGCACCCGACGCCTTCCGCTTCCTGGCCCAGGCCCGGCACATCGGCAAGATCGTCCTCACCATGCCCCCGCGTGGGACGCCACGGGCACCGTCCTGCTGACCGGAGCCACCGGGGCGATCGGCGCGGAGGTGGCCCGCCACCTGGTCCGCACCCACGGGGTCCGGCATCTCGTCCTGGCCGGCCGCCGCGGACCGGACGCCGACGGCGCGGCCGAGCTGACGGCCGAGCTGACCGCGTCCGGCGCGACGACGGTCAAGGCCGTGGCGTGCGACGTGGCCGACCGGACCGCTGTGGCGGAACTGCTGGCCTCGATACCGGACGAGCACCCCTTGAGCGCCGTGGTGCACGCGGCGGGCGTGGTGGACGACGGGGTCCTGGAGTCGATGACGCCGGAGCGTCTCGACACGGTGTTCCGGCCCAAGGTCGACGGTGCCTGGAACCTCCACGAACTGACGCGGGACCGTGAACTGTCCGCCTTCGTCGTCTTCTCCTCCGCGGCGGGCACCCTCGGCACCGCCGGCCAGGCCAACTACGCGGCTGCCAACGCCTTCCTCGACGCGCTGGCCGGGAACCGCCGGAGCACCGGCCTTCCCGGCACCTCCCTGGCCTGGGGGCCGTGGACCGGCACCGGCGGGATGGCGGCAGAACTGGCACAGGCCGATCGGGACCGCATGAGTCGTTCCGTCGTCGGGCTGTCCACCGAGGACGGCCTGGCACTGCTCGACGCGGCCCTCGCCGCCGACCGCGCGGTGTCCGTGCCGATGCGGCTCGACGCGAGGGCCCTGCGGCCCGCCGCCGAGGACGGGTCGCTCCCCGCGCTGCTGCGCGATCTGGTCCACGTCCCCGTGCCGGACGCGGGACCGCCCGCGACGGCGGACACGCTGCGGGGACGCGTGGGCCTCCTCACGCCCGAGGAACGGCGCCAGGCGGTACTCGAGTCGGTGTGCGGGCAGGTGGCCGTCGTCCTCGGACACGCCACGCCGGAGGCCGTGGACCCCCAGCGCTCGTTCAAGGACCTGGGGTTCGACTCGCTCACCGCGGTGGAGCTGCGCAACCGTCTCACCTCCGTGACCGGACTGACCCTGTCGGCCACCCTGGTCTTCGACTACCCGACACCGGTCGTGATGACGGACCACATCGAAGAGGTGCTCCTTGCCGAACTGGGCACGCCGGCCGATCCCTTCCTCGCCCGCCTCGACGACTGGGCGGCGGGCCTCGCCGCGACGGAGCTGGACGACACCGAGCGGGAGCGGGTCGCGGCCCGGCTGCGCGCGCTCGCCACGACGTGGGGCGACGGAGCCCGCGCACAGGCAAGCGGAACCGGCGGGACCACCGTCGCGGATGAGCTCGACTCGGCGGACGACGACGAACTCATCGACTTCATCGGCAAGGAACTTGGCATCTCCTGACCGGACATCGGTCGATTCTCGGCAAGGTGGTTTCAGATGGTGACCGACGACAAGATTCGCTACCTCCTCAAGCGGGTGACCGCCGACCTGCACGAGACGCGGGGGCGCCTGCGGGAGCTGGAGGACGCCGCCGGAGAACCGATCGCGCTGGTGGCGATGGGCTGTTCGCTACCGGGAGGCGTCCGGTCGCCGGAGGACCTGTGGCGCCTGGTCGTCTCCGGACAGGACGCGATAGCGCCCTTCCCCGAGGACCGCGGCTGGGACGTGGACGGCCTCTACGACCCGGACCCGGACCGGCTCGGGAAGACCTACGCGCGGGAGGGCGGTTTCCTCGCCGACGTGGCCTCCTTCGACGCGGGGCTGTTCGGAGTGGGGCCGCGTGAGGCCCTGGCCCTGGACCCCCAGCAACGTCTGCTGCTGGAGGTCTCCTGGGAGACCTTCGAGCGCGCCGGCATCACCCCGTCGTCCCTGCGCGGCAGCCGGACCGGTGTCTTCGTCGGTACCAGCAGTCAGGAGTACGCGTTCCTGGTCCGCGGCGCCCGGGAGAACTTCGAGGGCTACTCGACGGGTTACCTCGCAAGCGTGATGTCCGGACGGCTGGCCTACACCTTCGGGCTCGAAGGCCCGGCGGTCACCGTGGACACCGCCTGTTCCTCGTCCCTGGTGGCACTGCACCAGGCCGTGCAGTCCCTGCGCGCCGGTGAGTGCGGCCTCGCCCTGGCCGGCGGCGCGGCGGTGATGGCGACACCCGGCATGTTCGTCGAGTTCAGCCGGCAGCGCGGGATGGCGGCGGACGGCCGGTGCAAGGCGTTCGCGGCCGCGGCGGACGGCACCGGGTGGGGCGAGGGCGTCGGTCTGGTGCTGCTGGAGCGGCTGTCCGACGCACGGCGCAACGGGCATCCGGTGCTGGCCGTCATCCGTGGTTCCGCGGTGAACCAGGACGGCGCGTCCAACGGACTGACCGCACCGAACGGCCCGGCGCAGCAGCGCGTGATCCGCGCCGCCCTGGCGAACGCGGGCCTCGCGCTGTCCGACGTGGACGCCGTCGAGGCCCACGGGACCGGCACCACCCTGGGCGATCCCATCGAGGCCCAGGCGCTGCTGGCCACCTACGGCCAGGACCGGCCGGCCGGACAACCGCTGTGGCTGGGGTCGCTGAAGTCGAACATCGGACACACCCAGGCCGCCGCGGGCGTCGCCGGTGTGATCAAGATGGTCATGGCGCTGCGCAACGGCGTCCTGCCGTCCACCCTGCACATCGACGAACCCACCCCGCACGTGGACTGGTCCTCGGGCGCGGTGGAGCTGCTGACCGGCAACCGCGACTGGCCGGAGACCGGCCGCCCGCGGCGGGCCGGCGTGTCGTCGTTCGGGATCAGCGGCACCAACGCCCACCTGATCCTGGAACAGGCGGAGCAGCCGGAACAGGCCGAACAGGACACGTCGGCTTCCCCCGAGGCCGCCCCCGGCACCGAGCCGGCCCGGCCGGTACGGATCAGCGGTGCCACCGGCGAGGGGCGCCGGGCGCCGGGACCGGTGCCGTGGACGGTCTCCGCGCGGACCGACCGGGGACTGCGGGAGCAGGCGGCCCGGCTGCGCGACCACGTGCGCGACCATCCGGAACTCTCACCGCCCGACGTCGGCCATTCCCTGCTGACGTCGCGGACCCTGTTCGACCACCGCGCCGTCGTGCTGGCCGGGGACCTGGACGGCTACGTCACCGGCCTCGACGCCCTGGCCGAGGGGCGCGTCACCCCCGAGGTGGTGCAGGGCATCGCGACGGACCCGGGGAAGCCGGTGTTCGTGTTCCCCGGCCAGGGAGCCCAATGGGTGGGAATGGCCGCGGAGCTGTACCGCGACTCGGCCGTCTTCCGCGACCGGTTGAACGAGTGCGCCGCGGCGGTGGACCCCCATGTCGACTTCTCGCTCGTCGACGTCGTCTGCGGCGCCGAGGACGCCGCCTCGCTGGACCGCGTCGACGTGGTGCAGCCCGCGCTGTGGGCCATGATGGTCTCGCTGGCCGCGCTGTGGCGGTCCTACGGCGTCGAACCCGGCGCCGTGGTGGGCCACTCCCAGGGCGAGATCGCCGCCGCGTGTGTCGCGGGCGCGCTGTCCATCGAGCACGGGGCCCGGATCGTGGCACTGCGGTCCCGCCTCGTGGCCAAACGCCTCTCCGGTCGCGGTGGCATGGCCTTCCTCGCCCTCCCCGTGGACCGGGCACGGGACTGGCTCGCGGCGTGGGAGCCCCGCCTCGCCGTCGCCGCGGTCAACGGCCCCTCGTCCGTCGTCGTCTCGGGCGACCCCGAGGCACTGGACGAGCTGCTGGCCGTCGCCGAGGGCGAAGGGGTACGGGCGCTGCGCGTCGCGGTGGACTATGCCTCCCACTCGGCCCAGGTCGAGACGCTGGAGACCGAACTGGCCGCGCTGCTCGCGCGGATCACGCCCCGGGCGGCCCGGATCCCCTTCTTCTCCACCGTCACCGGTGCCGTGGCCGACACCTCCGGGCTCGACGCCGCCTACTGGTACCGGAACCTGCGGGAGACGGTCCGCTTCGACCCCACCGTGCGCGCGCTCCTCGCGTCCGGACACCGCACGTACGTGGAGATGAGCCCGCACCCGGTGCTCGCGGTCTCGGTGGAGCAGATCCTGGACGACGCCGCCACCGAAGGCGTGGTGCTGACCTCGCTACGGCGTGACGAAGGGCACCTCCAGCGCTTCCTGACCTCCGTCGCGGAAGCCCACGTGCGCGGTGTGCGGGTGGACTGGTCGTCCCGACTCGGACGGCACCCCCGGCTGGTGGACCTCCCGACCCACGCGTTCCAGCGGCGGCGGTACTGGCTGGACGCGGCCCCCGACGCCGCGGCGCGCGAGGACGACGACAGCGCGTCCAACCCGTTCCGCCGGCGCCTGACGGAACTCCCCGCGCCCGAACAGCGGCGGGTGGTACTGGAGACGGTGTGCGAGCACGCCGCCGCGGTGCTGAACCTGGCCTCTTCGGCGGACATCGACCCCACCAGGGCCTTCACCGACCTCGGTTTTGTCTCGATGACGGCGATGGAGCTGCGCAACCGGCTCGCCACCGCCACCGGTGTCCGTCTCTCCCCGGCGGCGGCCTTCGACCACCCGACCGCCGAAAAGCTCTCCGCGCTCCTGCTGACCCGGCTGACGGGCGCTCAGGACCACGTCGTGGAGCCGGTGCGGGCGGTGCCCGTCGCCGACGAGCCGATCGCGATCGTCGCGATGGGCTGCCGGTACGCGGGTGACGTCGCCTCCCCCGAGGAGCTGTGGGACCTCGTCGCCTCGGGGCGGGACGCGACCTCGTCCTTCCCGGCCAACCGCGGCTGGGACGTCGAGGGCCTGTACGACCCGGAGCCGGGCCGGCCGGGGCGGACGTACGTCCGCCGGGGTGCCTTCCTGCGCGACGCCGACCAGTTCGATCCCCTCCTGTTCGGGATCAGCCCGCGGGAGGCACTGGCGATGGACCCGCAGCAGCGCCTCCTCCTCGAGGTGGCATGGGAGGTGTTCGAGCGGGCGCGGATGTCGCCGGAGACGGTCCGGGGCAGCCGGACCGGTGTGTTCGTGGGCATCGCCGGCCAGGACTACCTGCCGCTGCTGACCGCCGCCCCGGAGGACAGCGCCGGCCACCTGATGACGGGGACCTCGACGAGTGTCGCCTCGGGTCGGCTGGCCTACACGTTCGGCCTCGAAGGTCCGGCCGTGACGGTCGACACCGCGTGCTCGTCGTCCCTGGTCGCCCTGCACCTGGCCGTGCAGGCCCTGCGGCAGGGCGACTGCACGGCCGCCCTGGTGGCGGGAGCCACCATCCTGTCCACCCCGGGGGCGTTCGTGGAGTTCAGCCAGCAGGGCGGGCTGGCACCGGACGGACGCTGCAAGGCGTTCGCCGGGGCGGCCGACGGCACCGGCTGGGGCGAGGGCGTCGGGGCGATCCTGGTGGAACCGCTGTCGGAGGCCCGCCGCCACGGACACCCGGTCCTGGCCCTGGTCCGCGGCACCGCGACCAACCAGGACGGCGCGAGCAACGGCCTCTCCGCGCCCAACGGGCTCGCGCAGCGGCGGGTGATCCGGCGGGCCCTGGCCACCGCCGGTCTCACCGCCCGCGATGTGGACGCCGTCGAGGCGCACGGCACGGGCACCACGCTCGGTGACCCCATCGAGGCCGAGGCCCTGCTGGACACGTACGGCCAAGGCCGGTCGGCGCACAGCCCGCTGTGGCTGGGGTCGCTGAAGTCCAACATCGGCCACACCGCCGCCGCGGCCGGGGTGGCCGGTGTGATCAAGATGGTCATGGCGATGGACCGGGGTGTCCTGCCGCCCACCCTGCACGTCGACGACCCGACACCGCATGTGGACTGGTCCTCGGGCGCGGTGGAGCTGCTGACCGAGGCCAGGCAGTGGCCGGACACCGGCCGGGCGCGGCGGGCCGGTGTCTCGGCGTTCGGGATCAGCGGCACCAATGCCCACGTCGTCCTGGAACAGGCACCGGACGAGACCGGGACGATCACACCGGCTCCCGGGTCCCCGCGCCCCACCGCCACGCTTCCCACGGTCCCGTGGGTGCTGTCGGGCCGGACGACGAAGGCCCTGCGGGAGCAGGCCGACCGGCTGCGCCGGTTCGTCGAGGAACGTCCCGACCTCCGGCCCGTCGACGTGGCACGCTCGTTGGCGGTCCGGACCGGGCTGGAACACCGTGCGGTGGTCCTCGGTCAGGACCGGGACGACGCGCTGGCGGCGCTGTCGCTGCTGGCGACGGAGGAAACCGGCCCGGGCCTGGTCAGCGGTGGTTCCCGCGCCCGACGGCGGGTGGCGTTCCTGTTCTCCGGTCGGCCCGGCGCACCGGGTGGCCCGGGACGGGAGCTCTATTCCCGGGTGCCGGACTTCGCGTCCGCCGCGGACGAGGCCGGGGCCGCGTTCGCCGCGCATCTGGACCGGCCGTTGGCGGAGGTGTGGGGAGAGCTGTGGTCCGGGGACGGCGAGGGACCGGCGGACCCGGTCCTCGCCCGGGTCGCGCTCTTCGCCGGGCAAGTGGCGCAGTTCCGGCTGCTGGAGCAGTGGGGAGTCACCCCCGGCCACCTCCTCGGCGACTTCACCGGCGAGCCGGCCGCCGCGCACTGCGCGGGCGTGCTGTCCCTGGCCGACGCGGCGGCCCTCGTCGTCGCCCTCGGCCGGGAAGCCGCCGTCGGCGCGGAAGGCCCCGACGGTCCCGATGGCCCCGACGGTGGGACCGGCGAGGCCGTCCGCCGGATCGTCAAGGAGCTGACGTTCCATCCGCCGACGATCCCCCTCCTCTCCAGCCGCACGGGCCGCCCCGTGTCACCCGAGGAGCTGCGCTCCCCGGAGTACTGGTTCCGGTCGGCTTCCGAGGCCGCCGCGCCCACGGACGGCATGCGTCTGCTCATGGCCGAAGGGGTGCGCGACTTCCTCCGCGTCGGCCCGGAGAACGCACCGGGGGAGCCGGGGGAGTGCGACCGGTACGACCTCGCCGAGGAAGGGACCGAGGACGACGTCGTCGTCCTGGTACCGGATCCCGACGACAAGGGGTCCGAGGCGGGCGCGCTGCTCGGCGCGCTGGCCCGACTGCACGTCAGAGGCGTCGCGGTGGACTGGGAGAGGATGCTCACCGACTGCGGCGCAGACCTGGTGGAGCTGCCCACGTACGCCTTCCAGCACCAGCGGTACTGGCCCGAGCTGTCCGGGGTCTCGACCGGCTCCGGCCCCCGGGGCGAGAGCGATCCGACGCGCGCCGAACGGGGCCGGGAATTCCGGCGGCGGCTGGCCGGGGCGGCCGAGGAGGAGCGGGAGGGCCTCGTCGCCACCCTCGTCCGCGGACACGTCGCCGCGGTGCTCAGGCTCGGTGACGGGGACTCCGTCGACGACGAGACGCCCCTTCCCGAGCTGGGATTCGACTCGCTGACCGCGGTGGACCTGCGGAACCGGATCGGGGCGGACATCGGCTTCCGGCTCGCCCCGGGCCTCGTCTTCCAGCACCCGACCGTCACCGCCCTGACCCGGCATCTGGTCGACCGGTGGGCGACGGCGGGGACCTCGGACGAAGCAGACGCGGGACCCGACGACACCGGCGGAGTGCGGTCCACCCTGGCTCCGCTCTTCGCCCGCGCGAGCGCACAGGGCCGGGCCGACGAATTCCAGGAGCTGGTGCGGCGCGTCGCGGACTTCCGGACCACCTTCGACGCACCCGAGGAGGGGTTCCGTGTTCCGCACGTCCGCCTCTCGCGCGGCACCGCCACCGCGAGGCTGGTCTGCTTCCCGACCTTCGCCGGCGGTTCGGGGGCGCACCAGTACGCACGGCTGGCCGCCGCGTCCCGGGGCGAGCGTGACGTCTGGGCCCTGCCCGCGCCCGGCTTCACGTGGCAGGAGCCGCTCCCCGCGTCCGTCGACGCCCTGGCACGCCTGCAGGCGGACGGGGTCGAACAGTGCGCCGAGGGCAACCCGGTCGTCCTGCTCGGATACTCGGCGGGCGGCTGGATCGCCCATGCCACCGCGGCCGTACTCGAAGAGCGCGGCGCCGGCCCGGCCGCCGTCGTCCTCCTCGACAGCCACTGGCCGGGCAGCGCGATGCTGCCGCATCTGCACGCCCAGATCGACCGGGCCCGGGCGGCCGGGTCGCCCGGTGCCCCGTTGAAGGAGGAGACCGCGGACGACGCGCACATCACCGCCATGGCGCACTACGCCCGGCTGTTCCAGGCCTGGCGCCCGGAAGGGATCAGCGCGCCGACGCTGCTGGTCCGGGCCTCGGAACCGCCCTTCGAGCAGGCGCCGGACGACTGGCGGTCGCAGTGGCACCTGCCGCACACCACCGCCGACACGGCCGGAACCCACTTCTCGATCATCCGTGAGCACAGTGAGTCCGCACTGCGTTCCGTACACGACTGGCTCAACGGCCTCCACCGATGACACGACGTCCCGACACGACAGGAATGTGATGAACACCAGTAGTGCAAGCAGCAGCGAGCTCCTCGACCAGGACGTCATCGAGGGACAGTCCGGGTACACGAAGTCGTTCCTCAACCTCTACGACCTCGCGGTGTTCCGCGGCACCGCGCCCCTGTGCTGGCGTTGCCCGCCGGCGACCTCCCGGCAGATGTACGACACCTGCGTCGGCGCCGAACACCTGGAGATAGGGGTGGGCACCGGTTACCTCCTCGACCACGCGCAGTTCCCGGTGCCGGACCCGCGGATCACGCTCGCCGACCTGAACCCCAACTCCCTCGCCCACACGGCACACCGCCTCCGGCGCTACGACGTCCGCACGGTCCGCGCGAACGTCCTGGAACCGCTGCCCGTACCGGAGAAGTCCTTCGACTCGGTCGGGATGAGCTATCTGCTGCACTGCGTTCCGGGGAGCCTGAAGGAGAAGGGGATCGCCCTCGCGCACGCCGGGGCCGCGGTCCGCCCCGGGGGCGTCGTCTTCGGCGCCACCGTGCTGTCGGCCGGCGTCCCGGTGACCTTCGCCGGCCGCCGGATGATGGACTGGCTGAACAAGCAGGGCGTCTTCCACAACGAGCAGGACACGTACGAGGACCTTCGCGACCAGCTCGAGACGCACTTCGACCGCTACCAGCTGACGGTGCGCGGCTGCGTGGGCATCTGGCGCGCCTGGACGGCCTCCTGAGGGTCGACGCGGCGGTGGGGGGGGGGGGGGGGGGGGGGGGGGGGGGGGGGGGGGGGGGGGGGGGGGGGGGGGGGGGGGAGGTGTGGCTCGGCTATAGATCTTCTGCTT
>NZ_JBVIQR010000019.1:0-37514 GCF_055576875.1 Streptomyces sp. NPDC033229 | reverse complement strand
CCCCACCCCGCTCACGGTCGTTGGTGTTTTGGCGTCTCTCTTTTTCTCTTTGCTGCCTTCCCTCGGGTAGGTCCCCGTGCCCTCCCCCCCCCCCCCCCCCCCCCCCCCACCGCTTTCCGCGTCGCTGACGCGCTTTCTGTGTCGCTACCGCGTCTCCTGTGTCGCTACCGCGGTGACCGGGTCCCGTCCGGGTGCCGCCGCCCCGCACCCGGACGGGAACCCGTCAAGGCGTCCACCGTCGATTCCGCGGGCCGGCTCAGTCCCCGGTACAGCTCCTCGGCCCGTACCAGGTGCGTGTCGGCCGCCGCCTCCTCGCGCACCGCCCGCAGGGCCCTGCCGAGCGCCTGGTGACTGCGCGCCATCAGCAGGGGTTCCCCGGCCATCCGGGCGCCGGCCAGGGCGTCCCGCGCGGCGTCGACGGCGCCCCCGGTGTCCCCGGTCGCCAGGAGCGCCTCGGAGAGCCGGAACAGACACTCCGTCTCGTTGCGGGCGTGTCCACTGTCCCGGGCCCGTTCCAGCGCCCGGCGGTACAGCCGGGCCGCCGCCGCGTGGCTGCCGCCCCGCAGCACGCTGTCCGCCTCCGTCATCAGCACCCTGATGAGCCACTTCTCGTCCTCGCTCCGGGTGAAGACGCCCGTCAGCTCCCGGCACCGCGACCCGATCAGCTCCAGGTCCATCCGCCGGTCCGGATCCTCGACCTCGATCCGGAGCAGGACGGTGCGCCGTCGCGCCACCAGCTCCCGGTCACCACTGACCGCCGCCAGTGCCACCGACCGCTCCGCGCAGTCGCGGGCCGCCGCGAAGTTCCCGAACTGAAGCTCCAGTTCGGCCAGCATCGCCAGCGTGAACAACACCAGCAGGAAGGGCCGATGGCCCTCGCCCGGCGCCGGAGCGTCCTCGAAGACCTCCAGGACCTTCACCAGGTGGGCCCGTGAGCGATGGAGCGACGCGGGAGAGGAATGCTTCTTGAGGATCACGCCCGCCGCGTAGTGGGCGGTGCCCGCGATGTCCTCGCCGCAGTGCGCCAGGGCCGCCGGGACCAGAGCGGTCGCGGCCTGCGCGAGTGGACCGAGCGGCACGATCTCCTCGAAGCACGGCACGAGAGTGACGATGTCCACGGCCAGCGCCACCGCGTCGGGGTCGCCACAGGCCGCCGCCTGCTCGACGACCGCGGCCACCGTGGGCATCACGCCCCGCATCCACACCATCGCCTGGTAGCCGTCTCCCACCTCCGGGCCGGCCGACCGCCTCGGGTGGATCTCCGCGGTCAGCGGCCCGGCCAGGGGCTGCGAGGCCCGTACCGCGGACACGACGCCGGCACACAGATAGTCGGCCGCGCGGCGCACCACCTCGCGGCGTTCCTCCTCGGTCAGCTCCGCCTGTGCCTTCGCCCGCGCGTACGCGCCGACCAGGTCGTGGAAGTGGTACTCGCCCGGTCCGCGGCTCTCCAGGAGCACGGCGTCGACCAGCGCTTCCAGCACCGTCTCGGTGTCCGGCTCCGGCAGGTCGAGAACGGCGGCCGCGCCCTTGACGTCGAACTCCGCGCAGTGCGGGACGGACAGCGCCATGAACGCCCGGGCCTGCCGGGGAGTCAGCTGGGAGGCCGACAACTCGAAGACCGCCTCGACGGTCAGCTCACCCACGGCGAGCTCGCCGAGCAGCCGGGCCTGGTCCGAGACGCGGGCCAGCAGCGTGGCGACGGTCCACGCCGGCCGGGTCGCCAGCCGGGCCCCGGCCGCGCGCAGCGCCAGCGGCAGGTGCCCGCAGGCCGCCGCCAGCGCCGCGACGGCACCCGGCTCCTCCTCGATCCGCCGCACCCCGGCGACCTTGCCGATCAACTCCGCGGCATCGCCCGGGCCCAGACCCACCAGGGGCACGGTGAGGGTGGCGGGCATCGCCGCCAGGGACCGGGCCGTGATCAGCACAGCGCACCGGGCCGCGCCCGGCAGCAACGGTTCGACCTGCGCCACGCCGGTGGCGTTGTCCAGCACGACCAGCAGGGCGCGCCGCGACAGCAGGGTGCGGAACAGCGCCGTGCGGTCGGCGAGCGAAGCCGGGAAGCGCTCCTGGGGAACGCCCAGTGCCGTCAGAAAGCCCGTCAGGATCCCGGCCGGGTCGCACGGAGCCCCGTCGGGCCCGCGCAGATTCGCGTACAACTGGCCGTCGGGATAGGTCCCGGCGACGGCGTGCGCCGCACGCAGGGCCAGCGCGGTCTTGCCGACCCCGCCCATGCCCGTGATGACCGCGACGGTGTGCTCGCCGCCGGTGAGCGCGGAGACCAGCGCGGACATCTGGTCGTGACGGCCGGTGAAGTCACAGGGCGCGGGCGGCAGCTGAGCGGGCGGCGGTGGGCCCTGATCCCCCGCCGGAACCGGGCCGGACCGCGGCGGCGCCCCCGCGTCGACCGCGGAGGGGGGCGTCAGAAGCGTTTGGTCCTCCGCCAGGATGGCCGCGTGCAGGGCCCGGAGCGCCGGACCCGCGTCGATGCCCAGCTCGTCCGCGAGCACCCGGCGGGCGTGGTCGTAGGCCAGCAGCGCCTCGGCGCCACGCCCGGAACGGTAGAGCGCCAGCATCAGCGCACCGTGCAACCGCTCCCGGTACGGATACGCCTCCAGAGCGCGCAGGATGTCCGGTACCAGCTCCGCGCTGCGCCCGCACTCCAGCAGCAGCTCCACGCGGTGCTCGACCGCGGACGCGCGCTGCTCGGTCAGCGCCCGGCGCTGCTCCTCGGCACCCGGCCCGGGCAGCCCCGCCAGAGCGGGGCCCCGCCACATCCCGAGCGCTTCGTCCAGACAGACCACGGCGGCCGTCGGATCGCCGTCGCGGGCCCGGCGCCTGGCCCGTGCGGTGAGCCGGGCGAACCGCAGCGCGTCGACGCGTTCCTCGGGGAGCCGCAGCACGTATCCGTCGGCCGTGGTGCCGATGAGCGAGGACGGGCGCGCGCCGCCGTCCGTGTCCACGCGGTCGATGTGCGCCCGCAGCCGGTGCACGTAGTTCACGATCACGCGCCGGGCGGAGGACGGCGGATCGTCGCGGTACAGCCCGTCGATCAACTCCTCGACGGTGACCAGCGACCCCGCGCGCAGCGCCAGGGCCGCCAGGACGGTCTGTGGCCCCGGCGCCCCGGGGCGGGAGGCCGTTCCCCGGTCCGAGACGAACCGGACAGGGCCGAGCAACCGGATGCGAGTCCCCTCGTGCGGCGCGAGCACTGGTGAACGTCTCCCCCTACCCGACGGATTGCTGGTGATCATATGAGGCTTGCCTGCTCCGGGCGGGAGGTGCGGTCTTCCACGACCGCTCCCGCTGTGCTGCGATGGTGGGATGAGTGAACGGGCGCGTGAGGGACACCGAGGGACCGGGCCGGGAGCCATCACGCCCGACGGGTGTGCGGTCGAGCTCTACGAACGGCTCCCGGTGGGTGACGAGCCCGACGTCATCGCGCGCGCGGTCCCCGCCCGGGCCCGCATCCTCGAACTGGGCTCCGGCGTGGGCCGGATGACGCATCCGCTGGTCGAGCGGGGCTTCACCGTGACCGCCGTCGACGAATCCCCCCGGATGCTGGAGCGGGTCCGGGGCGCGCGCACCGTGTGCGGTCCGATCGAGGAACTGGAGCTCGACGAGCACTTCGATGTGGTGCTCCTGGCGTCGTTCCTGATTCACACCGGCGATCTGCGGGCCCGCGGGCGACTGCTGCGGGCCTGCCGGCAGCATGTCGCGGACGACGGATGCGTGCTGATCCAGCGCGAGAGCGAGGACCGGCACGAGAACCTGCCACGGGAGCGGAAGATACCCGGGGGGATCGTCCGGGTGGTGTCCTCCGAGCCGGTCCGCCCCGGTGTGCGATCCGTTCACGTCGAATACCTCTTCCCGGACGCGCGATGGACCCAGACGTTCCTGTCCCGCCCCCTGACCACAGATGCCTTCGAAGTCGCGTTGGCCGAGGCGGGGCTCGCCGTGGACGCCTATCTGACCGATGACCGCACCTGGGTGCGGGCCCTGCCGGTCACCGGACGCTCCCCGGCCGCCCCCGCGTAGGGAGTCATGCCATCAGCCGACCGTCACCTTGAGGATGCGGCCCGAGGCTTCGACGACGAACACATCACGCCGTGGGTCGTGGTCACCGAAGGCGCGGGCGACCCGGACGCTGCTGGGCATCCGCAGGCCGTTCACCAGGACACAGGACCGGCCGGTCGCCGGGTCCACCCGGATCAGTTCGCCGTCGCGGAAGCTCGCGACCACCAGATCACCGTCGAAGAAGGTCAGGTCGTCAAGGAGCTTGATCTTCAGCGGGTTCGGGCTGAGTTCGGTGACCGTGGTGTGGTGCGCCGGGTCCTTCAGGGGGATGCGTACCACCGGGGACGCCGTGTGGGTGATGACGCTCGCGTACAGCTGATCGCCCACGACCTCCAGACCGTTGGTGCCGAAGACATTCGCCTTCCTCGTCCACTCCTCGTCCTTGGTGCCGTCCGGCCGGATCTTGACGATGCCGGTGGCCAGCTCGCGGCTGAGGTAGAAGTTGCCGTCGGCGTCGACGGCGAGGCCGTTGACGCCGGATATCCCGCCGGCGAACCGCTCGGCCCGCGGCCGGTCGGCGGCCGGGTCGAACCGCATGACGCCGCCGTCCCGCGCCAGCGGGTTCACACCGAAGTTGACGTACATCATTCCGTCCGGGCCACGCCGGATGCCACCCGGGCCGGGTACGGGAAGGCTGGCCCTCAGCGTCCCGTCCGGGGCGTACCCCTCGACGCGGTTCCTGGTCAGATGCGCGACCCAGAGCGTGCCGCGCCCGTCGAACTCCAGGTTCTCCCGCCAGTCCAGCAGCGGAACGCCGCCTTCCCGGAACACCGTCACCCGTGCCCGCTCCTGACAGGCATCCAGGGCCGTCGCAGGTGAGGGCCGCGGTGCCGCCGTCGACGGACCCGCACCGCCGAGCACCAACGCGGTTAACAGACTCCCCACCCATGCCACTGATCGCATACGCATGCCCCCTGTTGTACCGTCCCGCCCCCGTTCCCGCCCTCAAGTGCCCTGGTGTCTAGGGGGAATCACAGTTACGCGTGTGACTGATGGTGTCAGAGTGGCCTCTGATTTCAACGGCCTCCGGAAAGACCGGCGATGACAGCGCATTCGTGGCCCACAATGCCGCTATGGCCGACGAGTTGGGCATTCACAACGTCATGCGGGGCACGGCGGAGTACGTGCTGCAGATCGGGCACGTGCACGGAGATGTCACCGTGCATCTGCCGCCCGCCGCCGACCCGGTGGAGCGTGCCGCGTCGGCCCTGGCGCGGAGCATCCGGGCGCAGTGGGCGGCGGAGCTCAACGCCTGGGACCTGGCGTCGGCGGAGCCCCTGTCGGTGCGCTGGACGGCGTACTGGCCGACGGCCCGGCACGCTGCCGCGCACGGCGACCGGATCGGGACGGTCGTGGATGACTTCCTCGGGCTGCGCCACCGCCGTCTGGTGGTCCTGGGCGGCCCGGGCGCGGGCAAGTCGACGCTGGCGGTGCTGCTGGCCCTGGAACTGACGGACCGCTGCCTTGCGGCACCTCGTGCGCGTCACGACGGCGAAGGCGGTGACGCCCGTCCCGTCCCGGTCCCCGTCGTCCTCACGCTGGAGTCCTGGGATCCGCACCAGGACCACTTCCACGTCTGGCTGGCGAGACGCATCGCCGAGGAGCACCCCGGTCTGCCGTCGGTCGACGGCCGGCACCCCGCGGTACGGCTGGTCCAGGACCGGCGGGTCCTTCCCGTGCTCGACGGGCTCGACGAACTTCCCGAGCACCGGCGTTCCCTGGTGGTGCGCGAGATCGACCGGGCCCTCGGCGACCAGGACGCGGTCGTCCTCACGTCCCGCACCCGGGAGTACCGCGCGGAAGAGGAGGCGGGCGCGGCCATCGCGCGCGCCGCGGTGATGGAGGCCCAGCCCGTCGGCCTGCCGGAAGCCACCGCCTACCTGCTGCGATCCGCCGCACCCCAGGTCCGCAGGAACTGGAAACTGCTGCTCGACGCGGTGGACCAGGAGCCGGACGGGCCGGTCGCGCAAGCGCTGACGAGTCCGCTGATGATCTGGCTGGCCCGCCGGGGCTTCGGGACGCCGCCCGCCGACCCGCTGGATCTGCTGCGCCGGCCGTTCCCCTCGCGGGAGGCCGCCGAAAGCCATCTGCTCGACCTGATCATCCCCGCGGTCTTCCCCGCGTCGCCCCATGCCCCGGACCGGCTGCACGCGCCCAAACAGTGGGACGCGCGGCGCTCCGGGCACTGGCTCGCCTACCTCGCCGGCCGCCTCACCGCGCGCCGCACCACCGAGCTGGCCTGGTGGGACCTGCACCGCACCGCCCTGGTGCGGGCCTCGATGCTGCCGGCCCTGCTGCTGGTGTGCCTGGCGCTGTCCAAGGTCGCGTCCGCCGGCGTCGGCTGGTTCGCCGCCGGGCAGGCGGACAGGGCCGGGTTCGGAGGGGTGGGAATGCACGCCTGGGGCCTGGAGCTCGCCCTGTCGGGCGGGCTGCTCCACGGCATGGCGCTGTGGATCGCCGTGGATGTGTGGTTCGGGTTCAAACGAGGGCAACCACGCCGGCGCGCCAACCCCTTCCGGATCGGTGCGGCCCTGCGTTCGGCGGGCCGGGCCGCCTCCGTCGGGCGGGCGCTGAAGGCATCGGCGGTGATCGTCGTCCCGGCCACGCTGTTCACCTTCCTGGTGTCCGGGGCGTACGACCCCCGCCCGTATGTGGTGATGATCGTCTGCAGCACCGTGCTGGCTCCCCTGCTCATGGTGACGCTCGCCGCCCCGTCCGACACCGAGGACGCGAGCACACCCGACGAGGTGCTGGCCAGCGAGCGCACCGCCGCGTGGCTCTCGGTGTGCACGGTCGCCGTGCTGATCGGCATCGGCCAGGGAGCACACGGCTGGTACCGCGAGAGTGAGGGATCGTTCGACGCGGGGATGGCCCGGGCCGTCGCCGGCTGGTTCGGAGCCTCGGTGATGCTGCTGCTGATGAGCCTGTGGAGCCGCTGGCTGCTGGCCAAGGGCTGTCTGGCCATCGCGGGGCGGGTGCCCTGGTCGCTGATGGAGTTCCTGCGCGACGCGCACCACGGCGGCCTGCTGCAGCGCAGCGGCGGCGTGTACCGATTCCGCCATCTGCGCCTCCAGGAACACCTGGCCGCGAAAACCGGTCATCCCGCTCCCCGGGCCCCGCGGCAGCAGACCCCGTGGCAGCAACCCCCGCCACGCACCCGTCCCGCGCCGGCCACGCAGCCCTCGCCCGCGTTCGCGGGCACTGCCGCGCCCACTTTCCGCGACGCGCTCGCCGAGGCCGAACGGGCCCCGTTGTCCTCCCTCAAGCACTGGACCGTCCACACGGACGAGCGCATGTTCCGGGCCGAGGGGCGAGGGCGCCGGATCGCCCTCGGCCACTGGCCGGTGGTCATGTTCTTCGCCGTCATGACGGTCATCCGCTCGGCCGTGAACGGCAACTGGTTGCCCGCCCTGGTGGGACTGCTCTTCTGGTGCTGCTTCGGGACCCTGATCATGGTCGTCACCTGGCTGCTGCCGCCGCAACGGCAGGCGCTGTGCATGACCACGGAGTACATCGAGTTCCGAGTGGGCCGCGGCCGTGCCCGGCTGGCGTGGGCCGATGTGCGGGATGTCGCCGTGCGCAAGTACATCCGCCGGAAGCGGGATACCAAGCTCTACGCCCTTCACGTGCGCCCGCACCCCGGTGCGCCGCAGCCCGCGCGATCCTTCCGCAGCAGCGACGGATGGTTCATGGTCCTCCCGCTGTCGACGAAGGAGGTCGCCCCGCCGGACCTCGCGGCGGCGCTGCGACGCTTCGCCGGTGCCCGCTGGCGGCCGCCCGTGGACATCGCCACGCCACAGAGCCCGCACGTCACCATCCGCAACGAGATCTCCGGGCAGGCGCACGCGGGGGGCGTCATCCAGGCCGGCTTCGTGCACGGAGACATCACGAGCGGGCGGCCGGACCCGCGCGGCGCGGGGAGGGATCCCCGAGACGGTTGAGCCCCGGATTCGTCACCCTGTGTGATCGATTGACTTCGAGGGGCGGCCCCGGGCAGCGTGACTTGTTTCCGTCATCGCTGAGGGCAGGGTCGTGTCGAGTGCGCGGCGATCACGAGATATCTTGATGTCAAGCAATGTTGAGACGTGGAGCGGAGCACCGGTGACTGACTCGACCATCATCTATACGCACACCGACGAGGCCCCGGCCCTGGCGACGTATTCGTTCTTGCCTGTGGTCGAGGCGTACGCCTCGAAGGCCGGGGTCACTGTGGAGAGCCGTGACATCTCCCTGGCGGGGCGCATCATCGCCAGCTTCCCGGAGCGTCTCCAGGAGAGCCAGCGCATCGACGACGCTCTCGCCGAGCTCGGCGAGCTGGCCAAGACTCCCGGCGCGAACATCATCAAGCTGCCGAACATCTCGGCTTCCATCCCGCAGCTGAAGGCGGCCATCGCCGAGCTCCAGCAGCAGGGCTACGACCTGCCGGACTACCCGGACGACCCGAAGACCGACGAGGACAAGGACGTCCGCGCGCGTTACGACAAGGTCAAGGGCAGCGCCGTCAACCCCGTGCTGCGCGAGGGCAACTCCGACCGCCGGGCACCCGCGTCGGTCAAGAACTACGCCAAGACGCACCCGCACCGCATGGGCGCCTGGACGGCCGACTCCAAGACGAACGTCGCCACCATGGGTGTCGACGACTTCCGCTCCACCGAGAAGTCCGCGGTCATCACCGAGGACGGCACGCTGCGCATCGAGCTCGCGGGTGACGACGGCTCCACCACCGTCCTGCGCGAGTCGGTACCGGTGATCGCGGGCGAGGTCGTGGACGCCTCCGTCATGCGCGTCGCGGCGCTGCGCGAGTTCCTCGGCGAGCAGATCGCCCGCGCCAAGGCCGAGGGCGTGCTGTTCTCCGTGCACCTCAAGGCCACGATGATGAAGGTCTCCGACCCGATCGTCTTCGGCCACGTCGTGCGTGCCTTCTTCCCGAAGACCTTCGCGAAGTACGGCCAGGCCCTCATCGCGGCCGGCCTGTCGCCCAACGACGGTCTCGGCGGCATCCTCAAGGGTCTGGAGACGATGCCCCACCTGGGCGAGGAGATCAAGGCGTCCTTCGACGCCGAGCTCGCCGAGGGCCCCGCCCTCGCGATGGTCGACTCCGACAAGGGCATCACCAACCTGCACGTGCCGAGCGACGTCATCGTCGACGCCTCCATGCCGGCCATGATCCGCACCTCCGGCCACATGTGGGGCCCGGACGGCCAGGAGGCCGACACCCTCGCCGTCCTCCCGGACAGCAGCTACGCCGGCGTGTACCAGGTCGTCATCGACGACTGCCGCGCCAACGGCGCCTTCGACCCGTCGACGATGGGCTCGGTGCCCAACGTCGGTCTGATGGCGCAGAAGGCCGAGGAGTACGGCAGCCACGACAAGACCTTCGAGATCCCCGCCACGGGCACCGTGCGCGTGGTCGACGAGGCCGGCAACGTCGTCCTCGAGCAGGTCGTGGGCGCCGGTGACATCTTCCGCATGTGCCAGACCAAGGACGCGCCGATCCAGGACTGGGTCAAGCTCGCCGTCACCCGCGCCCGCGCGACCGGCGTCCCGGCCGTGTTCTGGCTCGACGAGGGCCGCGCCCACGACGCGACGCTCATCGCGAAGGTCAAGACGTACCTGGCCGAGCACGACACCGACGGTCTGCAGATCGAGATCATGTCGCCGGTCGAGGCGACCGCGTTCTCCCTGGCGCGCATCCGCCGCGGCGAGGACACGATCTCGGTCACGGGCAACGTGCTGCGTGACTACCTGACCGACCTCTTCCCGATCCTGGAGCTCGGTACGAGCGCCAAGATGCTCTCGGTCGTCCCGCTCATGAACGGCGGCGGTCTGTTCGAGACCGGTGCCGGCGGTTCCGCGCCCAAGCACGTGCAGCAGCTCGTCAAGGAGAACTACCTGCGCTGGGACAGCCTGGGTGAGTTCCTCGCGCTCGCGGTCAGCTTCGAGCACCTCGCGCAGACCACGGGCAACGCGCGCGCCCAGGTGCTCGCGGACACCCTCGACCGCGCGACCGCCACGTTCCTCAACGAGGACAAGTCGCCCAGCCGCCGCCTCGGTGGCATCGACAACCGTGGCAGCCACTTCTACCTGTCGCTCTTCTGGGCGCAGGAGCTGGCGGGTCAGACCGAGGACAAGCAGCTCGCGGAGGCGTTCACCGCCCTCGCCAAGACGCTGGCCGAGCAGGAGCAGACCATCGTCGACGAGCTGATCGCGGTGCAGGGTTCGCCGGCCGAAATCGGCGGCTACTACCAGCCCGACCCGGCCAAGGCCGCTGCCGTCATGCGTCCGTCGGCGACGTTCAACCAGGCCATCGCGACCCTGGGCTGATCTTCGCGACGCGGGCGGGCCGCCGCCCGTACGCCGGTGCCGCCCCGGCCGGAGTTCCCTCCGGCCGGGGCGGCACCGTTTTCACGGGATCGCCGGCCCCGCCCCGCCGCCGGTCACCCGTCTGCCGCCGCCGCGCCGCCCACGGCCGTCCGGTGGCCGCCCGTCGGCGGGGCGGCGGGCAGCGGGTCGTGCCGGATGCGTGCGGCCGGCAGGTGTTCGGCGGCGAGCCGGTCCACGGCGGCGCCCACCAGCGCGGGCGGTCCGCTGACGAACGCGATGTGCTCGGACCAGTCGCCGTGCCGCCCCACGACCTCGGCCAGCCGGCGGTACGGGTCCGTCGCCGGGCCCTCGCCGAGCACCGGGACCACGCGCAACCACGGATGGCGACGCTCCAGGTCCGTCGGCGACTCGATGTCGTACAGCCCGGAACGGGCGTCGAGGAACAGGTGCGCCCTGCGGTGGGCGTTCCGGCGCGCGGCCAGCTCCTCCAGCAGCGCCTTGGCGGGCGCCCAGCCGGTATCGCCCGCCACCAGCAGCACATCGCGCGTCAGGTGGTCCTCGAGCGTCATCGTTCCGCCCGCCGGGCCCAGGCGCAGGGTGTCCCCGGCCCGGGTGTGCGCCACCAAGGCCTCGCTCACTCCGCCCGTGCCGGTCTGCCGGACGTGGAACTCCAACTCGCCGTCCGGCCGTGGGGCGCGGGCGAGGGAGTACTGTCGCCAGGCCTGCGGCAGCAGCGGCGATGCCACCGAGGCGTACTGCCCGGCCCGGTAGGGGTAGGGCTCGTGCGGGCGCACCCGCAGCACGGCCAGGCCCGGGCGCCGTACCTGATGCGCCGTCACTGTGGCCTGCCACGCGGGCGGTTCGGCGAGGGCGGCCTCCGCGCCCTCGACCATGGCCGCCACGGCGAATCGCAGCATGCGCAGCCACGCCCCCTCCATCTCCGCGTTCCACCGCGGGCCCGCCGAGCGGTGCAGCGCTTCGCGCAACGCCGCCTCGAACGTCGCGAAGTGCGCGGGCCGCACCCCGAGTTTGCGGTGATCGCGCCCGAGCCGAGTGAAGACCGCCATGATCTCCCCCGGGCGGTGCAGGTTCTCGATCAGATAGTGGAGGATGTCCGCCAGGTGCTTGCGCTGGAACTCCATGGACGCGGGAAACAACGACCGCAGGAACGGCCGCTGCGCGAACATCGCGTCATAGAGATGGGAGATCAAGCCGTCGAAGGGTGTCACCAGACCGAGATGGTGTGTGATCACCCGCTGGTCGGCCGACCCGTCATAGGATCGCGCCGCCTCCTGCCCCATGCGGGCGCCGTCCGGGCGTTGCCCCGGGGCCAGGAGCTGTCGGCGCAGCCGCATCGCGTCGTGCCGGGCGAGTAATGCGTGGTAGTCGGCGTTGACGGTGGTCACGGTCGGTAGCTCCTCACGCGGGCGGGCACCCCGCACTGACGGACCCGCCTCAAGCGGGCCCGAACGACGATCCGGCCCGGTCGGCGGGCGGGTCGCGTCAGTATGGCAACGCCCCCGAGGGACCGTTCGGCCCTATTCCCCAGGGCCGTTCGGCCCTGTCCACCGGTCGGCGAGAGGTGTGGGCTGGCCACGCCGACCGGTGCGCCCGGGCCCGGCGGGGCCGTTCGCGGTGCCCCGGCGGGCCCGGACATACTGGGAGTTCCACGAGTGGAGCGGCATTCCCGGACGCCCCGTCAGACAGAGTGAGCAGCACATGGACCAGCACGCCGACGCCGCGCCCCTGCGCGTCTTCATCCTCGACGATCACGAGGTGGTACGCCGCGGGGTGTGTGATCTCCTCGAAGCGGAGCGGGACATCGAGGTGGTGGGGGAGGCGGCCAACGGCCGGGAGGCGCTCTCCAGAGCGCCCGCCGCCCGTCCGCACGTGGCGATTCTCGACGTACGGCTCGGGGAGCCCGGTGCGGAGGGAGGTGATCACGGAGGCATCGAGGTCTGCCGGGAACTGCGGGCAAGGATGCCGGAGCTGGCCTGCCTGATGCTCACGTCCTTCGATGACGACGAGGCCCTGTTCGATGCCATCATGGCGGGAGCCGCCGGTTACGTCCTCAAGCAGATCAACGGCTCGGACCTGGTGACCGCGGTACGCACCGTGGCCACCGGGAAGTCGATGCTGGATCCGCGCGCGGCCTCCCGGGTGATGGAACGGCTGCGCGCGCCACGGCGCCCGGAGGCGCTCGAGCCCGAGCCGGACCTGCTCTCGCCCCGGGAACGGCAGATCCTGGAGCTGATAGGGGAGGGGTTGACCAACCGTCAGATCGCTGACCGGCTGTTCCTGGCGGAGAAGACGGTCAAGAACCGCGTCTCCTCCCTGCTGGCCAAGCTGGGCGTGGGCCGGCGTGTCCAGGCGGCCGAGATCGCGGGCCGCCTCCGCGGGCAGCGGGAGGGGCGTGGCGCCCGTTAGGGTGCGTCCGCGAACTCGCGCCCCTGGCATGCACGCCAGGCGCGGGTCACTCGGGCAGCGGTACGCTCCATACGATGCGGGTGCCGCCCGACAGCGGTGATTCGACCGTCAGGGCGCCGTCGTGGAGTTCGGCGCGGGACCGCATATTGGCCAGGCCCCCCGTGTGGCCGCCGCCGCTGCCGATGCCCACTCCGTCGTCCGTCACGGTCAGCGTCACGCGGTCGTCCACGACCAGGGCGACGTCCACCCGGCGGGCCCGCGCGTGCCGGGTGGCGTTACTGAGGGCCTCGGCCGTCACCGCCAGTATCTGCTCGGCCAGTCCCTCCGGGACGTTGGTGTCCGCCGGGCCCTCGATCCGCAGCGACGGTGGGAAGCCGAGGGTGCGGGCGGCTGCCTGAGCGGTCTCGGCCATGCGGCGGCGCAGGCTCGGCCCGCCGTCCCCGGTCGTGCGGAGGGCGAAGATGGTCGACCGGATGATCTGGATGGTGGTGTCCAGGTCGTTCACCGCGCGGCCGACCCGCTCGGCCGCCTCCGGCCGGTCGATGAGGCGGGTAGCGCTCTGCAGCGTCATGCCGGTGGCGAAGAGCCGTTGGATCGCCAGGTCGTGCAGGTCCCGGGCGATGCGGTCGCGGTCGTGCAGCACGGTCAACTGCTCCGACTCGGCGCGGTGCTGGGCGAGTTCGAGGGCGATGGCGGCCTGATCGGCGAAGCCCGAGATCAGCTTCACCTCGAAGTCGTCGAACGCGGGCCGCCCGGCCAGCCGGCTCAGCCGCAGCGCCCCGGAAGCCCTCGCGTCCGCCCGTAACGGGACCGCGACGGTGGGGCCGCACCCCTCCTCCGTGTCCTCGTCGAGGGGGTACGCCCGAGGATCGGTGCGGACATCGGGGCTGGCCACCGGGGCCCCGGTGCGCGCGGCCAGGCCGGCCAGCGACCCCTCGGCCGGAACGACCAGCCCGCTGAGGCGGTCCGCGCCGTGACCGTGGGCCACCTCCACCATCAGCCTGTCCTGCGGTCCCTCCGTCTTGTCCGTCCTGGGCGCCATCGGCACGGGAAGCAGCACGGCGGCGCGGTCGGCGCTCGCGACCTCCATCGCGCGCTCGGCGATCAGGTGCAGCACCGAGGAGGAGTCGGTACCGGACAGCAGACTGCGGGTGATCTCGCCGAGGGCCTCCAGCCAGCGTTCCCGACGGCGGCTCTCGTGGTACAGGCGGGCGTTGTCGATGGCCACGCCGGCCGCGATGGACAGGGTGTTCAGCACCGCCTCGTCGTCCTCGTCGAAGGACGCCCCACCGCGCTTCTCGGTGAGGTAGAGATTGCCGAAGACCTCGTCCCGGACCCGGACCGGCACCCCCAGGAAGGTGTGCATCGGCGGGTGGTGCTCGGGAAAACCGTAACTGTGCGGGTGGTCCGACAGATCGGTGAGCCTGAGCGGTACGGGGTTGCTGATGAGTTCGCCGAGAATCCCCCGCCCACAGGGCGTGCGGCCGATCCGCGCCGCGAGTTCGTCGGACATGCCGACGGTCAGGAACTCCGAGAGCCGCTGCCCGTCGCCGACCACGCCGAGCGCCCCGTATTCCGCGTCCGTGAGCGTGACCGCTGCCTGGACGATGCCCCGGAGCACCTGGGGCAGTTCCAGCCCGTGTCCCAGACTCATGACGGCGTCGAGGAGGCTGCGGACCCGGTCCGGTCCGAGGGGCTGCGGCCGACGCACCGACTGTGTCTGATCTGCGGTTTTGGACATGACTGCTCCCCTGGCCCGTGCCTGGTGAGCAGCCTACGCCAGCGCCGCGCGAGGCCCGCGCGGGGGCCCGGCGGCCCGGGGGAGGGGTCGGGGGAGGGGCGGGCGTCGTATCGGCAAGTGTTCGACGGAAGCTGGTTGTTCGATAAAGCGGTCGGCTTCCCGGCGTGCAACTCCCCTCCGACGAGTGGTTTGCCCGCTCGCAGGCGGGCGGCCCGGACTGCCTTGGCGACACTGGCCGACGGGCAACACGATGGTCTTGAGGAGCGGGGGACGAAATGGCCGCCGGTACGGTTCTGTTCGCGTTGCGCGAGGACCCACGGGCAGAGGGCTCCGAAGGCGACCAGTTGTGCAGGATCCGAAGGGCGGTGGAAGCCCAGGGGCTGGAAGTGCGGTGGACGCGGACCGCGGCCGACGCCCGGGCGGTGCTGCGCACGGAGGCGGGCATCGCGGCCGCCGTCGTGGCGTGGGACCTCTCCTCGGGCGAGCGCGCGAAGGACGAGCCGGGCGGTGCCGAGGTGCTGCGCCAGATCGGGCGGCGCTTCAAGAATCTGCCGGTCCTGCTCGTCATGACGGACGAGGCCGACGAGGACCTCGACCGGCTGCCGCTGTGGGTGTCGGAGGCGGTGGTCGGCTACATCTGGCCGCTGGAGGACACTCCGGCGTTCATCGCCGGACGGATCGTCAGCGCGGCGCGTGCCTACAGCGAGGCCGTGCTCCCGCCGTTCTTCAAGGCGCTGCGGCGCTTCGACGACGCCCACGAGTACTCCTGGCACACCCCCGCACACGCGGGCGGCGTCGCCTTCCTGAAGTCACTCGTCGGTCGGGCCTTCTTCGACTACTACGGGGAGCGGCTCTTCCGCAGCGACCTGTCCATCTCCGTCGAGGAACTGGGATCCCTGTTCGAACACACCGGCCCGATCGGAGACGCGGAGCGCAACGCCGCCCGGATCTTCGGCGCCGAGCGCACCTACTTCGTGCTCCACGGTGACTCCACCGCGGACCGTATGGTCGGCCACTTCTGCGTCTCCCACGACGAGATCGCGCTGGTGGACCGCAACTGCCACAAGTCCGTGCTGCACGGCCTGGTCCTGTCCGGCGCCCGCCCCGTCTACCTCGTCCCCACCCGCAACGGCTACGGGCTGGCCGGCCCGCTGCCGCCCGCCGGGATCGGGGCGACGGCGGTGGCGGACCGCATCGCCCGCAACCCGCTGGCGGCCGGCGCGAGCTCACCCCGGGCCGAGTACGCCGTGCTCACCAACTCCACCTACGACGGGCTCTGTTACGACGCCGTGCGGGTCGCGCGCGAGCTCGCCCCCAGTACCCCGCGGCTCCACTTCGACGAGGCGTGGTTCGCCTACGCGCGCTTCCACCCCCTCTACGCCGGGCGCTACGGGATGTCCGTGGGCCCCGACACCTTCGACGGCCCCGAACGCCCCACGGTCTTCGCGACCCAGTCCACGCACAAGCTGCTGGCCGCGCTGTCCCAGAGCGCCATGGTGCACATCAAGCCCGCACCCAGGGCCCCGGTCGAGCACGAGCGCTTCAACGAGGCGTTCATGATGCACGGCACCACCTCGCCGCTCTACCCCGCCATCGCCTCCCTCGACGTGGCCGCCGGAATGATGGACGGCCCGCAGGGGCACTGGCTGATCGACGAGGCGGTCACCGAGGCCATCCGGTTCCGTCAGGCCGTGGTCCGCACGGGCAGGCGCATCGCGGCCGCCGGGGACCGGCCCGCCTGGTTCTTCGGCGTCTGGCAGCCCGAGACCGTCACCGACCCGGCCACCGGCGCACCGCACGCCTTCGCCGACGCGCCGGCCGAACTGCTGCGCACACAAGCCGCCTGCTGGCAGCTCGAGCCGGACGCCGACTGGCACGGCTTCCCGGGACTCGGCGAGGGCTACGCCCTGCTCGACCCGGTCAAGGTGACCCTCACCTGCCCCGGCATCGACGCCACCGGGCAGACGGCCGAACAGGGCATTCCAGCCCGCATCCTGACGGCCTACCTGGCGACCCGGAACATCGTGGTGGAGAAGACCGACACCTACACCACCCTCATCCTCTTCTCGATGGGCATCACGAAGGGGAAGTGGGGCACCCTGCTGGACGCCTTGATGGACTTCAAGGCGCTCTACGACGCCGACACACCGCTCGATCAGGTGCTGCCCGGCCTTCTCGCGCAGTACCCCCGGCGCTATGACGGGACGACGTTGCGGGAGCTGTGCCAGTCCATGCACGAGCACCTGCGCCAGGCCGATCTGGTCACCCTGCTGGACACGGCCTTCCAGGAACTGCCGGAGCCCGTCGCGCCACCCCAGTGGTGCTACCAGCAACTGATCCGGGCGGGCACCGAGCGGGTCAGGCTCACCGACGCCGCGGACCGTGTGGCGGCAGCCATGATCACCGTGACGCCGCCCGGGATCCCCGTCCTGATGCCCGGCGAGTCCACCGGCGGCCCCGACGGTCCCTTGCTCCGCTACCTCGGCGCGCTGGAGGCCTTCGACCGTGAGTTCCCCGGATTCCGCAGCGAGACCCACGGAGTGACCGTCGACCCCGACACCGGCGACTATTTGATCGAGTGCGTACGTCCGGACCGCTCGGCCGCCCTCCGGCACTGACCGGGGGGCGTGGTGAGACAACTCCCGGAACTCTCGGAACTCCCAGACCTCTCGGAAGGCTGTTCGGCATGACGGGACGGCGGGGAACAGGGTGTGTGCTGGCGCTGGCCACGGCTGCCGTCCTTGCCTTGACGGGCGAGGCGGTGGCCGACGAGGCGGGCGCGAGGGCCTCGGTCGGCGGTGCGCCGGTGGTGGATGCCCTCGTCACCGACCTGCCACGGCTGCTGCCGGACCATCCGCCGTCGCACGTCGGCGTGGACGCCCTGGGCGGTGCGGCGCGCGCGGACGTCGTCGACAACGGTACGGGGTGTGTGAACGTCACCGCGCACGTGCTCGCCGTCGACGCGGAAGTGTGGCTGAACTGCCGCAGACCGAGTCCCCCCGCGCCCGCACCCCCCGCGCCGGCCCCGCCCGCACCCGCTCCACCTGCGCCCGCTCCACCGGCTCCCGCCCCGCCCGCACCCGCGCCCCCCGCACCAGCTCCGCCGGCACCACCGGCTCCCGCACCCCCGGCCCCGCCGGTTCCCCCGCCCCCGGCTCCCGCGCCCCCCGCTCCCGCACCACCGGTACCGCCCCCTCCCGTACCCGCCCCACCGGCCCCACCGGCCCCCGCCCCGAACCCCCCGGCTCCGCCCGCGCCACCGGCCCCGGCGCCCGTGCCCCCCGCCCCCGTGCCCCCGGCGCCCGTACCTCCGGCGCCCGTACCGCCAGGGCCGCCCGCCCCGGTGCCGCCCGCGCCTGCGACTCCGCCCGCGCCCCCCGCGCCGGGGCCGGCGGCGCCCCCGCCTCCCGCGGCCGTCCCACCCGCGCCTCCCGCGCCCGGACGGCCGGGCGTTCCCGCCCCGGCGCCGCCGGAGCTCACGCCCATCGGCGTGGGGCCCTCCCGACCGGCACCCGCCACCACCCCGCCGCCCTCGAAGCCGCGACCCGCCCCGCCCGTGCGCTCCCGCCCCCACCCTCGGCCCGTCTACCGCAACTCCCTCAAGTCCCAAAGCCGGCAGCCCATCCGCACCATCTCGCTGGTCACGCTCACCCTGCTGGTCACCGTCCCCGCGGTCATGGCCGCCGCGCTGCTGCGCCCGCGCTCCGGTGGCCGACGCGGTCGCTGACCGTGTCGAACACCTTTGTCCTGGCAAGCACTTGCGAACCGGCCACGGGGCGACTTAGCTTTCGGGGACGTCGAAGCAAGCGGGGGATACCATGCGCGACGACCATGGCGGCCTGGTGGTGCTGGGCACATCGTCAGAAGTCGGCAAGACTCTGGTGACGATCGCGATCTGCCGATGGTTACGTGACCAGGGTGTGAAGACCACTCCCTTCAAGTCCCTCTCCATGCAGCCCGGAGAGGCCCTCTACCCCACACCGCCCGACGGGGCCATCCACTATCACCAGGCCTACCAGGCCGTCGCCGCCGGTGTGCGGCCCCACGGCGACCTCAATCCGATCGCACTGTGGGTGACGCCGGAGAGAGTCGCGACGTCCATCCGCGGGAGACGTTCCGACGACTGGCTCAGCCAGCCCGCGCGCGTCTGCACCGACCGCGGCCGGGCGGAGATCATGGAGGCGTACGGGCGTCTGGCGGAGCAGTACGACTTCGTCGTGTCCGAGGGGTGCGGCAGCCCGGTGGAGCTGAACCTCAAGGACCGGGACGTGACCAATCTGTGGCTGGCGGACGCCGTCGACGCCCCGTGCGTGCTGGTGTGCAGCACCGTCCACACCGGTGTCTTCGCCGCGCTGGTGGGCACGCTGGAGCTCATGGCCCCCGCGGAGCGGCGGCGCGTGGTGGGCTTCGTCGTCAACCGCTTCGCCGGCGACCCGCGGGAATTCGACTCGGCCGTGACGATCCTCGAGCAGCGATCGGGTCTGCCCTGTCTCGGTGTCATCCCGCACTTCGACCGGGCGCCGCTGCTCACCTCGGTGCCGACCGGCCCCGGCCAGGTGCTGGAGCGCGCGCACTCGCCCGAGTTGGACGCGGAGATCGCGGCGTGGACGGCCCATGTGAGCGCCCATGTGGCGCTCGATCGGCTGATGGAGGGCGTGCACGCCTACGCGGCGGTGGCGGACGGGGCGGCATGAGCCGTACCCGGACCGGGAACACGGCGGACCGGGCTTCCGCCGGACCCCCGGAAGCCCGGGGCATCGTCTCCTTCGTCGTCATCTGGTGCGGCTCCGCCCTGTCCCAACTGGCCAGTGCGAGCACGAATTTCGCGATGACGGTCTGGTTGTGGGAGCGGAACCACGCGGCGCTGCCGATCATCGTCCTGGAGCTGTGTTCCTACCTCGCGGTGGTCGCGCTGAGCCCGGTCGGCGGAGTGCTCGCCGACCGCTGGGGACGGCGGCGCACCCTGGTGCTGAGCAGCCTCCTCGGGGCCCTGGTCATCGGCTGTCTGTGGCTGCTGTACGGGCTGGGCGCGCTGAGCGAGGCGTATGTCTATCTGTCGATGCTGGCCCTGGGCGCGAGCATCACGTTGCAGTACCCGGCGATGGTCTCCACGATCACCGCCCTGGTGCCGTCCGCGCAGTACGCGCGCGCCAACGGTCTGTTGTCGCTGTCGGTCTCCGTGTCCGGGGTCGTCGCTCCCGCCCTGGGCGCGGTCCTGATGTCGTCGGCGGGTCTCGGCGTGGTGTTCATGGCCGATGTCGCCAGCTACGCGGTCGCCCTCGCCACGCTCATGGTGCGCGCCCCGCGTTCCGCCGCCGCCCCCGATGCGATGACGAGGGACTCCACGACGAGCGGCCCCGCGAAGGGCGGCGGCGCCCGTCTGAGGGCGGACCTCACGCTCGGTTTCCGCTTCATCGCGGGGCAACCGGGCCTGCTGGCCCTCCAGGTGTGTTTCTTCGCCTTCTTCTTCGCCGGCATGTTCGGCGTTCTGCTCGCGCCCATGGTGCTGGCCAGGACGGGCGGGAACAACGCGGTGCTGGCGGGGGTGCTCAGCGCCGCCGGGGTGGGCGGTGTGCTCGGCGGCCTGGCGACGACGGCATTCGGCATCCTGCGGGCCCGCCCGCTGTATGTGATCTTCGCGGGATTCATCGCCACCGGCCTGCTGGGCCAGCTCCCCTACGGCGTCAGTACCCACACGTCCGTGTGGTGGGCGACGTCGTTCGTCGGGGCGCTCGTCTTTCCGTTCATCCTGGCGGCCCATCAGACGATCTGGCAGACCAGGGTCCCTGTGGAGATCCAGGGGCGGGTCTTCGCCGCCCGACGGGTGCTCACCGAATCCGCCGGCCCGATCGCCCTGCTGCTGTCCGGCCCCCTGGCCGACCACGTTTTCGAACCGGCCATGCGTGGCCCGCTCGGCTCCTCGGCCGGGTGGCTGGTGGGCACCGGCGCGGGCTCGGGCATGGCGCTGCTGCTGGTACTGTCCGGCCTCCTGTCCGTCGTGACCGGCTGTGTCGGCTTCCGCGTCGTCCGGCTGCCGACGATGGAGCGCGACGCGGATCGATAGGGCGCTGGGCTGACGCATCGTCACCAACCGGTGGGGCGTGGCGTTTTCGCGCCCGTCAGGCGCGGAAGCCGAGCGAGGCGACGAAAGCGAAGTTCTGCGACGCGTTGAGGATCCGGGTGAGGACGAAGTCGTCGTACAGTCCCGGCGGCACCTCGGTGTCGACCCGTGCGCGCACACTGAGGAACAACGGCGAAGGGCGGTTCGCGAGAGCGAGGGGGATTTCCTTGCGGTTCTGGTCCGCGCTGGTCATCCGGGCCGTCGCCAGCACCGTCTCGACGCTGTGGTAGGGCCGGGAGGGATCCGGCAGATAGGCCGTCACCGTGATCAGGTGGCCCGGGTAGCCGGTGAAGGTCTCCAGGCCTTCGGTGACCACCACGAGCGCCGTGGTGTCCGGCCCCTGGGGATCGGTCCTCTCCAGGGTCAAGGGCACTTCGGCGGACAGCCCGGAGTAGTGGGCGTCGCCGTACAGCCCCGGTTCGTCACCGAGGTGGATCCGTCCTTGCCAAATCAGTTCCGGCTTCGGGCTGCGCATGGGGCTTCTCCATTCGATGAGCTCTACCGAGCTGTCCGCTGAATGCCCTGGGGGTGTCTCAGACCTCCGGCCGGGGCAGGCCGATGGGGTTGGGGAACGGCAGGACGCCCGCGGCCAGCACGCTGGACACCGCCGGCCCCAGCGCCGCGATCAGTGCGTCCGCCTCCTCGGCCTTCTCCAGCGGGCGCAGCAGCCGGGCCGACAACCGGTCGGTCTCGTCCTCGATCCGCTGCCGTCGCTCGTGGCCCCGCGGTGTGCACGCCCCGCCCGTGGGCTCCAGGAGCCCCCGTTCGCGCAGTCGTTCCCGCGCGGCGCCCCACTCCTCCTCGCTCCAGCCCCGGTCCTGGCGCATCCCCTCCGCGGGCACCCGGCCGGTGGACGCCGCGAGCAACAGGGCCTCGCAGCCGTCGAGTCCGTGGTCGGCCAGCACGCACGCGTGGGCGTCGCCCCGGTACTCACGGACGGTGGTGGCCAACTGCCACAGCCGCTCCACCGGATCGGCTCCGACGCCGTCGCACAGTTCCCGGTTGGCGGCGAACAGCGGGCGGGCTCCCGCGGGCGCGGCGTCGATCATGGCGCGCAGCGGGCGCTCCACCCGGGCGTACAGCTCCTCGGTCCCGGGAGCGAGTGCGCGCAGAGCGGCCGCCGCGGCGCGCGTCCGGTGCGTGACGGCCTCGGCCGGGGTGACCGTGTCCCAGGCCGCGGGCAGGGCCCGGGCGATCATCGACGGCGCGAAGACGGAGAACACGGCGGAGGTCAGGGCCGGGCCGACCGGTCCGAGCGGAGCCGCGCGGGTGGCGAAGTAGCCCATCCAGAAGCCCTTGAGACCCAATGCGCGGCCCATTCCACGGCACTGCGGGTGGAAGTAGACGACCGCGTGCAGGGGCTCGGTCCGCAACCACAGCATCCGCGCTCTGCGCTCCATGACGTGGGAGGTTACCTCCGGGTCAGGTCGTCGGCGGGGCGTGGTGAGCGGACGCCGACGGGCCGACGGTCAATTACGGCCACGTCGCATGCCCTACCACGCTGCTTCGGGAGGCGGCCGGGTGCCCTGGGCCGCATTCCGTTCGCCCGCGATCGTCGCTGCTCATCCGCGAGCCGAGGGCCGTCCGCTATGGGGCTTCGCGGAGCCGGCACCGAATGGCCGAAGTCAGCCCGTCGTGCGTCGCCCGACGCTTGACGTATTCCGGCACGGCGCGAAGACTCGAACGGACGTCGGGATGCCATGGCGGAAAAGCGCCTGCATCGCCGCACACACGCAGCGTGCGCCCCCAGTTGGGCGCGACACGCCCACAGGCACGGGTGCTGCCCGAATGCCTCGGTCCAGGAAGAGCCAGGAAGAGTCTTCATCCCCCCACCCCACGACTCACCGACCCCTGCGATCCACGTTCGTCCAGGAGGAATCTCCGGTGGATCACGCCTCTCAGGTCCGCATCATCGAGGAATTGCTCGCCTTCGAGGAGCAGCGCACCACGGACATGGCCGGTCAGGACCACGAGTACCACAACCCCGTGTCCGTCTACACCGATCCCTCCCGCTTCGAGGCGGAGGTGGACCGGATCTGGTACCGCACCCCGCTCGCCGTCGGCCACGTGGGGGAGTTCCCCCGGGCGGGCTCGTTCAAGACCCTCACCGTCGGCAAGGTCCCGCTGCTGGTCGTGCGCGGGAAGGACGACCGCATCAGGGCGTTCGTCAATATCTGCCGGCACCGGGGCACGGTCCTCGTCGAGGAGCCCGAAGGCCGGGCGAACGCGTTCGCGTGTCCGTACCACGCCTGGACCTACGGGCAGGACGGCGCGCTCCGCCACGTCCCCGACGATTTCGGCTTCCCCGCCGTCGCCTCCGCCAAGGACGACTACGGGCTGCGCGAGCTGTGGTGCCAGGAGCACGCCGGTTTCGTGTACGTCCAGGCCGACGGGAACGCGCCGGGGCGTCCGCTCGGGGACTGGCTCGCCGATGTGGGAACCGATCTGCGCGACCTCGGCCTCGACGACTTCGTGTGCCTGGACGCCTCCCGGGCCCCGCACCCCGTCAACTGGAAGCTGCCGTTCGATATCTTCCTGGAGAACTACCACACCAAGTTCACCCACCGGAAGACGATCTATCCGGTCTTCCTCTCCAACGTGGCGAAGTTCGACCGCTTCGGCCCGCACATCCGGTGCGTCCTGCCGCGCCGGGAGATCACCGAACTCCGGCACATCGACCGGAGCAAGTGGGACCTGGTGGAACAGTCCACCATCCTGTACGTCGTCTGGCCCAACACCATGATCGCGGTGCTGCCCGAGCACGCCGCCGTGTGGCACGTGTACCCGGACGGGGTCGGGCACTGCACCCTGCACTTCTACGCCCTGCTCGCCCGGCGCCTGCACGAGTCCGAGGCCGAACAGGAGACGTGGAAGAAGAGCCTGAAGGTGGTGCAGAAGGTCAAGCGCGAGGACGCGGAGCGTTTTCTCTCCATCCAGCGCGGACTGGAGTCCGGTGCCAACCCGGCGCTGACCTTCGGCCGCTACGAAAAGGCCATCTCCTGGTTCCACCAGAGCATCGAGGAGGCGCTCACGCGTGACCACTGACACCGCGCCGGAGGTTCTCCGGGTCGAGACACCCGAAGAGTTCCGCACGATGCCCGAGGAGTACCAGGAACTGGCCACGCACCAGATGATGGTGCACACCGAGGGTGAACTCTCCGGGGCCGACGACTATTTGCAGATCTTCTTCCCCATCGCGCCCAGCGCCTACGAGCGCAAGGTGTGCTGCGAGCGCGCAGCCGAGGAGGTCGATCACTACATGATCGGTGCCGCCGTCCTGAAGGACCTGGGCATCGACACCGACTACATGCTCCACCAGAAGCTGACGGAGCGCGGGCTGTACGCGTCGCCCGCCATCCACCGGATCAAGACCTGGCCGCAGCGCGCGCTCTTCTCCTACCTCGGCGAGGACGCGGTCCTGGACCACATCAGGGAGATGGCACAGAGCAGCTACCGGCCCTGGGCCGACTCCTTCGACAAGGTCATCAAGGACGAGCTCGTCCACGTCGGGCACGGCCGGCGCATCGTGCGCGAGCTCATGCGCACACCCGAGGGGAGCGCGGAGGTGCAGGCCACGCTGGACCGCATGTGGCCGTTCATCCTCAGTCTGTTCGGCAGCGACAAGTCCACCCGGTCCCCGCAGTACCTCCGCTGGGGGCTGCGGCAGAAGACCAACGCGCAGGCCCGTCACGACTTCGTGGCGCGCGTCGTGCCCGAACTCGAGCGCATCGGACTGACCGTACCCGGACCCGCCGCATGAAGCAGTTCGTCCCCGTGCCGCGGGTGCCCGGCCGCTCCGGCTCCGCGGCACCGGAGCGGGGCGGCTGGGGACAGCGGCTGCGCCGGATCCTGGCCTCGGACCCCGCACTCCGCCACCGCTTCGACGCCATCCGCCACTACGCGGCCGGCATCCGCGCCTCGGAATACCACCTCACCAACGCCTGCAACATCCGCTGCAAGGGCTGCTGGTTCTTCACCTACGAATTCCAGAAGGCATCCCGGGAGAACACCGACCTGGCCGACCTCAAGGCGTTCGTGGCCGACGAGGCGGCACGCGGTGTCAACACCGCGCTGCTCATCGGGGGAGAGCCGACGCTCTTCCCCGACCGGATCGCGGTCTACCGCGAGGCCATGGAGCGGGTGACCATCTCCACCAACGGTCTCCGGCGGCTTCCCCGCGCCGGATTCGAGGACGTCACCGTCGCCATCTCGCTGTTCGGCGGAGGCCCGCTGGACGACGAACTGCGGGCGGTCCGGCCGAGCGGAAAGAGGTTCACGGACCTGTTCGGCACCGCCCTCGGCCACTACGCCGACGACCCCCGGGCCGGATTCGTCTACGCCCTCTCCGAGGACGGCATCGACCACATCGAGGACACCGTCCGCCGCATCCACGACAACGGCAACCGGGTGCACTTCAACTTCTACAGCAGCTACGACACCGACGACCCGCTGCGCGGCGTGCGCGGCCGGGAACTCCTCACGGAAGCGCTGCGGGTGCGCGAGCTCTACCCCGACACCGTCGCCAGCCATCCCTACACGATCGAGGTGATGATCACCGGCGACGCGCACTGGGACTCCTTCGGCTACGACGTGTGCCCCAGCATCAGCGCGCGGCACCCCGCACACCACTCCCGCACCCGCAACGGAAACCCCGTGCTGCCGCAGTTCAACACCTGGGCCGCGGACCTGGAGACCGTGCACTTCTGCTGCACCAGCGGGCACTGCGATTCATGCCGGGACAGCCAGGCGGTCTTCAGCTGGCTCATGGTCAGCCCCCGGCACTTCCTGGAGAGCGCCGAGCAGCTGTGGACGTGGGTGCACATCGCGGAGAGCTACTGGAGCCAGTTCTACTGGTCCCCCTTCCACCCCGCCCACCGGCCTCCCGGCGCCCCGGATCCGGCGGCAGCCCCGGCAACCACCCCGGCACCGGCGACGACAGCACCTCGGGAGGGTGTGTGACCCAGCGGGACCGGAGCATCCCCCACCACCTCACGGGTCGGCGGACCCCCGTCTCGAGCCTGGTGGAGGCCGTACGGTTCCGCGCGGCCACCACCCCCGACCAGATCGGCTACGTCCTGCACCATCCGCGCGACGACGGCCCCGACGACGTCCGGCGGCTCGGCTACGGCGAACTCGACGAGCGCGCCCGGCGCGCCGCCGCCCATCTGCGCGACGGTCACCGCACCGCGTCCGGCGCCCAGGTGGGTCCCCGCGCCCTCCTGCTGTACCCGCCGCCGTCGGCCGACTACATCGCCGCCTTCTTCGGCTGCATGTACGCCGGATTCCTGCCGGTGCCCGCCTACCCGCCGATGACCCCCGACCAGTGGGACGCGCTCGCCGCCGTGATCGCCGACTGCGACGCGGAGGTGGTGTGCACCACGGCCGACCTCCAGGAGTACGTCACCTCCTCCCTCGCGTCGGCGGGCGTCACCACGGTCCGCACCGTGGCCACCGACCGGCCCGCCCCGCCCCTCGACGAGGCCGCGATCCACCACCCCGGCCCCGACTCCGTGGCGTTCCTGCAATACACCTCCGGCAGCACCGGCCGGCCCAGGGGAGTGGTGGCCCTCCAGCGCAACGTCCTGGCGAACCTCGAAGTGATCGAGTCGGCGTTCGGCCACGGCCCCGCGTCCACCGGGGTGATCTGGCTGCCGCCGTACCACGACATGGGACTGATCGGCGGCATCCTCACCCCCCTGCACCAGGGCTTCCCCGTCCACCTCAGCTCACCGCTGGCCTTCCTGCGCGACCCCCTCTCCTGGCCGCGCCTGATCTCCGAAGTGGGAGCCACCACCAGCGGCGGACCGGACTTCGCCTACGCGTTGTGCGCCCGCAAGGCACGGCCGCGGGACGTGGCCGAGCTGCGACTGGACTCCTGGGACGTGGCGTTCAACGGCGCCGAGATGCTGCGCCCGCGCACCCTGGACGACTTCACCTCCGTCTTCGCCCCCGCCGGCTTCCGCCGCACCGCCTTCCTGGCCTGCTACGGGCTCGCCGAGAGCACCCTGATGGTCACCGGCACGCCCAAGCGCCGCGAGCCCCTGGTGCTCCCCGGCGACGCGGCGGTGGCCAGCGGTGAGCCCGGCGACAGCGAACTGGTCATCGCCGCCCCGGACGGGCAGCGCATCACCGACGACGGACGGGAGGGCGAGATCTGGCTGCGCGGACCGAGCGTGTGCGAGGGGTACTGGGGCCGCCCGGAGGACAGCGCGGCGGCCTTCGGCGCCCGCCTCGCCGACGGCAGCGGCCCGTATCTGCGCACCGGTGACCTCGGATACCTGCACGACGGGCAACTCGTGGTCGTCGGACGGCTGAAGGAACTCATCATCGTGCGCGGCCGGAACATCGCCCCGGCCGCCGTGGAGGACGCCGCCTGGCGGAGCGCCCCGGCCCTGCGCCCGGGGTGCGTGGCCGCGTTCGCCCTCGACGGAGTGCACGGCGAGGAGGTCGCCGTCGTCGCGGAGGTGCGCCGCCGCGACCCGGCCGACGGCGGCCCCGATGAAGCCGACCTCTTCGACGGAGCGGTGCGGGAGGTCAGAGCCGCCGTGGCCCGGGCCTGCGGCGTCGCCGTACGGCTCGTCGTCCTCGTGCCACCGGGCACCGTCCCGAAGACCACGAGCGGCAAGGTGCGCCGCTCCCTCTGCCGCGATCTGCTGCTCCGAGGCGCCCTGACCGCACTGCACCGGGCCGACTCCGGCAGCGGCACGGCGCCGCGCCCGGCCGCCACCCGGGCTTCGCACGGCGGTCCCACCCTCGCGGAGGCCGTGACCCGGCAGGCGGTGGCGGCCGTGCTCGGAGTACCGGCGGACACCGTGGACCCCCGTCGCCCCTGGACCGAACTCGGCCTGGACTCCCTCGGCCTCACCGAGGTGGCGGCGTGCCTGGAGGAACGGACCGGCGAAGCGGTCCCGGTCAGCCTGCTCTTCGACCATCCCTGTGTCGCCGCCCTCGCCGGCGAACTGGACCGGCGGGGCCGCACGGCCGCCGCCCCGGGCGAGACCACCACGGCCGACCGGACGGGCGTCCTCCCGGCCCCGCCGGTTCCGTCGACCGGCAGCGAGCCCATCGCCGTCGTCGGCATGGCCTGCCGCTTCCCCGGCGGCGCCGACGACCCGGACGCGTACTGGAAGCTCCTCCGGCGCGGCCTCGATGCCACCGGGGACGTCACGGACGAGCGCGCCCGGTTGCTCGGTGACCACACGAGCACCGGCCGAGGGCGGCTCGGCGCCCTGGAGGGCGTCGAGTGCTTCGACGCGCCCCTGTTCACGGTGAGCGCACCCGAGGCACGGGCGATGGACCCGCAGCACCGGCTGCTGCTGGAGACCACCTGGGCGGCCCTGGAGGACTCGGGCACCGACCCGCTCGCGCGACGCGGCTCGCGCACCGGCGTGTACGTGGGCATCTCCGCCGCGGACTACGCGCGGATCGCCGAGCGGTCACCGCTGTCCCGGTTCTCCGCCGTCGGAGCCAGCCCGTCGGTCGCGGCCGGGCGCCTGTCGTACCACTTCGGACTGCGCGGGCCGTCCCTGTCCGTCGACACCGCCTGCTCCTCCTCACTGACGGCCGTGCACCTGGCGGTCTCGGCACTGCGCCTCGGCGAGTGCGAACAAGCCGTCGTCGGCGGGGTGAACCTGGTGCTCGCCCCGGAGCCGACCGCCGCCCTGGACCGACTCGGTGTGCTGTCCCCCTCCGGCCGCTGCCTGCCCTTCGACGCGGCGGCCGACGGCTACGTACGCGGCGAGGGATGCGGCGTCGTCGTCCTCATGCCGCTGTCCGCCGCCCGGGAGGAGGGGCTGCCGGTGCGGGCGGTGATCCGCGGCAGCGCCCTGGACCACAACGGCACGGGCAACGGAATCACCGCACCGTCCGGCCTCGCCCAACGGGACGTCATCACCGCGGCGTTGCGGGACGCCGGCCTGCCCGCGACCCGCGTCGGCTATCTGGAGGCCCACGGCTCGGGCACCGTGCTGGGCGATGCCGTCGAGCTGGGTTCCGCGGCGGTCCTCGCGGACGGCCGTGACCGGCCGCTGTATCTGGGCTCGGTGAAGGGCGTCCTCGGTCACCTGGAGGCGGCAGCGGGCATCGCGGGCCTGATCAAGGCGGTCCTTGCCCTGGAGCACGGTGAGATCCCCCCGACCCGCGGTGAACGCGGCCCGAACGGCACGGCGGACTGGGCGGGCGGCCGGCTGGCGGTGACCCCCGAGCCGATCCCGTGGCCGGCCCACGACGGCGCGCCCCGCGCCGCCGGAGTCAGCTCGTTCGGCTTCAGCGGTACCAACGTCCACGTGGTCCTCGAACAGGCGCCGGCGCCCGAGCCGCACAGCGAGCGGCCTCCCCGGCACTTCGCCGTCCCCCTCTCCGCCCGCACCGACGCCGCGCTCCGCGCGAGCGTCGAGCGGCTCGCCGCGGCGCTCCGCCGCACCCCCCACGAACTGGGCGACGTGGCGGGCACCTTGTCGTGGCACCGGCCGGTCCTCGCCGCGCGCGTGGTCTTCCGGGCCCGCGAGACGGCGGAACTGCTCGACGCCATGGACAAGTGGCTCACCGACACCCCCCTCCCGGACGCCCGCGACGACGCACCGGACCGGGCGGGCGCGCAGGGCCCCCAGGACCCCTACAGCGCCGCCTGCGCCCGGTTCGTCACCGACGGCACCCTCGCGGGCATCCGCGCCCTCGACACTGAGCCGTTCCGACGGGTGCGCCTGCCGTCGTACCCCTTCGAACGACGCCCCTACTGGATCGGCGGAGGCCGAAGTGACCGATGACCTGACCTCTCCCCTTCCCGTCATGGCCCCCGACGCGGCACTCGGGATCCTCACCGACCGGGAGGCCGACCCCGAGCTGATGCGGAGCGCCGCGCTCGTCCATCTCACCGCTCTGGTGCGACAGGGGCTGGAGTTGGACGACTCGGAGGACGTCCCCGCCGACATCCCGGTCGACCAGCTCGGCGTGGACTCGCTGCTCGCCCTGGAGATCGGCGACCACGTCTTCGACGCGACCGGTGCCGTACTGACCGTGGAGGACGTCGCCCAGCGGCCCACCCTCGGCGGGCTGGCCGCGCTGATCGTCGCCGACCTGCGTACACAGCGGGCCACGTGACGCCGGTGTCCGTGCTGTGCGTCCCCTACGCGGGTGCCACCGGCCTGGCGTACGCCCGGCTGTCCCGCCGGGCGGGCCCGGAGCTGCGCTTCACCGGCCTCGACCTGCCGGGGCGCGGCGGGCTCGCGGACCGCCCGCCGCCTCGTGACGCGGCGGAGGCGGTGGCCGCGCTGTCCGCCCAGGCCGCCCCGGTGTCGGGTGCGGGCCTGCCGTACGCGGTGCTCGGGCACAGCCTGGGCGCCTTGCTGGCCCACAGGCTGACGGCGGCCCTCTCGCAGGGCCCGCAGCCACCACCGAGTCTGCTCGTGGTCTCCTGCTGCCCCCCGCCGCACCTGGCGGGCCGGCTGGGCGCGGGGCCGGAGGAGCTGCTCGGCGCCGCCGCCCGCGAACTGCGGGCCACCTCCGGACGAGCCGGGGCGGACCGTACCTGGGAGGCGGGCCGGCCGGACCTGGAGCTGGGCCGTGAACTGACCGACGGCGCGGGCCCGCCGGACGGGGGGCCCCGGTCGGTGGACGTCCCCGTGCTGGCGTTGTACGGCGCCGACGACCCCCTGTTCCCCGGCGGGGCCGTGCGGGGCTGGGAGCGGTGGACCCGGGCCGGCTGCACGGCACGGGAGGTGCCCGGCGGTCACTTCTGCTTCCGCGAGCACACCGCCGCGTACGTCACGACGATCCGGGAGGCGCTGCGCGGCATCACGCCCCGGGCAGAGCCACCGGCGGCGGACGACCGGCGGGCGACCCGGCTCAAGGGCGTCAAGGAATCCCGAGACGATGAGGTGTGGCGGGCATGAACAGCACGAGCATGGCGGACACGGGGGAGGCGACGACGTCGTCCTTCGAGGTCCCGGCCTCCGGCACGAGCCGGATGACCTGGGACTACGACGTGCGTGACGAGCGGCTGATGGCGCTCTACCAACGGGGCAAGGACCGCCAGTGGGACGCGACCTCGCGGATTCCCTGGCACCTGGAGGTGGACCGGGCCAACCCGCTCGGCCAGAGCGAGGAGTTGCTGCCCATCCACGCGTCACGCGACTGGCAGCGGTTCCACCACGACCGCCGGTTCGTTGCGGATGTGTTCCTGCACACCACCGCATGGCAGTTCAGCCAATTTCTGCACGGGGAACAAGGTGCTCTGGTGTGCGCCTCGCGGATCGTGGAGACGGTCCCGGGGATGGAGGCGAAGTTCTACGCCAGCACCCAAGTGGTCGACGAGGCACGGCACATGGAGGCGTATTCCCGCTTCGTCAACGACAAACTCGGGCTGATGTACCCGGTCAACCCCGCGCTGCGCACCCTGCTGGGCCAGACGCTCGCGGACTCGCGGTGGGACATCCCGTACCTGGGGATGCAGGTGCTGATCGAGGGACTGGCGCTGGCGGCCTTCGGGCTGCTGCGGGACGCCACCGCGCACACCGCGCCGCTGCCGCACGCCCTGCTCGCCTATGTGATGCAGGACGAGGCCCGGCATGTGGCGTTCGGGCGGATGGCGCTCAAGGAGCTGTACGCGGATCTCTCCGACGCGGAGCGGAAGAGCCGCGAGGAGTTCGTGATCGAGGGGTCGCATCTGCTGTTCCGGCGGTTCCGGGGCGACGAGATGTGGGACGCGCTGGGTCTCGACACCGCCGACTGCGTGGCGAGCGCGGACCGGTCGCCCTCGATGAGGGCGTACCGCAAGCTGTTGTTCAGCCGGATCGTGCCCGCGCTGCGCGACATCGGCCTGTGGAGCGACCGGGTGGCGCGGGAGTACGAGAAGCTGGGCGTGCTGGAGTGGGCGAAGGAGGACCTGGACAGCCTGATGCGCCGGGACGAGGATGTCGCCCGGGCCGCCGAGCGGCAGCAGCGCGAGCTGGCCGTGCGGCACGCCCAGGTCGCCGAGACGCTCGCGGTGGGGTCCGCGGAAGAGGGCGACGCGACCACGACGAGCTGATCCCGCTCGGGGAGCCGGTGCGGGACCGACGGGAGGACCGATCCGCGTGACACCTGGCAAGCCCTTGGACACCGACGCGTCCCACTTCCGCTGCGTCCTGCGGTTCACCGCGCCGTTCCACGACGTCGACATGCTCGGTCATGTCAACAGCGTGGCGTATGTGCGCTGGGCGGAGAGCGCCCGCGCCGCTTACCAGATCGACGTGTTGAAGGAGGACGTGGACGGACCGCGTGGCTTTGTGGTCGGGCGCGTCTCCCTCTCCTACTTCCAGCCGCTGCGCTTCCGCGACCCGGTCAGCGTGGGCATCCGCGTGGCCCGGATCGGTGCGAAGTCCTTCGACTTCGCGTATCTGATGTGGCGGGACGGCGATGGCGCGGTGGCGGCCGCCGGCGAGACCGCGATGATCGCCTACAACGCGGTGGAAGGTCGTTCCATCCCCGTGCCGGACGCCTGGCGTGACGCGGTGACGGAATTCGAGGCGATCCCGCCTGAAACCCCGCATCGCTGATCGACCCATCACGGACAACTGGGCGTCGCCGTCCGCCCCAAGGGCTTCGACGAGAACCAGACGGTCGGCCAGGTGCTGGAGTACGTCCACCGAGCCGCCGGGCTCCGTTACCTCGCCGTCGCCGTGATCAGCGCGAGAGTGATGAACCCTGAGGCTTGGCCCGAGGCCATCGTGGTGAGCGCGATCCGTTGACCGAATCGATCGACGGCCCGGGCACGCCAGGGGGCGGCGATGACATTGGCGATGCCGAACGCCGCTGTGGCGAAGCCGGCGTGCGTGTACGAACCCGTGCTGTCCTGGACGGCGAGGAGGAGAGCAAGGCCGACGTGCGGCCTCGTACGGACCCGTGTTGAAGAAGCCCCGGCAGTCGTGCGGTCGTTGTCCGATCAGTGCGTCAGATGAGCTTCCAGATGGGTGACCTCCTCGATGTCCACACCCGCCTTGTCGAGCAACTGGTGGGCGAGGTTGTTCAGCGCCCGCGCCGCCGCGACCTCCTCGCCGACCCGCTGCTGACCGGGGTCGTCGGGGTGCCGGTGGGCGATTCCCTGGGCCATCAGCTCCGTCCCGTCGTGCAGGCGCAACCGTACGGCGGCCTGGGTCATGGCATCGACCTCACGGAACTCCATGTCGATGGCGCAGTCGACGATCGTCTCCATGGCGATCACTTCCCGTGTGTGCGTTGGGTGGTGCGCTTCTCGCGGGACCCGTCAGGGTCCCGACGCGGTGGGTGGGGGTGGGGCCCGGTGGCCGCCGGGACCTCCGCCGAGGTGCCCGGTGAACCAGTCACGGGCGAGTTCCGCGACTGCGTCGAGCGTTCCCGGCTCCTCGAAGAGATGGGTGGCACCCGGCACGACCGCCAGTTGCCTCTCGCACGTCAATTGTTCGGCGGCCTGCCGGTTGAGGTCGAGCACGGTCTCGTCGTGGCCGCCGACCACGAGCAGGGTCGGTGCCGTGACCTCCGGCAGCCGTGGCCCGGCGAGGTCGGGGCGGCCGCCCCGGGAGACCACCGCGGCGATGTCCGTGCCGGAGGCCGCCGCGTCGGCCGCCGCCCACAGGGCCGCCGCCGCGCCGGTACTCGCGCCGAAGTAGCAGATGGGCCAAGGCGCGGGGCCGGGCGACTCACGGCGCAGCCACCGCGTCACCTCCGTCAACCTGCGGGCAAGGGGCTCCACGGCGAACACGTTCGCCCGGTCTTGCTCCTCGGCGGGGGTGAGGAGGTCGAAGAGGAGCGTGCCCAGCCCCGCTTCGGTGAGGACGCCCGCCACCGCGCGGTTGCGGGGACTCAGCCGACTGCTGCCGCTGCCGTGCGCGAAGACGACGAGACCCGGAGCGCCGACCGGCAGGTCCAGATCACCGGCGAGCGTGACGCGGCCCCCGTCCACGGGGAGTTCCAGCGGGCCGGTCACGGCCCGGGCGCCGCCCGGCCCGGGGTTCTGGCGCCGCTCCGCCGTGCTGCGCCGCAGCAGTTCGATGACTTCGTCGTCCGAGGTCTGGGCGAAGTCCCGGTACCACTCACCGACCGCGGAGAAGCCCGCCGGTGTCGAGAGGCAGACCAGTTCGTCCACTTCCGCACCGAGCGCCGCCGCCGCGTCCGGGGGCGCGACGGGCACGGCCAGCACCACCCGGGCGGCGCCGTGTGCCCGCGCCACCTGGCACGCGGCCGACGCCGTCGAGCCGGTGGCGATGCCGTCGTCGACCACGACCGCCGTACGGCCGTCCAGCGGGGTACGCGGCCGTCCGCCACGGAAGCGCTCCGCGCGCCGGACGAGCTCCGTCTCCTCGCTCCGCTGGACCTCGGCGAGGTCCTCCTCGTCGACCCGGCTCATCCGGACGATGTCGTCACGTACGACGCGCACGCCCCCCTCGCCGATGGCGCCGAAACCGAGCTCCCGGTGGTACGGCACGCCCAGCTTGCGGACGAGGATCACATCAAGCGGTGCGTCCAGCGCCCGGGCGACCTCGAAGGCCACGGGCACGCCCCCGCGCGGCAGACCGAGCACGACCGGATGGGCCCCGCGCAGATACTCCAGCCGCTCCGCCAGCTGCCGCCCGGCATCCTCGCGGTCGTCGAATCGCATGGCGCACCTCCGGCCCGGGTCCGGTCCGGCCCCGGAAGACGAGGGGAAACGGGACGAGAGTCGCTATACATCCAATATCCTCATATTCACCCCGATAGTCCATGCGGTGGACGCCGGGGCCCGGGGCGGTCGTCTTCCGCCCCGCCCTCCACCCCGCCGCCCCATCGCCCCCGGGTCCGGCCCGGGGGCGGTTCAGCCGAGGGTCAGTGCCGCCCGCACCCGCGCCGCTGTCTCCGCCGCCTCCTCGTCCGAGCCGTAGCGCGTCCGCGGCCAGAAGAAGCCGCGCAGACCGTCCTTGGGGTTGCGCGGCACGACGTGGACATGAAAGTGCGGCACGGACTGGCTGATGCGGTTGTTCGCGGCCACGAAGGACCCGGCGGCGGCCATGCCGCGCTCCACCGCCCCGGCGATCAGCCGCACCCGGGTGAAGAACGGCCCCACGTCCTCCGCCGGCAGATCGGTGAGGGTCTCCACGTGCCGCCTCGGCACGACCAGGACGTGGCCGGGGAAGAGCGGCCGCGCGTCCAGGAACGCCACCGCTGTCTCGTCCTCGAACACCCGGTGGCCGGGCTGCTCGCCCGCCATGATCGCGCAGAAGACGCAGTTCACGACACCCATCAACTCCCCGTCGGTCGATCCGTGGCGAAATTATCCGTGACGACCGCGGCCCGTGGGGGCAGGGATCACTCATGCCCCTTCTCGTCGGTACCTCGGGATGGCAGTACAAGGACTGGCGCGGCGGCCTCTACCCCGCCGACGTGCCGCAACGGCTGTGGCTCGAGGAGTACGCCCGGCGGTTCGCGACCGTGGAGAACAACAATGCCTATTACAGGCTTCCCACCCCGGAGACCTTCGCCGCCTGGCGTGACCGTACCCCGGCGGGGTTCGTCATGGCGGTCAAGGCAAGCCGCTATCTGACCCACATCAAGCGGCTGCGCGACCCCGAGGAACCGGTGGCGCGGCTGATGCGGCACGCCGCCGGGCTGGGGGACCGGCTCGGCCCCGTCCTTCTGCAACTGCCGCCCACCCTCCACGCCGACCCCGGCCTGCTGGACGCCGCGCTCGTCTGTTTTCCCGCCGGGACCCGGGTGGCCGTCGAACCCCGGCACGCGTCATGGTGGACCGACGAGGTGCGGGCCGTCCTGGAGCACCGCGGTGCCGCGCTCTGCTGGGCGGACCACGACTCCCGGCCGGTGACCCCGCTGTGGCGCACGGCGGACTGGGGATACGTGCGATTCCACTGCGGCCGGGCCGATCCGTGGCCCCGTTACGGGCGCCACGCCCTGACGAGCTGGGTGCGGCGCGTCACCGAGAGCTGGCCCGACCGGGCCGACGTGTACTGCTACTTCAACAACGACCCCGGCGGCGCCGCCGTCCACGACGCCGCCGTCTTCGCACGGGTGGCCACCGGGCAGGAGCGCACGGTCACCCGCACGCCGACCGCGCACGGCTGAACGAGCCGTCAGGCCCCCCGCGCGGTCCCTCACATGGGTGCGCCCGGAGTTACCCGGGGGTGTGTGCACAGCGGTCCGGCGGGCACCGTACCGTGATCGGATGACCCACGCCGTTGATGTTGTCGAAGCCGCCGCGATCGCCCTGCACCAGGGCTCCTGGATTCCCAGTGGCGACGAGCGCGCCCTGGGCCAGGCGTTCTTCTCCCACCGCGCGGCGCTGGAGCAGCGCCTCCTGCCCGGCATGCCTGTGAGCCAGGACCCGCAGGGGTGGGTGACACAGCACGTGCTGTGGCTCCAGGACGCGGCCGCCCTCGCCGACCAGCTCGTCGCCCAGTGGTACGCCTATCTGCCCGGCAGCTATATGACGGCGCTGCTCGCCGCCTACGCCGACCGGATCCGCCCCCTCCTCCCGCTCGCGGCCCGATTGCACGAGTCGTGGGAGACCGAGCGTCCCGAGCCGCTCACGCAGGAGACGGTCGCCTGGTGGGAGGAGTGGCATGTGCCCGCCGCCGAGCGGAAGCAGCTCGACGAGCTGACGCATCAAACGATCGTCATTGGGTCGGTGCTGATCACGGCGGTGGGCGACAACTGACCGGGGTCGGCCGCCCGCCGCCGGGCGCGGCGCCCGTCAGCCGACGGGCAGCTTCGTCGCGGCCGGTGTCCCGGAGGGCGCCACGGGCACCGGCTGGGGAAGATCGGCGGGCACCCGTGAGCCCGGGGCGGTGAGCCCCGCGGCACCGGCCGGCACGGGGACGGCCGCGAAGATCGCGTCCTGCTGGCCCTGGAGCTCCTTCACCCGCTCCGGCGGGGTGCCGGGCAGGCGCTGCTCCTCGTAGATCGTGTGGGTGTCCAGCTGGGCCTTCTTGCTGGCGGGGGTGTGGAACTGCACCTCGTAGGCGTGCCCCCACCGCGGCTCGCGCCAGGCGGAGTTGATGCCCTTGTAGCCCTTGGCGCGGTCCCAGGTGTTGGACCACTTCACGGATTCGTCGCCCCACGCGGACAGCAGGGACGCGGCGAGCGCGACGCCGGTGGTGTACTTCCCGTCCGGCCACTGCAAGGTGTAGCGCACCGAGTCCTTCATGGTGTCCAGGGCCTGGTTGACGGTCTGCCCCAGCGTTTCCTTCATCGAGGTGGCGACCTTGCGCTTCAGCGAGTCCGGTGACTTCAGGCGCTGGTCGAAGCCGATCAGCTCGGCCTCGCTCAGGACAGCCGCCGCCCGCACCCGCGGGCTGATCTCCTGCTCGGCCTGCTCGGCCTGGGTCAGGAAGGCGTCCACGGCGCGGTTGTCGGAGGCGTTGAGCTCCAGCCCGTCCCCGTGCCAGCCGTCGTCGCGGGCGCTCTTGCTTGTCTTGCCCGCCCCGTCCGCCGGGCCGGGCGCGGCCCACGCGGCCGTCGGCGCCACTCCCACACCCAGCGCGGCGGCCAGCGCGGCAGCCACCGCACCCCGCCGTCCCCTGACCAGTGTCCCCATGGAGACTTCCTTCCTGTCCCGCGTCCGGATCGTGTGCCGACCCGACGCACGGGTCCGCGCGCCGGGTCGGCAGACGATCAACGTGGGGGCGCGGCCGACGGTTCGCCGACGACCCTCGCCCCAGGGGCTATTTGACTCGATCACGACGGTCCAGGGCGAGAAATCGACGGCCGTCCGAGGACGGGGGACCGGTGGCTAGGTGTGTTGTTCGGACAGGTTGGTGACGCGGCTGGCTGGTGGGTGGCCGTCGATGCCGGTGTGGGGTCGGTGGTAGTTGTACCAGTCCAGCC
>NZ_JBVIQR010000018.1:0-155932 GCF_055576875.1 Streptomyces sp. NPDC033229 | reverse complement strand
CGGTTCTACACCGCCGAAGAACTTCTCCAGTCCGCCCACGTCACAGGAGATCTTGATGCCCAGCCCAAACCGTGACGTTATTCGCGCACAGCTTCCCGGGGGCGGGGCGGGCGCGGGTGCCGGGCGAGGCGGTAGGGGCCGAGCCGCAGCCGGGTGGCGGGGTGGTGCGGTTCGCGCGGTCGTCGTTGCGGGTGCGGGTGGCGGCGGGCGGCGCGGTGTTCTGCGGCTGGGACGGGGCGGACCCGGAGCCGTCGTACGCGCTGGCGGGGGCGTGCCCGGAGGCGGACGAGCGGGCGGTGCTGGAGCCGGACACCGACGGCGGCTGGCGGGTGGTGTCCGAGCGGGTGCTGGTGGTGGTGTCCAGGCTGGGGGCGGTGGAGGTGCGCACGCCGGGCGGGGTGATGCTGCGGCGTGATCAGCCGCCACGGTGGTGGGAGCCGGTGCCGGCCGCGCTGCGGGGCCCGGCGGACGCTGCCGGGCCCCGCACTGGCGCCGGCACCGGTTCGCCCACGGGCTGCCGATGGGTGCAGCGGTCCGAGGTGGCGGCCGACGCCCGGTTCTTCGGCCTCGGGGGCAGGGCGGCGGGGCCGCGGCTGCGGACCGGTTCGTACCGGCTGTGGAACACCGATCCCGGGGGTGCGTTCGAGCCGGGTGACGACCCGCTGTACGTGACGATGCCGGTGCAGTTGGTGGTCGCGGACGCGGGGACGCATCTGATGTTCCACGACAATTCGTGGGACGGGCGGGTCACCTTGTGGGAAGGCGAGGAGGGCGAGGGGTCCGGGCACGACCGGCCGGGCCGGTGTGAGCTGCGGATGGACGGCGGCCCGGTGCGGTATTGGGTGATGGCGGGCACGCCCGCGCGCGTGCTGCACGCGTGGGCGGCGCTCACCGGCGCACCGGCGCTGCCGCCCGCGTGGGCGCTGGGCCCCCACCACGCGCGGTGGGGGTTCGGCAGTGAGCGCGAGGTGCGGCGGGTGGTGACCGGCTACCAGGAGCGGGGGCTGCCGCTGTCGGCGCTGCACCTGGACATCGACCACTACCGGGGCCATCGCGTCTTCACCGTGGACCGGGAGCGGTTCCCGGATCTGCCGGGGCTGGCGGCCGACCTGCGGGAGCAGGGGGTGCGGCTGGTGTCGATCGTGGATCCGGCGGTGAAGGCCGAGCCGGGGCTTCCGGAGTACGACAGCGGGCTGGCCGCGGGGGCTTTCGTCCGGGACGGGCGGGGGCGGGAGGTGCGCGGCGAGGTGTGGTCGGGCGAGTCGGTCTTCCCGGACTTCACGGATCCGGGGGTGCGCGCGTGGTGGGGCGGGCTGTACGCGGAGCGGTTGGCGCAGGGGTTCTCCGGGGTGTGGCACGACATGAACGAGCCGGTGTCGTTCGCGGCGTTCGGCGATCCGACGCTGCCGCGCTCGGCCCGGCACGCGCTGGAGGGCCGCGGCGGTGATCACCGCGAGGCGCACAATGTGTACGGGCTGGCGATGGCACGGGCCGGGTACGAGGGGTTGTGCGAACTGCGCCCTCGGGAGCGGCCGTTCCTCTTCTCCCGCTCGGGGTGGGCGGGGATGCAGCGCTACGGCGGCACGTGGTCGGGCGATGTGACGACGGGGTGGCCGGGGCTGCGGGCGTCGCTGGCGCTGGTGCTGGGGCTGGGGCTGTGCGGGGTGCCGTATTCGGGGCCGGACATCGGGGGGTTCACGGGTTCGCCCTCGCCGGAGCTGTATCTGCGCTGGTTCCAGCTGGGCTCGTATCTGCCGCTGTTCCGTACGCACGCGGCGATCGGGGCGGGTCGGCGGGAGCCGTGGGAGTTCGGTGCGCGGACCCTCGAGCACGCGACGGCTGCGCTGCGGGAGCGGGTGCGGCTGCTGCCGTACTTCATGACGCTGGCGCATCTGGCGCGGCGCACCGGGGCCCCGTACGTGCGGCCCGTGTGGTGGCGTTCGCCCGAGGACCGGGCGCTGCGGGACTGTGAGGACGCGTTCCTGCTGGGCGATTCGCTGCTGGTGGCGCCGGTGCTGGAGCAGGGGGCGGACCGGCGGGCGGTGCGGCTGCCGCGGGGGCGTTGGTACGACACGGCCACGGGTCTGGCGCACGAGGGGCCGGGGCAGGTGCTGCTGGACGCTCCGCTGTCGCGGATCCCGGTGCTGGCGCGGGCGGGTTCGGTGGTGCCGGTCGCGGGCGCGGACGGGCAGGTGGAGCTGGAGGTATGGGCACCGGCTCCGGGCCGTACGGGCGGCGGTGTGCTGATCACGGACGCGGGTGACGGCTGGGAGCCGCCGGAGGTGGTGCGGTTCACGACGCGGTCGCGGGGTGGAGTGGTGACGGTGGAGCAGGACGGTGCGGAGGAGGTGTCGTACCGGGTCCGTCTCCGCGGGGGCGCTGGGCGCTAGCCTGTCCGGCCGGGGCCTGTCCGGCGGATCATGGGGCGCACCACCGCTGCGCGGCGGTGTCCTCAATCGCCGGACGGGCTTGTTGTGGCTGAGCCAGCCGAATCAAGCCCGTCCGGCGATTGAGGACGCGCCCGCAGGGCGCCCGCAGCCGAACTGCCCTGGCTCTTCCGTCCCGCTCCGTTGCCCTGGTATCTGGAGAGCATGTCCAGACTCTCCGCCCTGTTGCGTGCTCTCGTCCTGCCCGTTGCCGCTGTCGTCGCCGTCGGCTCCGCGCCCTTGGCGCGGGCGCAGCCGGAACCGCGGCCGCCGAAGGAGTTCGTGGCACTCTCCGACGTCGATCCGACGATCCTCCAGGAGATGCGCTACTTCACCCCGCACAACTTCACCGGCCATCGCGTCGACGGTTACCGCCGCCCCCTGTGTCTGCTCACCCGCCCGGCCGCCGAGGCCCTGCGCGGGGCCCAGCGTGCGCTGCTGCGCCGGGGCTACGGGCTCAAGGTCTACGACTGCTACCGCCCGCAGCGCGCGGTCGACGACTTCGTGGCGTGGGCGAAGGATCTCGACGATCTGAGGATGAAGGCGGAGTTCTATCCGCGCGTCGCGAAGTCACGGCTGTTCCTGGACGGCTACATCGCCGAGAAGTCCGGGCACAGCAGGGGCAGCACCCTGGATCTGACGATCGTGAAGCTGCCGGCCGCCCCGACGCGGCCGTACATCCCCGGCGAGCGGCTGGTGTCCTGCTACGCGCCGAAGGAGTCGCGGTTCCCCGACAACTCCGTCGACATGGGCACGGGATACGACTGCTTCGACACCCTGTCGCACACCGCGGACCCGCGTGTCCAGGGTGTGCCGCGGGCGAACCGGATGCTGCTCAAGTCGCTGATGGAGCAGGCCGGTTTCGTCAATCTCGCCGAGGAGTGGTGGCACTACACCTACCGCGCGGAGCCGTTCCCCGACACCTATTTCGACTTCCCCGTCTCGCGGCGTCCAGCGCCTTGACGCTCCGTCACGGCAGGTGAACACTGCCCGTTCGGACCACCGAGCCAGGAGACGCCATGACGGACTCGTACGTCGCCGCGATCGACCAGGGCACCACGTCCAGCCGCTGCATCGTCTTCGACCGGGGCGGCGCGATCGTCGCCGTCGAGCAGCGTGAGCACCGCCAGATCTTTCCCCGGCCGGGCTGGGTGGAGCACGACGCGGCGGAGATCTGGACGAAGGTGCAGGCGGTGGTGGCGGGGGCGCTGGCCCGGGCGGGGCTGCGGGCCGACGAGCTGAGCGCGCTGGGCATCACCAATCAGCGCGAGACGACGGTCCTGTGGGACCGCACCACGGGCAAGCCGGTGCACAACGCCATCGTCTGGCAGGACACCCGCACCTCCGCGCTCTGCCACGAGCTGGGCTCGACGGCGCAGGGCGGCCAGGACCGGTTCCGGCAGGCCACCGGGCTGCCGTTGGCCAGCTATTTCTCCGGGCCCAAGGTCGCCTGGCTGCTGGACAATGTGCCGGGGCTGCGTCGGCGGGCGGAGAACGGGGAGATCGCGTTCGGCACCGTGGACTCGTGGCTGATCTGGAATCTGACGGGCGGCACGGACGGCGGGACGCACGTCACGGACGTCACCAACGCCTCCCGCACGATGCTGATGAACCTCGCGACCCTCCAGTGGGATCCCGCGATCCTGGCCGCGATGAACATCCCGGAGGCGGTGCTGCCGGAGATCCGGTCGTCGTCGGAGGTGTACGGGAGGGCCGTCGGGCGGCTCGCCGGGGTGCCGGTGGCGTCGGCGCTCGGCGATCAGCAGGCGGCGGTCTTCGGGCAGACCTGTTTCGGGGTGGGCGAGGCCAAGAACACATACGGCACGGGTAGTTTTCTGCTGCTGAACACCGGTGAGCGGCCCGTTCCGTCGAAGAACGGGCTGCTGACGACCGTGGGGTACCGGTTGGGTGGCGAGCCGCCGGTCTACTGCCTGGAGGGGTCGATCGCCGTGACCGGCTCGCTGGTGCAGTGGTTCCGCGACCAGCTGGGGCTGATCCGCTCGGCCGACGAGATCGAGCCGTTGGCGGCGAGTGTGCCGGACAACGGCGGCGCGTACATCGTCCCCGCGTTCTCCGGCCTGTACGCGCCGTACTGGCGCTCCGACGCCCGCGGTGTGATCACCGGGCTGACGGGATACGTCACGAAGGCACATCTGGCGCGGGCGGTGCTGGAGGCGACGAGCTGGCAGACGCGTGAGGTGGTGGACGCGATGTACCAGGACTCGGGGGTGCGGATCACCTCGCTCAAGGTGGACGGCGGGATGACGGTCAACGGTCTGCTGATGCAGCATCAGGCCGATGTGCTGGGGGTGCCGGTGATTCGTCCGGTGATCTCGGAGACGACGTGTCTGGGCGCGGCGTACGCGGCGGGGCTCGCCACGGGCGTCTGGCGGGACCTGGGCGAACTGCGGTCGCACTGGCGGCGCGATGCCGAGTGGACGCCACGGCTGGGGGCGGCGGAGCGGGAGGGCGAGTACCGCCACTGGCGCAAGGCCGTGGAGCGCAGCTTCGGCTGGCACGAGGAGCCTGCGGCTGGGGCTTGAACCATCTCTGCCGCCTGCGGCGGCGGGGCGCCTCTCTCCTGGCCGGCGGGTCCTCGACTACAGCCCCGTTCTGCCGCTCGCGGCGGCGGGCGCCCTGCGGGCGCGTCCTCAAACGCCGGACAGGCTTGATTCGCGGCGGGCGGCGCCGGTCGCCATGGCGTGTTCGACGACGGATATGAGGACCTGCTTGGCGGAGTCGCGCTCGCGGGCGTCGCACAGGACGACGGGCACCTCGGGGTCGAGGTCGAGGGCTTCGCGCACGGTCTCCTCGGGGTAGCGGGCGGCGCCGTCGAAGACGTTGACGGCGAGGGTGAAGGGGATGTCACGGCGCTCGAAGTAGTCGACGGCGGCGAAGCAGTCCGCGAGCCGCCGGGTGTCGGCGAGAACGACCGCGCCGAGCGCGCCCTGGGCCAGCTCGTCCCAGAGGAACCAGAAGCGGTCCTGGCCGGGGGTGCCGAAGAGGTAGAGGACGAGGTCGTCGCGGAGGGTGATGCGGCCGAAGTCCATGGCGACGGTGGTGGTGCGTTTGCCTTCGACACCGTGGGTGTCGTCGACGGGGCGGCCCGCCTCGGTCAGCACCTCCTCGGTGCGCAGGGGTCTGATCTCGCTGACCGCGCCCACGAGCGTGGTCTTGCCGACCCCGAAACCGCCGGCGACCAGGAGCTTGAGGGTCACCGGGTCGGTGGCGGACCGTTGACGGCCCCGGTCGGAGCGCCTGAACACCATGGTCTCTTCCTCCTCTTCAGGTGCAGTGCGGTATCGCGCTCCCCCGTGGATGTGATCGTTCCGCATGGACCGCGGCCCCGACAAGTCCCAACGGACGGCAGTTGGGACTCCTCGGGCACCGGGCCCGCGGGCGCGCCGGTCACAGCGCCCGCAGGCCGTCGATCACCTCGCGCAGCACGCTCTCGTCGGGCAGTTCCGCTGGGGGAACCGGCCGGGAGACCCGTACCAGCTCGGCGTCGATCAGGTCTCCGACGAGGACCCGGACCACGCCGACCGGCAGATCGAGCCCGGCGGACAGCTCGGCGATGGACTGCGGTGCGTCGCGGCTGAGGTCGACGATGTCGAGGTGTTCCGGGGACAGCGTCCGGTCGGCGATGGCGTGCGCGCCGCCGGGCTGGTCGGCCAGGCTCTCGTCGGCGACGACGACCGCGATGAGGTCGAGCTTGGCCTCGGCGGCGCTGCGGGTGCGCCCCCGGGTCATCGCGTACGGGCGGACGACGGGGCCCGCCGCGTCGTCGTACCAGCGGGCGGCGGGCTCCCCCGCCCCGGGCGCCCCGCGGTGGGGACGCCCCGCTTCCCGCGAGGGCGTGGTGGCCGGGGGCCCGGGAGGTGTGGGTGCCCCCCGGGCGGACGCGGAGCCGTCTCCGGTCATGCCGGCCGTCACTCGTCGGCGGCCACGCCGGTCCGCGGAGCGGTGCCCAGGTGTGCGCCCACGCGCTTGACGAGCAGCGTCATCTCGTAGGCGACCAACCCGATGTCGGACTCCGCGTCCGCGAGCACGGCCAGGCAGCTGCCGTCGCCGGCGGCGGTGACGAACAGAAAGGCCTCGTCCAGCTCGACCATGGTCTGGCGGACGTCGCCGGCCTCGAAGTGCCGGCCCACGCCCTTGGCGAGGCTGTGGAAGCCGGAGGCGACGGCGGCCAGATGCTCGCCGTCCTCACGGGTGAGGCCCTTGGAGGTACCGGTGGGCAGGCCGTCGCCGGAGAGGACGAGGGCCTTGCTGATGCTGCCGACGCGCTCGACCAGGTCGTCGAGGAGCCAGCTCAGCTCCCCCGTGCCGGTCTGCTGTTGGGTGCTCCGCCCGGTTGGGGCAGTGCGTATCGCGGCCTTCGGTGCGGTCATCGACCGTCCCCCTCAGATGTTGTTCCTGGTGCTGCTGTTCCCGGTGGGTCCGTCTCATTCTCCTCCCGTCCGCGCTGCCAACCGCGCTGGAGGGCCGCCATCTTGGCCCGTACCTCGTCGGCGTCGCGGAGGGGGCCGGAGTCGGCGGGGGCCGGCGCCGGGCCGGGCCGGGCCGCCGGGCCGTCCTTCAACTGCGGGGCAAGGCTGGCCTGTCGTACGCGCCGGGGCAGTCCTCCGGTCGGCGTCGGGTCCTCGTCCGGGTCCCCGGCGGTGTCCTTGGCGGGCTCGCGTGCCGTGCCCGCGGCCCCGTCCGCTTCGGTGTCGTCGATCCGCCGCCCGTGGTCGGAGACCAGGACGGGGGACCTGCGGCGCGGCAGCGGGGCGAGCGCGTCGTCGGCCTGGTGGTGCTGTTCGGCACCGGGGTCCGTGACTGCGGGGGCCCCGGTGGCGCGGCGCGGGATGGGCCAGCCGTTCTCGCCGTCGTGCCAGCTCTCGTCCGCCTCGTCGTCGAACAGGGAGAGCGACGGTTCGAGTTCGACCGGCAGGTTCTTCTGTGCCACCCAGCTCCGGACGGGCCGGTCGGCCTTCTCCCGTCCGGCCGGGGGCACGGGGGCCAGCGGTGGGCGGCGGGTGAGCGGGAGTGTCCCGCCCCGCCCGTCGGGCGTCCCGGGCGACTTGGCGTGGGCGCCGGTGTCGTCGTCCGTGCCCGGCCCCTTCCGGGAGCCCGGCCCGGCGCTCGCCACCGTCTCGGTGAGCAGCGTCGCGGGGAGGAAGACGACGGCGGTGGTGCCGCCGTAGGGGGAGGGCTGGAGGCAGACCCGTACGCCGTGGCGCTGGGCGAGCCGGCTGACCACGAACAGGCCGAGGCGGTCGGTGTCGGACAGCTCGAACTCCGGGGTCTCGGCGAGCCGGAGGTTGGCTTCGAGCATGGCGTCGGGGGGCATGCCGAGGCCCCGGTCGTGGATCTCGAGGGTGAAGCCGTTGGCGACGCGCTCACCGATGACCTGGACCGCGGTGTGCGGCGGGGAGAAGACGGTCGCGTTCTCCAGGAGTTCGGCGAGGAGGTGGGTGAGGTCGGCGACGGCGGGCCCATGGAGGGCCAGCCGGGGCAGGCGGCGTACCTCGACGCGCTTGTAGTCCTCGACCTCGCCGACCGCGGCCCGCACGACGTCCATCAGCTGGATGGGTTTGCGCCACTGCCGGGAGGGGGCGGCGCCGGAGAGGATGACGAGGCCTTCGGCGTGGCGGCGCATACGGGTGGTGAGGTGGTCGAGGCGGAAGAGGTCGGCGAGTTCGTCGGTGTCCTCGGTGCGGCGTTCCATGGTGTCGAGGAGCGTCAGCTGGCGGTGCAGCAGGACCTGGCTGCGGCGGGCGAGGTTGACGAAGACGTCGGAGACGCCGCGGCGCATGTCGGCCTGTTTCACGGCGGCTTCGACGGCGGCGCGCTGGAGGGTGTTGAGGGCCTGGCCGACCTGGCCGAGTTCGTCGGCGCCGTATTCGAGGCGGGGGGCCTCGGTCTCGATGTCGACCTGTTCGCCGGCGGCGAGGCGGCGCATGACGCTGGGCAGCCGGATGCCGGAGACTTCGTGGGCGTCCTTGCGCAGTCGGCTGAGGTCCCGTACCAGGCCGCGGCCGATCTTGAAGGAGACGACGAGGGAGCAGACGAGGGCGGCGAGGCCGAGGACGCCCGCGGCGGCGGCCTTGCCGAGGACGCCGATGGCGACGGGCTCGACACGGTCCGCGTAGCGGTTGCTGGCCTCGATGCCCATCCGGCCGAGGTCGTCGAGGACCGGGCCGATGGTGTGCTCCCAGCGCTGGGGGTCGACCGCGTGGGTGGCCCGGCCGGCGCCGGCGAGGATGACGGTGTCCTCGGCGGTGCGCAGCGCCTGGGCGTTGGTGCCGCGCCAGTAGTCCTCGTAGATCTTCTGGTCGGCGACGGGCAGGACGGGCAGGTTGTTGCTGTAGAGGACGCGGCGCTCGGCGACGTGGTCGGAGAAGGCGCGCAGGTCCTGACGGCTCATGCTGCCCGCGGCGAACGCGGAGGCGAGCAGGGCGTCCTCGCGGGAGACGGCCTCGCGGGCCCGGGTGATCCCGACCAGGGCGCGGCCCTCCCGGTCCAGATCGTCGTCCTGGACGGCGCTGAGGCTGCCGAGGAAGGCGTAGTAGGGCTCGATGAGGTCGTTGTACGCCTGGAAGGCGCCGTAGCGGGAGACGGTGTTGTCGTCGACCTTGCGGCGGATGTCCTCGATGGTCTCGAGGCTCTTCTCGATGGCGGTGAAACGGGCCCGGGCGGTGTCGTCCACCTCGTCGCGGACGCCGTCGGCGGCGCCGGTGCGGAAGGTGGCGACCATTCTGTCGGTGGTGCGCTGCCGCTGACGCAGGGTGGCCTGGGCGTCGGAACGCCGGGGGTCGGCGAGGTGGACGAGGGTCTGGCGGCGCTCCTGTTGCAGGGAGCGCACCAGGTCGTCGGCGGGGTAACCGATTTTCCGCATCGCGTCGGCGACGCCGAGCAACTGCATCGCCTCGCTGCCGGTGATCACGGTGGCGAAGGCCCACAGGCCGGTCAGGGACACCAGTGGCACCAGCAGCAGCGCCACGATCTTCCGGCGGATCGACTTCCCGCGAAAGCGCATGGCCTCCCCTACGTGAACCCCGGCGCGCGGGGGTGGTGTCCGACGGTTAACGCGGCGTGAGCCTACTACTGCGCTGCGCTGTGCTCGAAGACCAGTGCGGCCGTCGAACCGGTTGCGGCGGTGCGGGCGTCATGAGTTGTCCGGTGATTCCCTGACTTTCCCCCCGCGCGGCGGCGGGCCACAGCCCGCTCACGGCAGGTCGCCCAACCGGCCGAAGTGGCTGGAATTGCCCTCCCCACGGGAACCATCAGGCCTGGTCGATCGCTCTTTGAAGGGGTGAGCCGGACGGGACGACGACGGCGTCTCATCCGATGCCCCCACCTTTGGAATGCTTTTGGATCGTTTTGGAATCCTTTTGGAAGCGGCCCGAACGGGGCAGCCAATGGGGGAGGTGAGCCGTCATGGACCAGGATCGCGACATCCGGCCGTACGCGCGCAGGCCGTTGTGGGTGGAGGAGCCGGCCAAACGGCCGAGGATGCCCGATCCGGTCCGTGACTCCGCGGTGCGCGCGGTGCTCATCATCTCGGTGACGCTGGTGCAGGCCATGGTCGCGGCCCTGTTCACCCTCGTCGGCTCCTGGCTCGCGCTGCCGGCGCTGCTGTGCACGGTGGCGAGCGTCGTGGCGGCGACCTGGGCGGTGCTGGACGTGTGGGTGACCCGGCAGGTGTGGCGCCAGCGCCACGGTGTGGTGTCGGTGCCCAGCAGTTCGGCGCGCGAGATGCGCAGAGCTCGCCGACCACGCTTCCCCTGATCGCCAACAGGCGGGTAGGTTCGGGAGTTGACGGTGTGTCGGCCGTGCGCGGCGGTCGGCCGGAGGGGGCGTCACGGATGTCGGATCGGGAACAGGCAGTGCGTCGGATTCCGTCGATCCTCGGGGACCCGGGCTGGACGGTGTGCCTGGTCGGCGAGGAGCAGTCGGGCAAGCTCGCGCAGGTGACCGCGGGGCTGCGGCACGGACCGGACCCGAGCGGCTCGGGCAAGCGCATCACCTCCGGCTTCTCCTACTGGGGCCTGGAGTCGACGGTGGCGTGGGCCCACGCGTGCAATGACCTGTACTACCCGGTGATGCGCGAGAGCATCGGCTCGTTCAGCCGCCGCTGGCGCGCGATGACCCAGACGCTGCCCGACGGACCACTGCACTATGTGAGCCTGGGGCCCGGCACCGGCCAGAAGGACCAGGCGCTGCTGAGATACCTCGACAGCCGGGGCCGCTCCGGCTGCTACATCCCGGTCGACGTCAGCGCCGAGATGCTGCGCCTGGCGCAGCGCGAGGCACTGGAGCACCTGCACGTGCCGCCCGCCGACGTGCTGCCGGTGCAGCTGGACTTCTCCATACCCGCCAACCTCGACCGGCTGTGCACCCTGATCCGGCACACGGTGGGCGACGAGCCGGTCGTCTACTCGCTGCTGGGCAATACGCTCGCCAACTTCGACAACGACACCCAGTTGCTGACCCTCCTCGCCGAGAAGCTGCTGCGCCCGCAGGACCGCTTCCTGCTGGAGGTGGCGAGCACGGCCGGGCAGGACGAGGCGGCGGCGCGCGCGGCGGCCCACGAGTACGAGAACAGCCCGCGTTTCAGGGAGTTCGTCACCAGCGCCCTGATGCAGTACACCGACCTCCAGATCGACATGAACAGCCTCACCTGCGAGGGGCTGGTCGAGGACGACCGGGCGCTGAAGATCAAGGTCGTCTACCGCAACCGCACGGGCGGCCCGCTGGAGCTGACGCTGCCCGACCGCAGCACGGTGCCGTTCCCCGACCAGGACACCATCCGGCTGCTCCTCAGCCGCAAGTACACCCCGGCCGGTCTGGAGAAGATGCTGGTGGACGCGCGGGTGACGAAGGTGGGCGAGACCCATGACGTCGGGCACGCCGCCTTCGACCGGCCCGCGTTCGGGCTGGCGTTGCTGATGCTCCAGTCCGCCGACGCGGCCCCGCCGCCGGCGCCCCGCGCCCCCGGGCCCAATCCGTTCACCGACTGACGGGCCGCGATGAGACGCCCGGGGGGACGTCCGATGGGACTCGTCAGCCGGTTCAGCCGGCAGTTCTTCGCCGCCGCCACGATCTCCTGTCTGCTGATCGCGCTCGGTACGTGCGTGTGGTGGGTGACCGTCGCCGAGGGCTCGGAGAGCCGCTTCGAGCCCGTGGCCTCCGGGCTCGCGCTCGTCGCCGCCATCACCGGGGTGTACGCGGAGCGGCGGGCGGCCGCGCGGGAGCGGCGCGCCCAGGCGCTGTACGCGCTCACCGACGAACTGGTGAAGAACAGCGAGCTGCTGGCCGGGGAGAGCTTTCTGCCGCAGGATCCGCTGGCCCCGAAGGCGCGGGTGTATCCCCGGCTCGTGCAGTCCGCGACGGACGCGACGCTGGTGTCCGGGGCGTTCTCCGAACCGGGGCACGACGCGCTGATCGCGCTGCTGCACCGCTGGCGTGACGCGGTGCACGACTTCAACCGCCGGCTCGACCTCGCCGAACTGCGGACGTACGTCAGCCAGGTGCCCGCGGAGGAGTTGCTGGCGATCGATGAGGCGATGCGCCGGCCGGGCGGGCAGCTCGACGGGCTGTGTCGACTGCGCGACGAGTTGGAGCGGTTGCTGCGCGATCGGTACGGCCGGTATCCGGGGGCCGCCGCGCGGCTGGGGCGGCTGCCTCTGCCTCTGCCTGATGCGTAGGCCTGGCCGGCGGAGCGTTGGCCACGGGCCGGTCTTTGCCGCCTGCGGCGGCGGGCGCCCTGCGGGCGCGTCCTCAATCGCCGGACGGGCTTGATTTCAAGCCCGTCCGGCGATTGAGGACACAGCGCACCGCCGGCCAGGCGTTACGCGTTGGTTCGCGCCAGTTCCTCCACCGGGCGGCGGTACATGCGCGTCGCCGTGATCTCCCCGTGCACCGGCTCGGCGTCCGGGTCCTGCTGGGGCAGGCCGGGGCGCAGGTGCTCCTCGACGCTGATGTACTTCAGGCCCGCCCGCAGGTCCGCGTCGTTGCGCAACCGGATGACCAGCGGGAACTCCGCCAGGGCCGTGGTGTCGAAGAGTCCGGTGGTGTAGAGCAGCTGCACACCGAGCGCGTCGGCGACCGCCCGCTGGAGCTCCAGCAGATAGGTGGCGTTGGCGCGGCCGATGGGGTTGTCGAGGAACAGCGTGCCCGCGTGCCGCTGCTTGTCGCGGCCCCGATCGTTGCTGCGCAGCGCCGCCATGGTGCAGTACAGCGCGATGGCCGCGGTCAGCAGCTGGCCGCCGGAGAACACGTCGCCCATCTGCCGGACCGGCACCCGCTCGGCGCGCAGCACCGCGTCCGGCTTGAGGATCTCCACGGCCACGCCCCGCGGCAGCAGCGCCGCCTGGACGCCGCGCAGCAGCAGGGACATGCCGTCACGGCGCAGGTCGGAGTTCTTCTTGACGGCCGAGCTGGTCGCCTCGTCGATGACCTCGCCGAGCCGCTCGGTGAGGGTGGACTGGTCCGGGTCCTCGAAGCGGATGCGCAGGAACTCCTGGCCCGACCACTCCCCCAGGCCCTCGGGGAGCCGGGAGAGGCGCTGCGCGGAGCGCAGCGTGGTGAGCGAGGACTCCACGAGGCCGCGCAGCCGGTCGACGATGCTGTCGCGGTTGCGCTCCAGCTGCTCCAGCTCGTCGGTCAACACCCGCAGCCGGGGCGCGAAGGCCTCCGCCCAGGCGAGGGCGTGCTCCGGCAGGGCGGCGGCGGGCAGCTCGCGGATCTGCTGGCGGGCGGGGGTGCGCACCTGCTCGTAGCGGGTGGAGTTGGCGTGCCGCACGAGGACGTCGCTCGCCTCGCGGACGGCGGACTCGGCGGCGGACAGCTCGCCCGCGCAGCCGCGCAGGGAGCGCCGGGCCTCGGCGGCGGCCTGCCGGGCCTCCTCCAGGGTCCCGGTGTACGCCTCGGGCTGCTCGCCCTCGTCCTCCGGGGTGTTGTCGCGCAGCAGGTCGCGCAGGAGGGCGGCGGTGTCGTCGAAGCCGGCGGCGGCGTCCTCGGCGGCGCGGTGGGCGCGCAGCAGGTCGCCGTGGACGGTGCGGGCGCGTTCCAGGGCGTCGGTGCCGGCGGCGAGTTCGGCCGTGGCGGTGCGCAGCAGCTCCTTGGCCCGCTCGGCGTCGGCGGGCACCAGCTCGGCGGGCAGCTCGGTGTGCGCGTCGCCGTCGGCGGGGGCGAGTCGCTCGGCCTCGCCGCGCAGCCGGCCGAGCTGTTCGCTGGCGGTGGAGGCGCGGGTCTCCAGCATCTGCACGAGGGCCTCGGCGCGGGCCGCCGCGGCCTGCCGGGACGGGCCGTCGGCGCCGTCGGTGCCTTCGAGGAGCTGGGCGGCGCGGGTGCGGACCTTGTTGGTGAGGCGGTCGAGTTCGGCGCGGGCGGCGCTCTCGTCGCTCTCGGCACGGGCCTGCTCGGCGCGCAGGTCGGCGCCGACGCCGACCTTCTCGTAGAGCTGCGAGGCGGCGCGGTAGGCCTCCCGCAGGGCGGGCAGCGAGGCGGTGGGGGCGGGGGCGTCGGCCGCGACCTCGTCGGGGGCGCCCGCGATCTCGGCCCGCTCGGCGCGCAGCGCGCGGGCCGTGCGGCGGGCGTCGTCGGCGGCGCGCTGGGCGGCGCGGCGGTCCTCGTCGGCGGCGCGGGCGCGGTCCACGCAGACCGCCGCCTGCTCCTCGGCCTCGGTGGCCTCCTCGGCGAGTTCGCGCAGCCGGGACTGCCAGGCGGCGCGCTGGCGCAGCCGGTAGGCGAGGCCGGCGAGCGCGTCGGCGACGCGGCGGGCGCGCTGGGCGGTCTCCTGCCGTTCGTCGCGCACCCGGGCGGCTTCGGCGGCGCTCTCGTCGGCCTCGGCGCGGGCCACTCGGAGCTCGGCCAGCTCTTCCTGGGCGTCGTCGGCGGCGGTGCGGGCCCGCTCGGCCTCGGCGGCCAGCTCGGCGAGCCGCCCGACGGGGCAGCCGGCGCGCCAGGACGTCAGCCGGGCGGCGAGCGTGCGGTCGCCGGCCAGCCGTGCCGCTATGGCGCGGATCTCCTCGTCCCGGGCGGAGGCCCGGGCGCGCAGGGCGTGCCGCTCGTCGTCGGCGGCGCGCTCGTCGTGCATGGCGGGGTTCGGGGGGACGAGGAAGACGCCAAAGGCACCGGAACCGTCGCCCGTCTCCGGGTCGGGCGCCGGGGCGAGCAGGGCGGCGGTCGTGCCGACGGCCACGGCGGAGCGGGGCAGCAGCGAGGCCTGGGCGAGCACCTCACGGGCCCGGGTGTGGGCGTCCGGGTCGGTGATGACGACACCGTCGACGAGCTCGGGCCGCGCCGCGAGGACGGTGGCGTGCTCGGCCGGGTCGACGGCCTGTGCCAGGTAGCGCCATCCGGGCAGCGCGGGGATGCCGTGCTCGCCGAGGTATTCGACGGTGGCGAGGACGTCGGGGCTGGGCGGGAGCAGTCCGCCGTCACCGAGCGCGCCGAGGATGCGGGAGTCGTCGGCGGCGGCGGTGCGCAGGTCGAACATCTGCCGCTCGGAGGCGGCGACGCTCGCGTCGAGCATCTCGCGCAGCGCGTCGGCGTTGCGGTCCAGCTCCTCGGCCGTCAGGGGCCCGTCCACCGTGCGGCGGGCGGCGGGCACGGCATTGGCGGCAGGGGCCGGGTCGGCGGGGGTGCGGGCGGCGCCCGAGCGCGGTCCGGGCAGCTGCCCCGCGGCCGTCGGCTGGGGCAGGCCCAGGAGTTCGACGATGCGCTGGTCGGCGCCGAGGGACTCGGCGGCGCGGCGCTCGGCGTCGTAGGCGGACTCGGCCGCCGTGGCGGCGTCGGCGGCGCGGGCGGCGGACAGCTCGGTGCGGGCCTGGGCGGCCGCGGCCTCCTTCGCGCGCTCGGCCGCCTGGCGGGCGGCTTCGCGGGCGCTCTCGTAGGCGGCGGCCGCGGGCTTCTCGGCGTCGCTGGCGGCGAGCGCGGCCCTGGCCGGGTCGGCGTCGGGGGCGGTGTCGTCGAGCCAGCCGGCGCGGACCGCCTCGGCGGTCTCCTGCTCGACCTCGACGAGGCGCTGGCGCAGGTGGCCGGACTCGCTGCGAGCGCGCTGGGCCTCGGTGGCGGCGGAGGTGGCGTCGCGGTGGGCGGCTTCGGCCGTCTCCTGGAGGACGGCCGAGCGCTCCTCCTCCTCGTTGGCGACGCGCTCGCCTTCCTCGGCGGCGGTGTTGAGGGCCCGGACGAGCTCGGTGGCCGCCTGGGCGCGGGCGGCCAGCGCGGGCGCCGCGTCCCGCTCGGCCTCCTGGATGGCGGCGGCGACGCGCGCGGAGCGGTCGGCGGCGGCCCGGTGGCGCAGGACGGTCTCGGCGGCCTGCCAGGCGGAGTGCAGGGTACGGGCGTCGAGGAGTTCGCGGCGCTGGGTGGCGGCGGCCTTCTCGGCGGCGGCGAGCGCCAGCGAGGCGTGCCGGTAGGCGATCTCGGCGGCGACCAGGGAGCGGCGGCCGCGCTCGGTCTCGGCGTCGGTGACGCCCTGCGCGGCGGCGGCGACCTGCTCGGCCAGCTCGGCGGTGCGGCCGCGCTCCTCGGCGCCGCGCGCGGAGAGCCGGCGGGCGAGGACGCGGGTGCGGCGCTCGGCCCCGGTGTGCACGCCGCGCGCCTGCTCGCGCACGGCGGCGGAGTCGGCGATGCGGGTCAGGAGGTCCAGCGAGCCGGCCGTGAAGTCCCGCTCGGCGGTCAGCTCGGCGCGGCGGCCCAGCTTGTGGGCGAAGCCGTGTACGAGGTCGGCGAGGCCGTCGGTGTCCCGGGTGTCGGTGACGGCACGCAGCAGCAGGTCGGTGAAGTCCGAGTCGTTCTTGACGGCGAAGAGGCCGGCGGCCTCGCCCTCGTCGGCGTTCATCTCGCGCTGGTAGCGGAAGAGTTCGGGGTCCAGGCCCAGCTCGCCGAGGTGCTCGTTCCACCGCTCGTGGATCTCCTCCCACACCACGTCGAGGTGCGGGTAGGCCTTGCCGGCCTCGGTGAGGGAGTCGCGGAACCCCTTCATGGTGCGCCGCCGCCCCCGGGCGCCGGAGCTGCCGTCGGCGCCGCCGCGCATGGCGGTGGACTCGGCGACGGGCAGCGAGTCGAGGCTGAGGCCGGGGCCGGGCCGGAAGGAGTACCACGCCTCGGCGAACTTGCGGGGGTCGCCCGAGACCTGGCGGCCGCGCCACTCGCTGACCTTGCCGACGACGACGGACTCGCCGGTGAGGACGTGGCTCCACTCCAGGGCGACGTGGCCGCAGTCGTCGGCGAGGAGGAACTTGCGGAGCACACCGGAGCTGGCGCCGCCGAGGGTGTTGCGGTGGCCCGGCAGCATCACCGAGAAGATCAGCTTGAGGAGGACGGACTTGCCGCCGCCGTTCTCCAGGAAGAGCACGCCCGCGGGCGCGGGGCGGCGCGGCGGGCCGACGGGCTCGTCCTCGAAGAACTCCGCCTGCGCGGGCGCGGGGTTGGGCACCGGCGCGCCGACGCTCCGCAGGTCCAGCACGGTGTCGGCGTACCGCGCACCGGCGGGCCCGATGGAGTAGAGGCGGACCCGGGACAGCTCGTACATAGCGGACTCTCGTTGTCGTGACGGGCGGTGGTCAGGAGGCGTTGCTGTGGTCGTGGTCGTTCTCGAAGAACGGCAGTCCGGCGTCCGCGACGAGGTCGAGGGCGTCGGCGTCGTCCGGCGGCAGCAGGGTGGCGCTGCCGTCGCCGACGGGGACGACGCCCAGCTCCAGCAGCTCGGCCATGGCGGCGCTGCCCGCCATGTCGCGGACCTGGAGCTGGTAGCGGGGCGTGGTGCGGTACGCGCCGCCGGCGTCGTCGCCGGTGCGCTGGAGGAAGCCGGAGTCGACGAGGAAGGCGACGGCCTTGGCGATGATGCCGGTGGTGGAGCCCGCGAGGCGGCGGGCGTCCTTGGTGGCGCCGGTCGCGCTGCGCCGGGCGTACACCCGCCAGGCGGCTTCGAGGCCGGGGGCGTCGGTGGTGGGGTCGGTGTTCTCGCCCTGCTCGGCGGCCTTCTCCTCCAGCCGGCGGCAGGCCTGGCGGACGAACGCGTCGATGCCGTTGACGGTGACGCGGCCGATGTAGCCGTCGTCGGCGAGGTCCTCGGGGCGCGGGAAGGCCATGGCGGCGACCGCGAGGTGGGCGAGGCCGTGCAGGAACCGGTCGGCGGAGTCGGCGGTGGCCCGGCGGGCGTAGTCGCCCATCCGGACGGCGAAGACGGAGTCCTCGGCGGCGGTGACGGCCATGCCGGCCCGGGTGGACACCTCCAGCACGATGAGCCCGAGGCCGGCGGCGACGGCGTCCGCGAGCCGCGCGAAGGCGGGCTCGTCGCGGTGGCGGCGCAGCAGCTCGGCGTACTCGGCGTCGCGGGCGGGCAGCAGCTTGGGCTGCAGCCCGAAGGCGATGAGCCGGGCGGCGTCGGCGGCGTCGGCGGGGGTGACGTTGCCGCTGCCACTGCCGCTGCCGCTCGGGGAGGGGCTCGGCTCGGCGTCCGGCTCCGCCGGTGCGTGGGCGTCGTACTCAGTCACGGTTGGTGCTCCTGCTGGGGGTCGCGTGCGGTGTGGTCGGTCCGGCACCGCCGGGCCGCGCCGTCGTGGTGGCTCGCCGTGGCGGCGGGAGTTGTTCCCCGGTCCCGCCCCTTCCCGGCTCCGGGGGCAGGCCCCCGGCCCCCCGGGCAACGGCGCACGTGCGGGACCAGGGCTTCCCTCGCCGCCGCGAGGGCGCGACGCCGCACGGAGCCCGCCGCACGGCGGTCACGTCGCCTCCGCGCGGTCCGCCGCCATGCCGGCCGCGTCCAGCAGGGCCTTGCCGACGATGAGGTCCGCGCCGCCGAACTCGATGTCGTCGAGCTGGGTGCCGTCGTCGACGGCGAACAGCAGGGTCTGCTCGCCCTGGCGGTAGGCCGTGCCGACCGAGGGGCTCGCGGCGTGCACGGCCAGCAGGGCGACGAGGTAGGGGAGTTCCGGGTCGCGGCGGCGGGCGTCGGCCAGGAGGCCGGAGAGACGGCGGGGCGCGTCGGCCGGCAGGTCGAGCAGCTCCATCGCGCTCGCGAGCTGCTCCTCGCTGAAGCGGCTGTCGTCGGGGGTCGCGATGAGGTCCGGCTCGGGCATCTCCGCGCCGAGGTGCTCGCGCTCGGCGGGCGGGGTCAGCAGCATCTCCACCAGGTCGCGGGCGCGCACGGACACCGGGGTGCGCAGGCCGGTGCCGTGGGTGAAGAAGGCGTCGGTGACGCGGCCGGCCTGCTCGAGCGGGAGCGGCAGGACGGGGGCGAGGAGCTGCCCGTACAGGTCGAGACCGGCGCGGGCGGCCGGGGGCGCGAAGGCCTGCCGGTCCTGTTCGGCGCGGAAGAGGGGGCCGGCTTCCAGCAGCCTCGACTGCAGCTGGGTGTGGCGGCGGATGCAGTCCTTGACGATGTCGACCAGCTCGGCGGCGCGCCGCTTGTTCTCGGGCTCCTCGGCCTCGTCGCGCGCCTTGCGGATGTTGGTGAGGATCGCGTTCTCGTGGCGGTAGCGGTCTGCTACGTGGTCGAGCGCCTCGGCGATCATGTCGGGGACGGTGCGCAGCCAGTCCACCGCCCGGACGTTGCGGCGGGTGGCGTCGAGGGTCTTGCGGAGGGTCTCCGCGTACTGCACGGTGCGGTAGCGGGCCTGCTCCGCGGCGAGCTGGGCGTCGGCGAGCCGGCCCCGGCTGATGAGGACCTCCAGCTTCACCTCGGCGGCGATCTGCGCGCTGGTGACGTCGGTGTCGAGGGCGCCGACGAGGACGTTGACGGCCTCGTCGGTGGTGCGCAGGAAGACGGTCCCGCCGGGGCCGGGGACTTCCTCGATCAGCTTGAAGTCGTAGTCGCGGCGGACGTACGCGCCGTCGGTGCCGAAGGTGCCGTAGACGGCCCGGAAGCCGCGGTCGACACTGCCGACGTTGATGAGGTTCTCCAGGACCCAGCGGGCGACGCGCTCGTGCTCGGCGGCGGGCCGGTGCGGTTCCTGGGCGGCGACGCGCGGCAGCAGCCTGGCCACTATCTGCTCGTGGTCGGCGCCGGTGTCGAAGTCCATGTTGAGCGTGACCAGGTCGATGGCGGCCAGGGCCACCTCCGCCATCGCGTAGCCGCCGTACTCGCCCGCGAGATTGGCCTTGCGCACGTCCAGGTCGTGCAGCGGCGCGGTGCAGGCGAGCGCCCGCAGCCGACGGGCCAGGCCCTCGTCGGCGGCCGGGCCCGGGGCGACGGGGGTCCCCCCTGCTCGGGCGGAGCCGGGAGCTTGGGGGAGCGCGGGCCCGTTGAGCTGGGGCGGAACGGCTGCCGGGGCTGGAGAAGTCACGTCGCACAGAGTAGGCGGTCACCCCGACAACGGACGAAACGGCACGGGCGGACGTGCCCGGCGCCGGAGCCGGTGTCGTCAGTGTGTGGCGCCGCCCACAGCGCGTACGTCCTCGGTGCGGTGCGCGGCGGTGATCACGATCATACGCAGCCCCTCGGCCACGGCGGCCACGGGGAGTGACGGCAGGGCCCGGTCGGTGACCTGTTCCGGGGCGTACGGAACGTGGACGAACCCGCCCCGCAGGCCGGGTCGTTCGGTCGCGGCGAGGTGCATCAGCGCGTAGAAGACGTGGTTGCAGACGAAGGTGCCCGCGGTCTGCGAGACGGCGGCGGGCAGGCCCGCGTCGCGGACGGCGGCGACACAGGCCTTGACGGGGAGGGTGGCGAAATAGGCGGCCGGGCCGCCGGGGACGACGGGTTCGTCGACGGGCCGGGCGCCCAGATTGTCGGGGATGACGGCGTCGTCGATGTTGACGGCGACGCGCTCGACGGTCAGGTGGGGGCGGCCCCCGGCCTGGCCGACGCAGACGACGAGGTCGGGCTCGGTCTCCCGGACGGCGTCGTACAGGGCGTCGATGGCGTCGCCGAAGACGCAGGGCAGTTGGGCGGCGTGCACGTCGATTCCCTGGGGCGGGTCGACGGCGACGGCGCGCACGGCCTGCCAGGAGGGGTTGAGGCTCTCGCCGCCGAAGGGTTCGAATCCGGTCAGCAGTACCCGGGTCATCGCGGGGCGCTCCCTACAAGGCACGTGACGCCGGGCGGCGTCAGATGGCATCAGATGACGTCAGATGGTGTCGTAACGGGTCAAAAGGCGAAGGCGGCCATGATGACGATATTGCAGCCGAGCAGGGCGACCGCGGTGGGCAGTTGTGCCTTGATGGGCCCGTACTGGTCCTTGAGCTCCAGCAGGGCGGCGGGGACGAAGTTGTAGTTCGCGGCCATGGGTGTCACCAGCGTGCCGCAGAAGCCCGCGAGCATGCCGATGGCGAGGACGGCGGAGGCGTTGCCGTGCGCCTGCTCCACCAGGACCGGCCAGCCGACGGCCGCGGTCATCACGGGAAACGCGGCGAAGCCGTTGCCCATGACCACGGTGAAGAGGAACATCCCGGCGCAGTAGACGACGACGGCGACGAGGACGGAGCCGTCCGGCAGGACCGCGGTGGTGATCCGGCGGACCTGGTCACCGACGCCCGCGACGGAGAAGATCGTGCCGAGCGTGGCCAGCAGCTGCGGCAGCAGCATCGCCCAGCCCATCGACTCCAGCATCGAGCGCCCGGCGTGCACGGGAACGGTGATCCGCCGCTCGCGCAGCATCACCATGGCGACGGCGAGGGCGACGAGGGAGCCGATGCCGAGCCCGAGGATGGTCTCGCTGCCCTTCTGCAGGACGGGCTCGCCGCCCAGGGACAGCTTCTTGACGCCGACCGCGCAGATCAGGGCGACGGCGGGGATGGCCAGGGCGGGCACGAACAGCTTGCCGCCGAACCGCCGCGCGCTCGCCAACCGCTGCTCGGGAGTCGTCGTGCGGGCCTCGCCGCGCCCGGTGAACCCGAAGCCGGCGAGGCAGACCATGACGAGGACGGCCACCCCGAGCGGCTCGGGCGGGGCCGACTTCTCGACGACCCAGGTGCTGTAGACGAAGCCGAGGCCGAGCAGCCCCCAGAAGGCGGCGGTGCCCAGCCGCTTGGGATTGCTGCGGTCGGTGAGCATCTGGGCGGCCATCACCAGGAAGATGCCCCCGACGAGCCAGTAGAACCACTCTGCCTTGATCACTTGGCGGCCTTCCGGTCGAGGGCCTCGCGCGCGCCGGCTCCGGTGTCCTGGGCGGCCAGCGTCCGGTCCAGGCGCAGCAGCCGCCAGCCGTGGATGGCGAGGGCGCACAGGGCGGTGGGTATGGCCCACAGCGCGAGCTGCAGCGGTTCGAGGTGGGTGTGGTAGGTGGTGTTGACGAATCCGGTGATGAGCAGGATCGAGCCGACGGCCAGGAAGACGTCCTCACCGAAGAAGAGCCCGACGTTGTCGGCGCTGGCGGCGAAGGAGCGCACCTTCTCCCGGGCCTTGTCGGGCAGCGGACCGTGGCGCCGCTCGGCCGCGCCCTCGGCCATGGGGGCGGCGAGCGGGCGCACGGTCTGGGCGTGTCCGAAGACGCTGACGAGTCCTAGTGCGGCGGTGATCTGGCGGAGCAGGAGGTAGAGGGCCAGGAAGCGGCCGGTGGTGAGCCCGGCGAAGCGGGTGATCAGCCGGCGGGCCTGCTCCTGGAGGCCGTAGCGCTCCAGGAGGCCGATGACGGGGAGGGTGATCACGAAGATCGTCACCGCCCGGCTGGAGGCGAAGCCGGTGCCGAAGGCGGCCAGCACCTTCTGCGGCGAGAGGCCGCCGAGCAGGCCGGTGGCGATGCCCGCGGCACCGACGACCAGCAGGGGGTTGCGCCTCGTGGCGAAGCCGATCACGACCACGAGGACGCCCAGGAGAACGAGCATGGGCCTTGCCTTCCGCGTTCCCTCGACCTCACTCGATCGGGTGAGGCGACTGGCGAGGAGGCTAAGATATTGTTCAACAATCCTCAAGGGGCTTGACTGGCGGATCACTTGGCCGCGGCCGGTGGACGCGCCTCCGTATCGCCCTTGATCGCTTGACTGCCGCACCGTGGAGGACGCATGGCCCGATCCACCGCGCAGCGCGTGGCCGACGCGCTGCGGACCCGTATCGAGGGCGGCGGACTGCCGCCCGGCACCCAGTTGTCCGAGGAGTCCCTCGGCCGGGATCTCGGGGTGTCGCGCAATACGCTGCGCGAGGCGTTCCGGCTGCTCATCCACGAGAGCCTGGTCGTCCATGTGCTGAACCGGGGGGTGTTCGTCCGGGTCCTGGAGCCCGCCGATGTCACCGACATCTACCGGGTGCGCGCCGCCCTGGAGACCGCGGGGGTACGGGCCGCCGCCCGTGCGGACCGGCCGCTGCGCGACGCCGTCGGCCGGGCGGTGGCCGAGGGCGAGCGCGCCGCGGCCGGTCACGACTGGCGGGAGGTCGGCTCGGCGGACCTGCGCTTCCACCGGGCGCTCGCGGCGCTCGCCGGCAGCGCCCGCATCGACACCGCCATGGACCGGCTGCTGGCCGAACTGCGCCTGGCCTTCCACGCGATGCCCTCGCCGCGCCGCTTCCACGAACCGTTCCTGGCGCGCAACCGCGCCCTCGCCACGCTGCTCGACGACGGTGCGTACGACCGTGCCGAAACCGAGCTGACCACCTATCTGGACGACGCCCGGGCGCTCATACTCGACGTGATGCGGGAGACCAGCCGATGACCGGACCTGCCGACGGGCCGGGCACGACGCCCCGGCCGACGCTCGACCTCAACGCCGATCTCGGCGAGGGCTTCGGACGCTGGCGACTCACCGACGACGACGCCCTGCTGTCGGTCGTCACCAGTGCGAACATCGCCTGCGGCTTCCACGCCGGGGACCCCTCCACGATGCGCCGGGTGTGCGAGCGCGCCGTCGAGCTCGGCGTGCGCATCGGCGCCCAGGTCTCCTACCGCGACCTGGCCGGGTTCGGCCGCCGCGCCATGGACGTGCCGCCGGACGAGCTCGCCGACGAGATCACCTACCAGATCGGCGCGTTGCGCGTCTTCGCGCAGGCGGCCGGCTCGGACGTCGCGTATGTGAAGCCGCACGGCGCGCTCTACAACCGCACGGTCACCGACGCCGCCCAGGCGGCCGCCGTGGTGGCGGGCATATCGGGTGCGGGCGGGCCGCTGCCCGTCCTCGGGCTGCCCGGGTCGTTGCTGCACGAGGCCGCCGGGCGGGCCGGACTGCCGGTGGTCCCGGAGGCGTTCGCGGACCGCGCGTACACCGCCGCGGGCACGCTCGTCCCCCGCCGGGAGCCCGGCTCCGTGATCACCGACCCGGACACCGTCGTCACCCGGTCCGTCCGTATCGCCCGCGCGTCGGCCGTCCTCGCCCTCACCGGCGAGGAGGTCGCCGTCGACGCCCGATCGCTGTGCCTGCACGGCGACACCCCCGGGGCCGCGCAGCTCGCCCGCCGGGTGCGGGACGGGCTGGAGGCCGCCGGCGTCCGGATCGAGGCGTTCGCGTGAGCGCGCCCCCGGAGCGGCTCACGGGCGCCCGCGCCCTTCCCGTCGGGCGCCGCGCCCTGCTCGTCGAGGTCGACACCGCCGAGCAGGCGCAGGCCCTGCACGCCGAACTGCTGCGCCGTCGCGCCACCGGGGTGCTGCCGCCCGTGGCCGAGATCGTGCCCGCCGCCCGGACGGTCCTGCTGGACGGCCTCGACGACCCGCACGCCCTCGCCGCGGACTTCGCGAGCTGGTCCATACCCCCGCTGACCGCCGCCGACAGCGCGGCCGTCGTCCTGCCCGTCCGCTACGACGGGGCCGACCTCGCCGACGTCGCGGCCCTGTGGCAGGTGCCGGAGGAGGAGGTCCCGCGCATCCACTCCGCCCTCGAATTCCGCGTCGCCTTCTGCGGTTTCGCGCCCGGCTTCGGCTATCTCACCGGTCTGCCCGAGCGGTTGCGGGTCCCGCGCCGGTCCACTCCGCGCACGGCCGTGCCCGCCGGGTCGGTGGGCCTGGCCGGCCCCTACACCGGTGTCTACCCGCGCTCCTCCCCCGGCGGCTGGCAGCTCATCGGCCGGACCGACGCGGCCCTGTGGGACCCCGCCCGGGAGCCGGCCGCGCTGCTCGCCCCGGGCACCCGGGTGCGTTTCGAGGCGCTCGCGTGAGCGCCCTGACGGTGGTGCGGGCCGGGGCGCTGACGACCGTTCAGGACCTCGGCCGACCCGGCCACGCGCATCTGGGGGTGCCCCGCTCCGGCGCCCTCGACCAGCCCGCGCACCGGCTCGCCAACCGTCTGGTGGGCAACCCCGCGGCGTTCGCCACCCTGGAGACCACGGTCAACGGGTGCGCCGTGCGCACGGATACGGCCGTGACGGCCGCCGTGACGGGGGCACCCTGTCCGGTACGGGTCGACGGCCGCCCGGTGGCGTGGGGCGCGCCGGTGCGGCTGGCGGCGGGTGCCGTGCTCGACGTGGGCAGCGCCCGCGCGGGGCTGCGCTGCTCTGTGGCCTTCGGGGGTGGTGTGGCCGTGCCCGAAGTGCTCGGCAGCCGCTCCCGTGACCTGCTCTCCGGCCTCGGGCCCGAACCGCTCGTCGACGGCATGTCCCTGCCGCTGGGCACCCCGTGCGGGCCGCCGCTCGCGGCCGACACCGTGCCCTGGGCCGGTCCGCCCACGGCCGGGCTGGTGCTGCCGGTCGTCCTCGGCCCGCGGGACGACTGGTTCACCCCCGAGGCGCGGCGCGCGCTGGCGGGCGGCGCCTTCCGGGTGTCGCCCGCCAGCAACCGCATCGGGCTGCGCACCGAGGGGCCGCGCCTGCAGCGGGCGCGGGAGGGCGAACTCCCCAGCGAGGGCATGGTCCTCGGCGCCGTCCAGGTCCCGCCCGACGGCCGCCCGGTGGTCTTCCTGGCGGATCACCCCACGACCGGTGGCTACCCCGTCGTCGGCGTGGTCCCCGAACCGTCCCTGGCCGCCGCGGCCCAGGCGGTGCCGGGGACGCCGGTGCGGTTTGTTCCCGTGGGGGCGTAGGGACTGTCCGGCGGATCCTCGGCTGCGGGCCGTCTTACCGCCTGCGGCGGCGAGCGCCCTGCGGGCGCGTCCTCAAACGCCGGACGGGCTTGTCTCGGCCGGCCGGGGCCGGGCGCCCCGGCGCGCCAGTACGTCGTCGTAGTGGTCCAGGAGCCGGTCGCCGATCACCGTCCAGGTGCGGCCGAGGACGGACTCGCGGCCGGCCCGCCCGTACGCGGCGCGCCGGGCGCGGCAGGGTTCCAGGGTGAGCACGGCGTCGCGGATCGCCTCGGCGTCACAGGGCCGCACGAGGAGACCGGTGCGGCCGTGGTCGATGAGGTCGAGGGGGCCGCCGATCGCCGGTGCGATCACCGGTACGCCGCTGGCCTGCGCCTCCTGGACGGTCTGGCAGAAGGTCTCCTGCGGGCCGGTGTGGACGAAGACATCCAACGAGGCGAGGATCCGGGCGAGGCCCTCGCCGGTGCGGCTGCCCAGAAAGCGGGCCCCGGGCAGGGCGGCGCGCAGTCCGGCGGCGCTGGGGCCGTCGCCGACGACGACGAGGCGCACGCCCGGCAGCGCGCAGACGGATGCGAGCAGCTCGACGCGTTTCTCCGGGGCGAGCCGCCCCACGTAGCCGACGATCAGCTCACCGCCGGGAGCGAGCGCGCGGCGCAGTTCCGGGTCGCGCAGCGCGGGGTGGAAGCGGGTGGAGTCGACGCCGCGCGGCCACAGCCGCACCCGGGGGACGCCGTGCGCGACGAGGTCGCGGGCGGCGGCGGAGGAGGGAGCGAGGGTGCGGTCGGCGGCGGAGTGCACGGCCCGTATCCGCCGCCAGGCGAGATGGCCGCTCGTGCCCAGATAGGTGCGGGCGTAGCCGCCGAGGTCGGTCTGGTAGACGGCGACGGCGGGCACGCCGAGACGCGCGGCGGCGCGCATGCCGCGCGCGCCGAGTACGAAAGGGCTCGCGAGATGGACGACGTCGGGCCGGTGCGCGGCCAGCACCCCGGTCAGCCGTCGGCTCGGCAGCGCGAGGCGGATCTGCGGACAGCCGGGCAACGGCACCGAGGGCACCCGCACGACGGGGCAACGCCCGGCGTCGCCCTCGCCGCCGGCCGGATCGTAGGGGCCCGACGGGGTGACGACGAGCGGTTCGTGGCCGCGCCGGGCCAGATGGCGGGCGGTCTGCTCGGCGCAGTGGGCGACGCCGTTGATGTCGGGCGGGAAGGACTCGGTGACGATGACGATGCGCATAGGGGGGTTGTCGGCACCCCGCGCGCCGCGCGGGCCACGTGGATCTTTCCGGCCGGGGAACGTCCCGTGAGCGTTGGCCGCGCGGCGCTCGGGCCGGGTTCGGGCCGGGTTCGGGCCGGGTTCCCCCACTCCCGAACAGGTGTCAGGGCGTGGTGTTGTCTACGCCATCAGGGTGGAAATTGGAGCAATTGAGGTTAAAATACAGCCAGGTGGCACTCAAGTAGGGAAAGAAGGTGGCCGACGTGAGCGCTCCTACGTCGCCCCGTATCGACCAGCACCCGGACCTCCTGGCGCTCCGTGCGCACTCGGAGGAAACCACCGCGACACCCACCGCACAGGGCGTCGAAGCCCTCGCCTTTATGTGTGGCGTCTATCTGGCCGCCTCACCATGGATTGTCGGATTCAACGGCTCAACGACCCTGGCCATCACCAACCTGATCGCCGGTGCGGCCTTCGCTTGTCTGCTCGGCGGCTTCGGGTCGGCGTATGAACGTACGCACGCGATGAGCTGGGCCGCGCTGTGCATAGCCGCGTGGACGATCGTCGCGCCCTGGGTCGTGGCGGGCAGCGCCGACACCACCCGGGCCATCGTCAGCAACATCATCGTCGGCGGTGTGGCCCTCCTGTGTTCCCTCGCCCTCGCGGGGCTGGGAATGAGCAGGTCCAGGCGCTGACCACCGGACCGTAAGACACCGAACCCACCGCACCGGACAGCGGGAGGCGGCCGCCGAGCGACGGCCCGCCTCCCGCCGTCATGTCCAGGGCCGTGCGCGGGAGCGCGCCTCAGCCGGTCCCGGCCGCCTGCCCGGGTTCGACCGCGTCGAGCGGACGGTCGGCGAGGGTGTGGGAGAGGGTGTCGACGGGCCAGTCGGCCGGCCGCTCCGGCGGCATCCCGCGCAGGCGCTCACGAAGGCGTCTGTCCATGTCGTGACGGATCCGCTGGATGACTTCGTCCAAGTCGGGCATACCGGCGACCGTAGGACCCGCAGACCGGTCGGACCGGGCGGAAAAGCAGGTTTTCACTCCTGCGGATGAATACTGAGCTGATCTTCGGCTGTCATGGCTTTGCCGGGCGGGAAGTGGCAATGCTCCCCTCTCCCAACCGGCCCACCGACCTCAAGAGGTGCGAGGCATGACGACCGTACGCGCAGCCACTTTTGAGCTGTTGCGGTCCCGTGGAGTGACGACGGTGTTCGGCAACCCGGGCTCCACGGAACTCCCCTTCCTCCAGGACTTCCCCGACGACTTCCGGTACGTGCTCGGCCTCCAGGAAGCCGTCGTCGTCGGAATGGCCGACGGGTACGCGCAGGCCACCGGCCGGACCGCCCTGGTCAATCTCCACACGGCTCCCGGCGTCGGCAACGCCATGGGCGCCATCATCACCGCCGCCGCCAACCACACCCCCATGGTGGTGACCGCCGGGCAGCAGGTCCGCGCCATGATGACCATGGAGGCGCTGCTGACCAACGTGGACGCCACCGTCCTCCCCCGCCCCGCCGTGAAGTGGGCGTACGAACCACCGCGCGCGCAGGACGTGCCCGCTGCCCTGGCCCGGGCCTTCCACCTGGCCGAGACCGCGCCGCGCGGGCCGGTGTTCCTGTCGCTGCCGATGGACGACTTCGACGTCGAGCTGGACGAGGCGGAGTACGCGGCGGCGCTGGCCGCGGCGCGCCGCCGGGTCCACGACGGCACCGCGGCCGCCGCACCCGCCGTGGAGGCCCTCGCCCGACGGCTGGCGGAGGCCGCCAACCCGGTGCTGGTGACCGGTGGCGCGGTGGACGCCGAAGGCGCCTGGGAGGCGGCCGTCGCGCTCGCCGAGCACCGGCGGCTGCCGGTGTGGGCCTCGCCCATCGAGGGCCGGGTCGGCTTCCCCGAGGACCACCCCCTCTACCAGGGCGTCCTGCCGCCGGCCCTCGCGCCGCTGGCGCAGACCCTGGCCGGACACGATCTGGTGCTGGTGGTGGGGGCGCCCGTCTTCCGCTACTACCCCTATGTGCCCGGCCCGGTGCTGCCGGACGGGGCCGAGCTGGTGCTGCTCACCAGCGACCCCGACGAGGCGGCGCGCGCCCCCGTCGGCGACGCCCTCGTCGCGGGGCTGCGGCCCACCCTGGAACTGCTCACGGAGGTGCTGGAGAAGAAGGGCGGCGCCGACGGCCCGGCGGACGCGGCGGCGGGAGGGACGACGGCGCCCACGGTGTCGGAGACCGCGGCAGCGGAGAACGCGCCCGCCGACGCGGCCCCCGAGCCGATGTCCGCGGTGGACGCCCTCGCGGCCGTCGCGAGTGCCGCCCCGCCGGAGACCGTGTGGGTCAACGAGTCGCCCTCCAATGTCCAGGCCTTCCGCGACCATGTGCGCATCGACCGGCCGGGGTCCTTCCTGATGACCACCGGCGGCGGTCTGGGCTTCGGTCTCGCGGCGGCGGTGGGCGCCCGCCTCGGCCGGCCGGACCGGCCGGTGGTGGCGCTCGTCGGTGACGGTTCCGCGCAGTACGCGATCACCGCGCTGTGGACGGCGGCCGCCTACCGCGTCCCGGTCACCTTCGTGATCCCGGCGAACCGGGAGTACGCGATCCTCAAGTGGTTCGGCCGCTTCGAGAACACCCCCGGCGTGCCCGGCCTGGACATCCCCGGCATCGATCTGTGCGCCCTGGCCCGGGGCTACGGGGTCCCCGCGCACCGCGCCACGGACGCCGCGCACCTCGCCGAGCTGGTCGCGGCCGCCACCACTTCGCCGGACGGGCCGGTGCTCATCGTGGCGCCCATCACCACCGTTCCGCCCACGCTGTGACCGCGCTCCTCCCTCGCCTTCTTCTTCACACCGCCTCGTAAGCGGCCCCCCACCGCATGGAGTTGCCGATGACCGTAACCGTCGAGAATCCCCTTCTGACCGCCCTGGGCGAATCCCTGCCCCCCGGGTCCGTGCTGACCGGCGAAGCCGAACTCGACCTGCACACCAGGGATTCCGCGCCGTTCAGCGAGGCGGGCAGACCCGCCGCCGTGGTGTGCCCCGACACCATTGAGCAGGTCCAGCACGTGGTCCGCACGGCCCGGGCCTACGGGGTGCCCGTCGTGCCGCAGGGCGCCCGCACGGGCCTCGCCGGAGCGGCCAACGCCGTCGACGGCTGTGTGGTGCTGTCCATGGTCCGGATGAACCGCGTCCTGGAGATCGACACCGCGAACCGGCTGGTGCGCTGCGAGCCCGGGGTGGTCACCGCCGACCTCGCCGCGGCCGTCGCCGAGCGGGGCCTGTGCTACCCGCCGGACCCGGCCTCCTGGGAGACCTGCACGATCGGCGGAAACATCGCCACCGGGGCGGGCGGCCTGTGCTGTGTGAAGTACGGGGTCACCGCCGACTACGTCCTCGGGCTGACCGTCGTGCTCGCCGACGGCGAGGTGCTGCGCGTCGGCCGGCGCACCGTCAAGGGCGTCGCCGGCTACGACCTCACCCGGCTGTTCGTCGGCTCCGAGGGCACCCTGGGCGTCATCGTCGAGGCGACGCTGGCGCTGCGCCCGCCGCAACCGCCCGCGCTGGCGCTGCTGGCCCAGTTCCCGTCCGCCTCGGACGCGGGCGAGGCGGTGGCCGCGATCATCCGCGAGGGCCATATCCCCTCCGCACTGGAGCTGATGGACCGCACCACCACCGAGGCGGTCGCCGCGCTCGGCCATCCGCTGCTGGCCGGGCACGCCGCGGCCACCCTGATCGTGGCGAGCGACGCGCCCGACGCCGCCGAGCAGGTACGGGCGATGGCCGCGCTCTGCCGGTCGGCGAAGGCACTGTCCGTCAGCGCCGCCGCCGACGAGCGGGAGTCCAAGGAGGTGCTGGAGGCGCGCCGGATGGTGCTGCCGGCGCTCGGCGCCCGGGCCGCGGCGCTCTCCGGTGACGTCACGGCGTTCATCGAGGACGTCGCGGTGCCGCGCGCCGAGCTGGCCACGCTCATCGACCGGATCGAGCTGATCGCCGACGAGTACGACCTCTACATCTCCACCGTCGGGCACGCGGGTGACGGCAATCTGCACCCGACCGTCATCTTCGACCGCTCCGACCCCGACGCGGTCCGGCGCGCCAAGGAGGCGTACGACGCCATCATGGCCGCCGGGCTGGAGCTGGGCGGCACCATCACCGGTGAGCACGGCGTCGGCGTCCTCAAGCGCGACTGGCTGGCCCGTGAACTGCCGCCCCGCAACCTGCGGTTGCAGCGGGACGTCAAACGGCTGCTCGACCCCGAGGGGCTGCTCAACCCGGGGAAGGTGCTGGCATGAGCGACACGATCGACGCCCCGGGGCTCGGTGAGCGGCGCGCCGAGCTGCCGACCGCGACCCGGAGCGAGAACTTCCGGCTCACCCTCGTCTATTTCCTTCCCATCTACGTCAAGGGCGCCTTCCGTTCCCGCCCCCGCGTCGCCGCGCTCGTCGCCCGGACCGACCCCGCCCGGCGCGGCCTGGAGCTGATGCGCCGGATGCGCCGTCGGCACGGCCGCGGCCCGATCCTGGTGCGCGGCACCTCCGGCCCCACCCTGCTGGTCCTGGATCCCGAGGACGCCAAACAGGTGCTGGCCGGGCCCGTCGAGGTGTACGCGGTGGACACCTGGGAGAAGGTGAGCGGCTTCGCGGCCGTGCAGCCCGAGGCGCTGGTCGCCTCGCACGGCGGGCAGCGCGCGGCGCGGCGGGCGTTCAACGACGCGGTGCTGGACGCGGGCTGTCCCGTGCACCGGCTCGCGGACCACTTCCTGCGGGTCGTGGGCGAGGAGGCGGCGGCCCTGCTGGGGCCCAGGGCCGTGGAGGGCCTGCGGCCGGACGACATCCGCGAGCGCTTCGAGCGCGCGGGGCGGCGCTGCTTCCTGGGCGAGGCCGCCGCCGACGACGTGGAGTACTCCCGGCTGCTCGATCTGCTGCTGGCCGAGGCCAATTGGATGGGCGCGCGGCGCTGGCGCACCGGCCGCACCCGCAGGATCCGGCGGCGGCTGATGCAGCGCCAGGCCCGCTACCTGGCCGACGCCGACCCGCGCAGCCTGGCCGGGCTGTTCGGCAGCGCGCCCCGGGGGCCGGAGACCGCTCCCGAGGCACAGGTCGCCCACTGGTTCATGGCGCTGACCGTGGTGCACGCGGCTGCCCTCCAGGCGCTGTCCCTGCTCGCCTCGCACCCCGTCCAGTACGAGCGGGCGCTCGCGGAGACCGAGTCGGCCGACCGGACGCACGGGCCGCGCACGGCGGCGGGGTTCCAGGCCATGCCGTACGTCCGCGCCTGTGTGCAGGAGGCGGCGCGGCTGTGGCCGCCGGTGTCCAGTCTGATGCGGCGCACCACGGCCGAGACCCGCTGGCGCGACGCGGTGGCGCCGGGAGGCGTCAATGTGCTGGTGCCCGCCGGGTTCCACGCGCGGGACGGCGAACGGATCGACTACGCGCACCGGTTCGCGCCGGAGAAGTGGCTGGACGGCACGGCGGAGCGGGACTGGGCCGTCAGCCCCTTCAGCCGGGGCGAGGCCCAGTGCAGCGGCATGGAGCTGGGCCTCCAGCTGGCCACCGGGTTCGTCGCCGAGTTCCTGCGCGCCGGGGAACTGGCCGTGGCCGGCCCGCGGCTGAACCCCGACCGGCCGCTGCCGCACACCTTCGACGCGGCACGGCTGCGCATCGGGGTCCGCTCCCGCCGGCCGGTGGAGGGCGTATGACGACCGACAGCGAAGCGCGCGCCGGTGCGCGGGGCACCGGGGACGACGGGCCCTCTTCCGAGGACGACCGGGCTGCTTCCGGGGACTGCGGGGCCCTTTCCGAGGACGGCGGGGCTCCTTCCGAGGGCTGCGGGTCCCCATCCGAGGACTGCCGGGCTCCTTCCGAAGACTGCGGGCCCCCTTCCGAGGACGGCCCCGAGGAGGTGGACACCGCCTCGCTCGCGGCCGTCGCCCGCATGCTGGGCGAGGTGGCCGGGGTGATCCGTGAGGCGGGCCGTACGGTCACCGCGATCGCCACGGACCCGCAGCTGGCGGCCTCGCTCGGCCGCTCGCCCCGCACCGGGGTGCGGGCGGTGCGGGCCCTCGCCCGGACCCTCACCGAACCGGCCGGGCTGGGCTACGCCCCGGACGGCGGGCGGGTGGGGCGGGCCGCGTGGCTGGGCGGGGTGCTCACCAGCCGGGAGAATCTCGCGGTCGCGGTGGCGGTCACCTCGCTCAAGCTGCGGATCCGGTTGTGCGCGGTGCGCCACCCGGAGTTCATCGAGGACGGCCCGGTACGGCGGCTGCTGGGGGCCATCGAGGCCGACCGGCAGACCCAGGCGCTGCGGGTCTTCCACCGGGCGGTGCGCGCGGACGGCGCCGAGCGGGCCCTGGCGGCGCTCGCCCCGTCGCTCACCGAGGTCATGGCGTGGAACGCGCTGGTGGACGAGAACCCGTTCAACGACGCGGCGGCCTGGTGCATCGTCACCGGCTCGCGGGCCGAGGGCGATCCGCTGCTGGGTACGAGCATCGGGGCCTGGGCCCGCTGGGACCGGGGCGCGGGCCGGGCCGTGGCCGAGCCGCCGGACCCGGCCCTGCTCGCCGCCCTGGACGACGGTGGCGGCATCAGCGCGCATCTGCGGAATCTGACCGCGATCGGCAACGACGGCCGGATGATCGTCCAGCGGGTCACCGGCCCGGACGGCGTCACCCGCTATCTGGTGCTGCTGGCCGGCATGGCCTTCGGTCTGCCCCGCAACGCCACCCCGCAGGACCTGGTGGGCGCGGTCACCGCGGTGGGCCGCAACGACTCGCCGTACACCCGGGCGGTCCGCAAGGCCGTCGCCCAGACCGTGCCCGAAGGGGCGTCGATCGCGCTGATCGGGCACAGCCAGGGCGGCATCGCGGCCATGAACCTGACGGAGATCCCCGAGGTCAACCAGAAATGGCGGCTGACGCACGTCGTCGCCGTCGGCTCGCCCATCGACTTCAAACGCCCCCGCGACCCCGAGACACAGGTCGTCAGCCTCGTCAACGAGCACGATGTGGTGCCCAATCTGGAGGGTCGCAGTCCGGTGTCGGTCTTCCCGGTGCCCGCGGACTGGCTGGAGATCACCTGGGTGGACCCCGCGCACGACTTCCCGCAGTGCCACAACGTGGGCGTCTACGCGCAGAGCCTCGACGAGGTCGTTCCCGAGGCGCGCGACCGGGTGGACGCCCTGCTCACCCCGTACCGGGGGGTCGTCGAGGAGACCGTCGTCTTCCGCCTCCACGACCGCTGAGCCACGCTCCCCGCCCCATGCCCGCTGCCCCGCAACCGCCGGTCCACGCCCACGCCCGCACCCGTCGGCACCCTCGCGTGCACCGGCATTCCGAGCCCTGGAGAGATGTTTGATGCCCCCGGTACCGCGGCCCCGTCGCGAGTGGCACTCGCTGCCCTTCCCGCTGGCGCTGCTGGAGATCAGGAAGCAGCGGGAGCTGCTGCGAGCGCACAATCTGCACGACACCTTCGGCGCGGGCGGCGAGCGTCCCCGCAAGCCGACACCCGAGCTGCTGCCGTACCGCAGCTACGACGGGTCGGGCTACGACCCGGACGATGTCGACATGGGGAGGGCGGGCACCCGCTTCGACCGCAACTGCGCGCTGCCAAAGACCTTCCCGGACCCGGAGGACGACGGTCTGTTCGCCCCCAGCCCGCGCGAGGTCAGCAGGCGACTGCTGGCGCGCCGCGCGGGCTTCCGCCCGGCGCCCACGCTGAACATGCTGGCCGCGGCCTGGATCCAGTTCCAGAACCACGGGTGGTTCAGCCACGGCGACAACAAGACCGTCGAGCCGCTGGAGGTCCCGCTCGCCGCGGACGACGACTGGCCGCGCTGCCCGATGGCAGTGCGCCGCTCACGCCCCGACCCGGTCGCCCACACCGGCGGGGACCGGCCGCCGACGTACGAGAACACTGTCACGCACTGGTGGGACGGCTCGCAGATCTACGGGTCGAGCGAGGCGCAGTGCCGGGCCCTGCGCACCGGCGAGGGCGGCAAACTCCTCGTCGAGAAGGGACGGTTGCCCGACGAGACCATGGAGGGTCTCTCCGGCATCGACGCCACCGGCTTCAACGACAACTACTGGGTCGGGCTGTCCCTGCTGCACACGCTCTTCGCCAAGGAGCACAACGCGATCTGTGACCGCGTCGCCGCCGCCCACCCCACCTGGGGCGACGAGCGGCTGTTCCACACGGCGAGACTCGTCAACACCGCCGTCATGGCGAAGATCCACACCGTGGAGTGGACCCCGGCGATGATCGACCAGCGGGTGACCCGGGCGGCGATGCACCTCAACTGGTACGGGGTACTGCCCGCCCGGCTGCGCCGCAACGTACGGCGGTTCGGCAAGGGCGAGGCGCTCTTCGGCATCCTCGGCGGCCCGACCGACCACCACACCGCCCCGTTCTCGATGACCGAGGAGTTCGTCAGCTCCTACCGGCTGCACCCGCTGATCCGCGACGAGTACGAGATCCGCTCCCACCGCACGGGCGAGCTCATCGAACGGACGGGTTTCGAACCGCTCCAGGCGCTGGCCACCCGGGAGGCGGTGGACCGCTGGGGCTGGTCGGATCTGCTGTACTCCTTCGGCACCATGAACCCCGGGGCCATCACTCTGCACAACCACCCCGACTGTCTGCGGGACCTCGCCCGGATCTCCGGGGAGCACGTCGACGTCGGCACGGTGGACGTCCTGCGCGACCGCGAGCGGGGCGTCCCGCGCTACGCCGCGTTCCGCACGGCGCTGCACCGCCCGCCGGTGACCTCCTTCGAGGACCTCACCGGCGGGAACGCCGGGCTGGCGGCCGAGCTGCGGGAGGTCTACGACGGGCGGCTGGACCGCGTCGACACGATGATCGGCATGTACGCCGAACGCAAGCCGCGGGGTTTCGCGTTCAGCGACACCGCGTTCCGGGTCTTCGTGCTGATGGCGTCCCGGCGGCTGAAGAGCGACCGCTTCTTCACCTCCGACTACCGACCGGAGGTCTACACCGCCGAGGGCCTGGAGTGGATCGACCGCACCGGGATGTGCGACGTCCTGCTGCGCCACCACCCGGAGCTCGCCCCGGCGCTGGAGGGGGCGAGGAACGCCTTCGCGCCCTGGACGGCACTGCGGCCGAAGCCACGGGGAGTGAACCGGTGAGCCGGAACCACCGCGAGGATCCGGGCGGACGCGGGGATCAAGGCGGACGCGAGGGGCAAGGCGGAGCCTTCGGAGCGACCGGCTCCGACAGCCTCGACGGGTCCGCCGGCGGCATCTCCTTCGCCAGGATCGCGCCCTGGTCGCAGCCCGTGCACGCCCAGGCGGGCCGGCTGCGGGAGCAGGCGGCCCGGCTCCGGGAGGGCGCGGCGGCGGTGTCGCTGCCCGGCGCCGAGGGTGCCGCCCTGCGGCGGCGGATCCTCGGACACGCGGCCCGCGCCGAGTCGGCGGCACGCTCGCTGGACCGGACGGCCGATGCCCTGTTCGCCCACGAGGCGGTGCTCACCGCGCTCGCCACACGCCGCCGGGAGACGGGGGGTGCGACGCACCTCGGGTGACGGCGCGCCGCTTCGCCTGCGGCGGGGCCTTCGGGCCTGGTGCGGGTCCGGCCGGAGGCCGGGGCGGAGGGGGCCTCCGCCCCGGCCCGCCCCGGAGCCTCTCTCCAAGCCCCGCTAGGAGCCGACGAGCGCACCCTCGGCCGGTCGCGCGGTCTCCGTCCCCGCCGCCCCCTTCGCGTACCAGCGGTCACCGCGCCGCTCGGCCATGCCGTACGCGGCGAGGCCGTTGACGTGCTTCAGGACGGTGCGCGCCTGGTAGCCCACGGCCGCGCACAGTTCGTCGACCGACGCCCCCTCGGCGCCGGACGCCCGCAGCCCCTCCCAGGTGCGGGCCTCGTGCCGGCCGAGGTCCGGTGCCCCGGCGGAGACCACCGCGCGGGGCTCGGCTCGGGATTCGGCACGCGGCTCGGCACGGGATTCCGCGCGGGGCTCGGCTCGGGACGGTCCCGGGCTGGACGAGCCGACCGGGCGGGGGGTGCGGTTGACCTTGCGGTGTCTACGGCCCTTCTGGCGTTTGCTCATGGCTGATCCACTGCTCCCGTCCTGCTGGCGGCTCCTGCTGTCTGAAGGCGTCAACTCGGCCCGGCGCCACCCGGTTACGGTAATTCCGCCAGGTGTGCGAAATTTGACACACAGTGAAGCCTTGGGTCGTGGGCTTCCCGGCATACCGGATATGTGACGCTGAGGGCGTGCGCATATTGATAGTCGCGGACGAGGTGGGGCTCGCCGACTCGCTGCGGCGGGGGCTGGGCGCCGAGGGGCACTGGGTGGACGTCGTCCACGACGGACACCGCGGGCTGGAGTCGGCACTGTCCGGGGCCGGCCATCGCCCGGGAGATCGCGCCCCACGGCGGGAGCCTGGCGGTGGCCGCCGGGGGCGGCGGGGCACGGCTGGTGGCCCGCTTCCCGCTGCCGGACGGACCGCCGGGAAAGCGGGGCCGGCAGCCGTCTGCCCCGTGATCCGGCCGTGGCGGGACCCGCGGGCACCCGATCCGGACAATGCCGGGGTTCCTGAAGGAACCTTCAGAACCCTCAGGTTTCCTTCAGAGCGCGCCGTCCATGATTCATGAGTGTGACCGTGGATTCCGTACGCGTCGGGGACAGCGACGACAGCCGGACCCCCGAGGTGCCGTCCGCGGCACCACGGCGGCGGCGCCGCAGCGAGGCACTTCTGCTTGCCTTCGCCGTCCTCATCAGCTGCTTCGGCTACGTCAGCACCGGGCTGTCCCTCGACGGGTCCGTCCCGGAAGGCTCCGCCGGGTTCGCCGTCAGCATGATCGCCCTGGCGCTGGTCCCGCATCTGGCGGTGCGCCGCTACGCCCCGTACGCCGATCCGCTGATCCTGCCCCTGGCGACGCTGCTCTCCGGCTTCGGGCTGGTGCTGCTGTACCGGCTGGACCCCGCCTACCGGGCGGCGTACGAGTCCGACCCGACCGCCCCGGGCCAGCTCATGTGGTCCGTCATCGGCGTCGCCGTCTGCGTCGTCGTGCTGCTGGTGCTGCGGGACCACCGCCGGTTGCAGCGCTACATCTACGTCCTGATGGCCGTGGCGCTGGTGCTCCTGATGGCACCGGCGTTCTTCCCCGGCGACACCTACGGCGCCAAGCGGTGGATCCTGCTGGGGCCGCTGTCGCTGCAGCCCGGCGAATTCGTCAAGACCATGATCGCGGTGTTCTTCGCCGGCTATCTGGTCACCCACCGGGATGCCCTGGCGCTCACCGGCCGCCGCGTGCTCGGGGTGCGGCTGCCACCGGGACGGCAGCTCGGGCCGATCCTGGGAGTCTGGGCGCTGAGCCTGCTGGTGCTGATCTTCGAGCGGGACCTCGGTACCTCACTGATCTTCTTCGGGCTGTTCGTGGTGATGCTCTACACCGCCACCGAGCGCCTCAGCTGGGTGCTGGTCGGACTGTCGATGGCCGCCGTGGGGGCCGCCGTCGTGGGCTCGACCGAACCGCACGTCAAGGGGCGCATCGTCGCCTGGCAGCACCCGTTCGCGGTGTACCTGCCGAAGGACCGGCAGCCCCCGGGAACGGGCTCCGACCAGCTCGCCCAGGCGCTCTTCGGCTTCGGCAGCGGCGGCGTCACAGGCACCGGCCTGGGCCGGGGCCACCCCGAACTCATCGGCTTCGCGGGCCGCAGCGACTTCATCCTCACCACGGTCGGGGAGGAACTCGGGCTCGCCGGGACGATGGCGGTGATCCTGCTCTACGCGCTGCTCGTCCAGCGCGGGCTGAGCGTGGCGCTGCGCTCGCACGACCGGTTCGGCAAGCTGCTGGCGGTGGGGCTCGCGGCGGCGCTGGCGCTCCAGGTCTTCGTGGTGGCGGGCGGTGTCATGGGCCTCATCCCGCTCACCGGCAAGGCGCTGCCGTTCCTCGCCAAGGGCGGTTCGTCCCTCGTCGCGAACTGGCTGATGGTGGCCCTGCTGATCAGAATCAGCGACGGCGTCGGGCGTGACCGGGAAGCGGCCAGGGCGGTGGTCGCTCGAGGCCACGGGGATCCGGTCGCTTGAGCCCCGGGGGCCGGGAGGCGCCCGGGCGGCGCACGTCGCACGATGAACACATGCTTCTTGTCGATATCGCCCGGGTGTCAGCACAGGTGGCGGCGACCAGCGCGCGGTCGGTCAAGACCTCCCTGCTGGCGGAGCTGTTCCGGAAGGCCGAGCCCGACGAGGCACCGATCGCCATTCCGTACCTGGCCGGCCGGCTGCCGCAGCGCAGGATTGGCGTCGGCTGGAGCACCCTGCGTGACGCCGCCGCCCCCGCGGACGTCCCGACCCTGACCGTCCAGGAGGTGGACGCGGCCCTCACCCGGATCGCGGCCGTGACGGGCAAGGGCGCGCAGGGCGAACGCAAGCGGCTGGTGAACGCGCTGATGGGCGCGGCCACGGCCGAGGAGCAGCGCTTCCTGCTGGGTTTGATCGGCGGTGAGCTGCGGCAGGGCGCCCTGGACGCGCTGGCGGTGGAGGGGCTCGCGGCCGCGACGGGCGCGGCCCCGGTCGACGTACGGCGGGCGGTGATGCTGGGCGGCTCCCTCGGCACGGTCGCCCGGGCGCTGCTGGCCGAAGGGCCCATGGCACTGGCGGAATTCCGGCTGGAGGTGGGGCGGCCGGTGCAGCCGATGCTCGCGCACAGCGCCAAGGACGTGGACGAGGCGCTGGACCGGCTCGGGCCGTGCGCGGTGGAGGAGAAGCTGGACGGCATCCGGGTGCAGGTGCACCGGGACGGCGAACAGGTGCGGGTCTACACCCGCACCCTGGACGAGATCACCGAGCGGCTGCCCGAACTGGCGCGCGTGGCCCGGGAGCTGCCGGTGTCCCGGGCCGTGCTGGACGGCGAGCTCATCGCCCTGGACGCGACGGGCCGCCCGCGCCCGTTCCAGGAGACCGCCGGCCGGGTGGGCTCCCGGACGGATGTGGCGGGGGCGGCGGTCACAGTGCCGCTCTCACCGGTCTTCTTCGACCTGCTGGCGGTCGACGGCCGGGATCTGCTGGAGCTGCCGACGGCCGAGCGGAACGCGGAGCTGGCACGGGTGGTGCCCGAGCCGCTGCGCGTACGACGGCTGGTGGTCGCCGACCCGGCGGACGCCGGGGCCCGCGCGGCGGCGCGGGAGTTCGCGGCCGAGGTGTTGCGGCGCGGTCACGAGGGGGTGGTGGCCAAGGCGCTGGACGCGCCGTACAGCGCGGGCCGGCGTGGTGCCTCCTGGCTGAAGGTGAAGCCGGTGCACACCCTGGACCTGGTGGTGCTGGCCGCCGAGTGGGGCCACGGGCGGCGGACCGGCAAGCTGTCGAATCTGCACCTGGGGGCGCGGCGGGCGGACGGTTCGTTCGCCATGCTCGGCAAGACCTTCAAGGGGCTGACGGACGCGGTGCTGGCCTGGCAGACCGAGCGGCTCCGGGAGCTGGCGGTATCCGACGACGGCTTCGTGGTGACCGTGCGGCCGGAGTTGGTGGTGGAGATCGCCTTCGACGGCGTCCAGCGGTCCACCCGGTACCCGGAGGGGGTGACCCTGCGGTTCGCGCGGGTGCTGCGGTACCGGGAGGACAAGACGGCGGACGAGGCGGACACGGTGGAGAGCGTGCTGGCGGGCCTGATTTCTGAGGGCTGACCCGTAGCGCCGATTGAGGTCACCGGTTGACGTCGGCGGGGCACAGGCGTCGCGGCTTCTTGTCGCCGCGCAGCTTCGCGTCGACGCAGCCGCCGGGCAGCCCGTCGTGGGCCTTGGCGGAGAAGTTGGCGGTGACGGTGAGGGTGCCGTCGCCGAAGACGGTGCGCTGGACGGTACGGTCGGCGTTCAGGGTGCGGAAGTCGGTCATGGCCTGAGTGCCGGCCGCCTCGTGCAGGGGCTTGAAGTACTTTTGCAGTGCGGCGAGTTCCCTTCCGCGCTCCTTGATGAACTTGCCGTCGAGGACGAAGTTGAGCGGGGTGTTGTAGAGCATGGCCAGCAGGGCGCGGGTGGTCTTCTGCTGCGGGAGCTTGTCGTAGGACAGCTCCCAGCGCTCGGTGTTGACGAGGGAGTCGTGCAGCGCGGTCTCGTACAGCGGGACGCGGTAGGCGGGGTCGTACATGGCCTTCGCGACGTCGGCGGGGAGTTCGGCGGGCTTGAAGAAGATTCCCGGGGCCTTGGCGGGGGTGTAGCCGCCCCACTTCTCCTTGTCCTTCTGCGCCTTCCACAGCCCGTCGGCGACGGGGGTGCCGGATCCGTGGTCGAAGGCGAGCACCTGGTTGGACCAGGCGCCCGCGGACTCGGAGCCGAGGACAAGGCGGTCCTCGCCGGACAGCCGCTTCATCCGGGCGAGCCGGTTGGCGCGGTCGCGTGCCTGGTCCATGGGGTGGGCGTCGCTGTGGTCGCGGAACAGCTCACCGGCGGCGTCGACGTCGAGGAAGTAGCTGTCGGCGCCGTTGGCGGTCATCTTCTTGGTGCGGTCGGCGAGGTAGTGCCGGGTGGGCTCGGCCTTCTCGAACGCCTCGGAGCTGAGGTAGCAGCCGCGGTCGTGGAAGCCGGGTACGGGCTTGCCGTCGGCGCCCTGGACGCAGAAGTCCGGATAGACCTTGTCGGGCCAGACGGAGGTGGGGGCGTCGGAGGCCTTGGGGTCCTGGCCGTTGGCGAAGGAGTCGTACGGACCGACGAGGTACCCGGCCTTCTTGGCGGCGGCGACGGCGGCGGCGTCCATGGGGGTGTCATCGGCGTCGTAACCGAGCCACATCCGGTCCACGCCGAGCGCCCGCAGCTTCTTCACACCCTCGGCGGTACGGGCGCCGCCCCACGTGTAGGCGTGGAAAGCACCGAGCAGCTTCTTGGTGGCCGGCACGGCATCGATCTTTGCCCGCAGACTGCCGAGCTGCCCGTGCTGCCCCAGCCAGGCCCGGTAGTCGACGGCGGGCGCGACGGGGGAACCGTCGGTGAGGGCGAAGGTGACGGTGTAGTCGGTGGTGCCCTCGGCGCGGGAGAAACGATGGGTGGCGGTGGTGCGCAGCCGCCCGTGGTCGGACGTCGAGCGCAGGGAGGTCCCGATGTCGGTGGGCACGAGGTAGCTGACGCCGCCCCGGCCGTCGAGGCTGTGACCCCACAGCGGCATGGTCAGCGCCGAGGACATATCGAGGTCGCTGTTGACGAGCTGCGCCCGGTCGGAGTTCCAGAACGGGTCGGCGACGGGTATGGACAGCCCTTCCCCGCGCGGAAGTTGCACGGCGGAGGCGGCCCGGTCGGCCCCGGTGACGGGCCAGGACAGCGAGCGGTCGGCGGCACCGGTGGATTTGACGGAGACGACGAGCCGCCCTTGCTCGGATCGGGCGGTGACGGTCAGTCCGGTGCCGGGGTAGGTCCAACGGGCGCCGTCGGCGGTGACGGCCACCTTCCCGGGCTTGCCGGGAGCGGTGGCGGCGGAGAGCTCGATCTCTCCCTTCGGCGTACGCGCCGTCACGCGCAGCGTGTCCGCGTCGACGGTGGCGGTACCGCCACGGACGGGGAGATCGACGAGGTGGCCATCGTGGACGCGGGCCGACTGCGTTGCCTGGGGCGCGGTTTGGGCCTTGGCCTGGGGCGCGGTCGCCTGGGCGGCGTCGGCGAGGGTGACGCACGGGAGGGTGGCCGCGAGAGCCACGGCGGCGGCGCGGACGGTGCGACGGGAGGTGATGAAGTGCATGAGGAGTTGATAACGAACGGGATTAAGAGGGTTCTAAGACGGGGCGGTTGGCAGCGGGAAGCACGCCGACTATCCCGTCGTGCGCCCCTGCTGGGGGTGACCGGTCGTCAACCCGCGCGCCAGTCCCATCGGTGTCGTTGGAGGTGCCTCTGCTCCCCGCACCCGAATCCTTCTGGATCGATCTCGGGGCAGACCGCCGTCGACGGCCTGCCCCGAGCGTCCACTATCCGATGGTGGCCGTCCACTTCCCCCGGGAGAGACGAACGGCGCCGTCCGGCGTGATCACCGCGCGGCTTCCGTAGACCGGCAGCGCGCCCTCGGCGCTCTGCCGGTACCGGATCCGTTCGAGGATGTCCCAGAGCGGACGCGGGCCGCCCTGGTGGACGTCGGGCGAGGCAAGGCCCGTGGCTGCCGCCCGCGCCCATGACCCGTCGGGGTGGAGCAGCCATGCTGTGCGCTGCCCGCCCTTCTGCTGATAGTGGGTCTCCACGCCCGGCGCGGCGAGTTCGAGCATTGACCGCAGTTCCCACGCGTCGCTGAGGTTCAGGACGGGATACTTGCCCTTGCCGACGTGTTCCCCTTCTCTGTCCCCGATGGCGTCGAGTCGGTCTTTCAGGCCGGGCGGGTAGTCGTCGCCATGGCGGGTGCTCATGAAGCCGGCCCAGTCCCGTTCGATCTTCCCGACGGCCCCGCCGTCCTTCGTCTTCCACGCTGTGAGGATCATGGAGGTGTTGGCGAGGGTGGTGACGAGCCGCCCGCCCGGCCGGAGAACGGCCAGCCATGAGGCCGGTACGGGCCAGACGGACACCATGGACACGATCCGGTCGTAGTCGCCGGGCAGGGGGCCGACCGCGTCGCAGGTGATGAGCTCCGGGTGCCGCCCGAGACGATCGAGCCGCTCGCGGGCCGCGTCCGTCAGGTAGGGGTCGACATCGATGGCCGTGACGTGGCGGTCCCCCAGGAGGCGGGAAGCGAGCAACGTGCCGTAGCCGGGACCCGTACCTACGTAGAGCAGGTCGACGCCTTCGGCGATCCGCCCGTGCCGGCACATCTGGACAATGAGACCGGGGAGGGTCGACGACGACGTAGCGTGGCCGGTCACAGACTGGCCCGGCGTGGCGTGGTCGGCGTGCAGCGGCCCGACCCGGGTGACGAGTGTCCGATCGGAGTAGGCCGAGCGCATCCACGCGTCCGTATCAGCAAGCCCTTCGTGCAGGACCCACTCGCCGCTGTCGGCTCGGGCCCACCACCGGGGCACGAGTTCATGGCGGGGTGTTGCGGCGAGCAGCGGACGCCAGCGCGAGACGGGATCGGCGACGCGCTCGGCAAGATCCGCGGCGTGCGGTTTCCAGTCCACGGGCCACCACCTCATTTCTTGGGGGGAATGTCCTCGTACGCGGGGTCGCAGGCTTCCTGTTCGGCGGGCGAGCAGTCGGCGCCGTCCTGCGCCGGGTTGCAGTCCGGATCACATGGATTCCCGGCACGAGCCGGGACTCGTTCGACGGCTGCCCGCCATTGGGGACTACCCAGGATCTCGGCCAACGGACGTGTTTTGACGTTTCCGCACGGCATGAAGCGACTCATCACGCACGGGGCCACGGTCCCATTGGGAAGCACGGCCACGCGTCCGTTCCCACAGCGTCCACACAGCTCGGACGGGTCCGGCGTCGTCCTGGTCGTAGCGCGTCCGATGGAGCGCTCATGGTCGAGACGCACCTTGGTCACTCCCATGTCGGCGAGCTCCTGGCGAGCCTGTTCGACACGCTGTCCGGGCGCCACCTTGACGATGCCGGCGCGCAGGGGGATGCCGCGCCGGACCGCTTCCCGGATGTTGGCACGTGTGCGCCGGTGGCTGCCGGGGCGTTCCGTGATCCGGTCATGTTCGGCCGATTCGTCGCTGTAGTAACTGGTCGCGAGGCTCACGCCTTCACGGGCGAAGACGTCCCACCAACGCCGGTGAACGGTGAACAGGTTGGAGTAGATCTCTACCCGGCGCCCGAGGGTCAGAGCGTGCTCGGTGAGGTCGACCCAATGCGGGTGCAGGGTGGGCTCGCCGCCCATGAGCTGAATCTGTGGGATGCCCAGTGCGGTCGCGTCGGTGATCAGCGCGAGCCAGTTTTCGCGCGTCATGGAGCCGTGTGTGCCCTGCGGACCGGAGTCCGCGAAACAGTGCGTGCACCGAAGGGAGCACGCACCCGTGAGTTCGAGCGTGATTGACCGCAGTTGTACCGGAGTGATCGGCTTCTCTGTGACGACTGCCATGGATCGCTGCCTTCCTGGTGCCCACTGTGCCGACGCGGAGTCCGTCCCCGCGCCGTCGTGCGGTACCCCGTCCGACTGCTGAGGTCGCCAAGCAGCCGCACGGGAGCCTATGGGGCCTACATGCGGTAGCGGTCGTTCATGGGGAATGAACCACCGCCTTCCGCTGCGACCGGCGCCATGTGGCGGGACGCGTCATCGAGGGCCGTACGGGGCGGGGGACGGTACTGGAGTAGTCCGGCGCCACCCACACCGCGCGGTACTCGGTGAAGTGTCGGACGGGGCAGGTCAGGCACCGTTCAGCGCCGTCCCTGTCGCACACCCAGCCGACGAGGTGCCGACACCCGGCTGCGGTGCGGCTGAACGGGGAGCGGGCTCCGGTGCGGGCGAGGGTATCGGGATCCTCGCCGGCGGTACGCCGACGACTTCCCAGACGGGTCGCGTGATCATGCATGGCCTTTCGAACGGGTAGCGGATCGCCCGGCCAAACCCCGCTGGTGGATGAAGACGCGCTTCCCGATGTCCGGCAGCATCGGTCCGGGAGGCACCGCGCGGAGGGAATCAGCGGCCCCGCGCATGCGATGCTCGATCACCTTGAGCGTGTCCGGACCGAGGCGTTGCGGGGGGGCGTGAGCATCAGCGACGCGAAGAGCTGGCCTTGCTCAGTGTGGTCGAGCCATAAGCGAGGCTTGAGCGACGCGAGTAATCCAGGGGTCGGCGCCGGTGGCGCGGTGAAGAGCGCGGTCACTCGACCACTCCCGGTCTGATGCCGCTCAACATCGTCGCGGCGTAAGCGCCGTAGAGGTCGGCCGCGTCCGTCAGCGCGCGCCCATCGGTGGGGGCAACGATCCACGTCCTCGACTTGCGCGTGTTCGGGGCGACGACTTCGGGAGGAGGCACAGCGATGCGATCGCCGGCAGGGAGTACACCCGCCCCCGGAAGGTCCCACCCGTCCGCCGAACGGAGCGGCACCAAGACGTCGACTCCGTATCCCGTGTGCAGCACGGGCCCGACCGGAACACGGATACGCCCGAGGTGTTGCACGGTCCGCCACCCCTCCGACTGCGGGAATCGGACCACGTCCCACGCCCGCCCGACGGGGATGTCGGCGAGCTCACCCTCGCCCCATGCGGACAAGACCTCACTTGTGCTTGCGCCGCTGCCCCTGATCCAGAGCAGCGGACGGAAGTCGAGGAAACCGCCCGGTGGATCATCGCGACAGCCTCGATAGGGGCGGCCGGGGGCGGCGATCAATGGCGAACGGCGCGGCAGTGGCTTCTTCTCTTCCATCTCAGACACCCTCTGCGGGTGGACGCGACAGCGCGTAGCACGGCGATGTCTTTACGTACCCGCCATTCGCGACTTCTGCGGCGTAGGACAGAAGCAGATCATCCGCGTCGGTCAGCACCCTCTCGGCGCTCGGGGTGACGACCCAAGTCTTCGCCTGCTGAGTCCGAGGACTACGGAAAGACGGGTGGGGAACACCGACGAGATCGCCGGACTTAAGCACGGATACACCTGGGAGATTCCAGCCATCCGCCGAGTGGACAGGTAAGAAGACCTCGACGTTGATCCCGGTGTGCAGCACGGGGCCGAGTCGCTTGTGACGGCCCGGGAGGCCCGTCACAGCCCGCCATCCGTCATGCGCCGGGAGCCTGACGACGTCCCACGCCTGCCCTGCGGGGAGAAGAGCGAGTTGCCCCAGCGCCCACGCCAGTACCGCCTCGTCCGCGTTGCCACCATTGTTCAGGAACCAGTCGAGGCGGAGGAACCAGTCTTCGAGCCCATTCGCGGCGTTGTTGAGGGCGGCTCGACGTGCACGGTCGGACGGGGAGCGGGGCGGCAGCGGCGGGAGCGCCGCAGGCCCGGTCACAACAGACTCCGCTCGGGCTCGGAACCGGCCGAGGGAATGGACTCGGCGAGAAGGCAGCCGAGTTGGGCGTGCAGGTCGGCCGCGACGTCGTAGGTCAAGACGAGGTCGCCCTTACCGAGGTGCTCGCCGTTGTTGCCGACCGATAGGGGCATCGCGAGGCGGCCTGCCCCAGTGAGCCGCAAGGCCCCGGTCATCTCGATCCGTACGCCCTGCGCGGGGTTCGCGGTCGTATGGGTCGCCCCACGCCGCCGACGGTTCCTTGTCATGTCGTGGACGGTAGAAGCGAATTGGCGGAGCGTCCCGGAACAGGGTTCCGGGACACTCCTGGTTCCGGGTGCGTCTACGCCAGTACGCCGACGTGTTCAGCGATGCTGTGAAGTTCACGGCGCATGAGCGGGCGGGGCCGCTTCATCAGTTCCTGCACTGCCTCTTTCACCAAGGGGAAGTACTTGATCTCTTCCGGTGACGCATCCATGATCTGGCGCAGCGCGTAGAGGGTTCCGAAGTCGTCCCCGGTGCGACGGTGCGAGTGCATCACCTCGACGAGGTACCGGGTTCGCCGTTCCAGCGGCAACGCCGGGTTGTCGGTGACGTCGTCAGCGAGTCGCAGTGCTTCGTGTGAGTCGCCTTCTTCGGCCGCGAGGTGTACGCCGTGCATGCGCACATTCGTCGGACCGAAACTCGTGTGGAAGTGGTTCGCATCCCCACCGAGCCGCCCGGCAACCCGGTCGGCGGCTTCCAGGAGGGCCCACGCTGTCGGCGCCTTGCTGTCCCTCACCGCGGCGATCACTCCGGCGAGGTGAAGAGCCCCGAATGCTGAGAGGTGTTCGGGCGTCGCCTCGTCCCCTGGTCGGCAGTGGTCGATCATGCTCCGGGCGAGGTCAAGCGAGTCGGCGACATCGCATGAGCTGGTCAGGACCGCACAGCAGTTCCACGCAGCGGCGGCGATCAGCGCCGGATCGCCGGTCTCATCGGCGATTTGCATGGCGCGGTCGGCGGCGATCCGTGACAGCTTGCGCTCGCCGACCCGACGCAGGAAGACCTGATGCAGGTGGAAGAGGGAGACGAGGGTGCGAGTCGCCGCGAGCTCATCCTCGCCGGTGACCTGCCGCAGAGTGGCGTATGCCTCGGCCAGCAGGCCGGGCAACATCTCGCCGACGGGCCCGTACCGCTTGGTATGGGTCTCGTAGATGTCCCACGCTTCGACGACACGGTCGTCGAGCTGTGCCGCTGTGAGCACGTCGCCGGGCAGGCCGATACCGAGCAACGACGGTGGGGTGTAGATCGCGCGTCGGATGTTCGGGACCGAAGCATGCTCGGGCGCGGCGACGAGGCTGAGATCGATGGACGGCCCAACGAGGTCAGCCACATTGGCGAGGTCCAGCTCGCGAGCGATCCGGATGAACATGGACAGAGAGTCGATGTGGATGACGCCCCGCTCTACCTTCGACACCCAGTCCTCGGAGCGGCCGACAAGACCGCCGAGCGCCGCCTGCGACAGCCCTGCCCCGTTACGCGCACGGTTGCGGTAATACTTAACCCGCCCGCCGGTTGTCATACCCTCTGGATTGATCATGGGTTCCCCTTGATGGGTGAGAGCACTCAACACCCAGAGTACGACTGCCGGTTGCGCGCTGGTGCGTCATAATGAGAGCGGTCCCTTCGGGGAGCACTCACCGGCCCCCGTCGCCTGCCGACGGGGGCCACCTTCGTTTTGGGTGCGACGCACGAAGGCGCCCTTGGAGTACGGGACGAGTTCGACCAGCCCGTCCTCGGGTGATTTCGACGGTGCGCCCGTCCGATTACGCACCACTGTGCGAAACGGTTGTCGGTCGTCTTCGGAGGGGGCGAGCTCGCCGGGGGTCCTGACCTCGCATCCGTTCGGCGGCAGCCGGTATGGTGCCCGCCCCACCTCGCGGCCGGACTGAGCAGCTTTGGCCGGTGTCCTGTTCGGGTTGGGGCCGGGAATCAAGCATTCCTCTGACCCACCCAACGGACCGAGGAGACCACATGTTCGCCATGCGACCGGCCACGGCCGCCGACATCCCCGCCGTCGAAGCTCTGGTCCTCGCCCGCTCCGCATGGCTGGAGGACCGTGGCCTGCCGAGCTGGCGGGAGAACGCCGCCGACCTCGCCGGCCAGGCGGAGAACCCCGACGGCGACGTATGGGTCCTGGCCGACGACAACGGCCGGATCGTCGGATGCACCACGATTCAGGACCAGACGCCTCCGTGGGGCTGGACGGACGAGGAACTGGCTGAGCCGTCTCACTACCTGTACTCCAGCGTCACCGACCCCGCCTACCGCGAGTACAAGCCAGGGACGACCATGGCCCTGTGGGCAGTGGACCACGCCGCGGCCGAAGGCAAGACCTGGGTCCGCCGCGCCTGCAACTTCCCCGAACTCGTCACCTACAACGAGAGCCAGGGGTTCACGCTGGTCCACGAAGTCCAACGCACCCACCGCCGCTTCTACCTCATGGCGCGCCGCGCCGAACCCCTCACCGGCCCAGACGAGGAGCTGAAGCTCGGCCACCAGGCGTTCGGCTTCCTTCCGGGCCGGCGCCAGTAGCGGGGTCCTTCTCGCAGGCGTGCGGTCCGACGATCTTCGACAGGAAGAACAGCGACATCACGGCGTCCAAGCCACGCGGTGCCATGCCCGCGTTCAACGCCTCCCACCACGTATCCGGCAGGCCCGGGGCATCGAGGCCGCCAAGCGATCAGCTCCAGCTCGTCTGCACGCCACATCACTGAGCGTATTCAGCGTTGCCGCTCCAGGGTGAGGACGGCTTTGCTGATGACGGTCATGTGGTTGGGGCTGATGCGGGATCTGCGGAAGATCTGCGTCCAACGAAGGGCCCGCCCCCGCCGGGCAGGCGGTGGGGGCGGGCCCTTCGTTCGACGCGACCGTGAGGTCAGGCGCGCACCGTCCACCAGGCGCCGATGCCGTTGCAGCCGCCCGCCATGAAGTTGATGCTGCGGTAGCCGGGCGGGATCGGGGAGCCGGAGCAGGTCCAGATGCCGTTGCGGACGAGCTGGTGGTACCAGGCGCCGACGCCGTTGCAGCCGGTGCGGTTGTAGCCCGTGATGACGTAGCCGGGCGGGACGGGCGAGCCCCCGCAGGTCCAGCGACCGTCACGGGCGAGCTCGTGGTACCAGCCGCCGACGCCGTTGCAACCGATGCGGTTGTAGTTGGTGATCACATAGCCGGTCACGATCGGCGAGCCGCCGCAGGTCCAGATACCGTCGCGCACGGGCTCCTGGTACCAGGCGCCGGCGCCGTTGCAGCCGCCGCGGCTGTAGTTGGTGATGACGTACCCGTCCGGGACGGGCGCCCCGGAGCAGGACCAGCCGCCGGCCTTCGCCGCCCCGGTGGTCGCGGCGGTGGCCGTGCCGGTGGCGGCGCCGGTGAGGGCGGCCGCGATCAGTGCGACGGTGCCCACGACGGCGGCGAGGCGGCTCCGGACGGCAGCCAGCGTCTTACCGCTCCACAGGTGACCGAAATATCTGTCCAATTCACACCAGTCCTATCGACATGATCACTTCAGGTCTGTCGACGGTCAAGAACACCGGATGGCGCAATAAAAGTCACCCCGTACGGTCGCGATTGTGAGAAGCGCGTCACTGTGCGTAAATGCCAAACCTCGGCTCGTCGGGCTGATATGAGGGAGCGTCAGGTTCCGGATGCTGCTGCGGCACTCGTACGGGTGAACGAGGGGCGGTGGACCGTTCGGCATGCTGAACTGCGGTGACATCGACCGAGACGATCGCCATGAGCGCACTCACTGAGCGTTTTCAGCGTGGCTACCGATCGGGTGAGGCCGATGAGGTCGAGGTGAGGGACGCAACGCACAAGGCTCCGGTGCCGTTGACGGCGCCGCCCAGCGACGTCTGGCCGCGGTCGTTGGGGCGGTTGGGATCGGCGCCACGTTGGAGCGGGGCATTCACCGCGTCGAGGTGGCCGTGGTAGGCGGCCAGCCTACGGTGGCGCGTGGGACGCCCGTGCTCGACGGCCGTCGATGGCGGCTTCGATGTCGCCCCGACGGGAGCGCGGCTCCTGGCGGGTGAGCGCGAGAGGTGCGACGGGGGATCGCGGGGAACCGAACGATCCGGCCCCTCTGTCACCCATGCATGGCGGACCACTCCCCTCTCAGAGCCGTGGCGCGACCGTGCCGGCCCGGTACACACTCGCGTACAACCCCTGCCTTACCGAGCGTTGAACGCGCGCCGGACAAGCTGGGCGGTCCCTCACCGATCGAAGCGAGAGCCCCGAGGTGGCGTTGTGAGCGAGCAGATCCCCTCGTACCCGGCGTGCCCGTTCTCGGGCGAGCCCCCTCCGCTGCCGCCAGGGCCGGCCTTCCGGGCCCGGCTGCCCGGTGGTGACCCGGTGTGGGTGATCACCGGGTACGACGAGGTGCGCACGGCGCTCAACCACCCTCTTCTGGGACGCGATCTGACGACGGACGACCCCCACATGGGCGCCGAAGCGGCGATGGCCGGAGCTCTGCGCGACCGTACGCTCCTCCTCGACGGGCCGCCCCACGCCCAACTGCGCCGCTTGGCGGGAAGACCTCTGACACCGGTACGCGTGGCCGAACTGCGCCCCGACATCCGGCGGCTGGCCGACGGGCTCCTCGACGACATGGCGGAAGCCGGCCCCCCGGAAGACCTGCTGGGCCGCCTGGCGTTCCCCCTGCCCCTCGCCGTGCTGTGCGCACTCCTGGGCGTGCCCGAGCGTGACGGCGCCGTGTTCCGCCAATGGGCAGACCGGATGACCGCGATCGACGCGGCGACCCGGGATGAGACACTCACCGCCCTCCACACGATGTTCACCTACCTGACCGAGCGCCTCGAAGAGAAACGCACGCGGCCCGGTCAGGACCTCCTCAGCGCCTGGCTGGCAGCGCAGGAAGAAGACGACAGGCTCACCGACAACGAGATCGTGCAACTCGCCTTCAGCGTCCTCTTCGCGGGCTACGAATCCACGGCCGCCGCCATCGGCGCCTGCGTCTACGGCCTGCTGCGCCACCCCGAACAACTGGAGGCCCTGCGAGCCTCGCCAGAACTGGCCCCGAACGCCGTGCGGGAACTCATGCGCACGCAACTGGCCACGCCCTACTACCGCGTCCTGCGGGCGCGCCGGGACTTCGCTCTCGCAGGGGTGACCATCAAGCGCGGTGACGGAGTGATGCCGCTGACCTGGGCCGCCCAACGGGATCCCGGACGATTCCCGTCCGGTGACGTCCTGGACATCCGGCGCGCCGGGGCAGGCGTGGCGGACTTCGTCTTCGGCCATGGCCGGCATGCCTGTCTGGGGGCGGCGCTGGCCACCACCATGGTCGAGGTGGCCGTCGCCACGCTGGTGCGCCGCTTTCCCGCCCTCCGGCCGGCCGTTCCCTTGGAGACGCTCGCCTGGCACACGGACCGCTTCCCCGGAGGAGGGCTGCGGGAACTTCCCGTCCGCTGGTGACGGCAGCCGGCGCCCGTCAGACCTTGATGACGGTCACACGTCCGCCGCACAGCGCGGAGAGGTCCTCGGGGTCGGAGGTGAGCACCGTGACGGGGCCGGGGGCGGCGAGGGCGGTGGCGCCGAGCATGGCATCGATGGCGTACTTGTGGCCGTGCAGGCCGGCATCGGCGAGGAGTGCCGCAGCGTGGCGGGCGATGGGCTCGCTGACCGGTTCGACGACGACGCGGGCCAGGGTCCACTCCAGGGCCGGGCGGTTGATCCTGGGGTGGATCACTTCCACGAGGGTGGCCGCACTGGTGATCACCCGCATGTCGTCGGCCCGGGCGAGGGCGAGCCAGCCGGTGACGGCGCGATTGCGCAGTACGGCCTTGGCCAGCCCCTCACTGTCGAGAACCAGCGTGCCCCCCGGCACGGCGGGGGAACGAGTCACGCGACGTCCGCCTCACCGCGTGTCTGCTCCCGACGGGCGCGATGGAGTGCGTCGCGCAGGGCCTGGATCTCCTCATCGGCGATGGGGCCGTGCTCGGCCTCGGCGACCGCGATGAGCTCGTTGAGGTTGTCGCGTTCGATCTGGCGGGCCACGGCGGCGGCGACATACGCGGACAGTCCGGACGGGCCACTGCGGAGGCGGGCGGCCTCCGCGATGTCACGCGGCATGGTGATCGAGTACTTGCCAGTAGGCTCGCTCATACCACCAATCCTACCTACGATCCTCCCTCGTCGGCGGGCAGTGGCCGCCCTTTGCCCCTGCCCGGGACCGAGGCCCGGAGTGGGCGCCCGAAAGCCCGGCACCCACCCACCACCCCGCTCACTCCCCCCGGAACAGCTCCACCAGATCCTGGCGGCCGAAGACCGCCGCCGCCTCGATCGCCGAGGGGGTGCCCGCCTCCGGGTCCGCGCCGTGGGCGAGGAGGACGCGGACGACCTCGTCCTCGCCCTTGAAGACGGCGCCGCCCAGCGGCGTCTGGCCGCGGTCGTTGGGGCGGTTGGGGTCGGCGCCGCGCTGGAGCAGGGCGTTCACCGCGTCGAGGTGGCCGTGGTAGGCGGCCAGCATGATGAGGGAGTCACCCCTGTCGTTGGTGAGGTTGGCCGGTACACCCGCGTCCACGTAGGCGGCGAGGGTGTCGGTGTCCCCGTGTCGTGCCAGGTCGAAGACCTTGGACGCGAGCTGGAGCATCTCGGGGTCGTGTGCGGGCTCGGTCTCGGGGGTCGACTCGGTCATGGTCTGCGGTCCTCCGGGTTCGGCGCCTGGAACGGCACCCCGACTTGGGTGCCGTTCCACCCTACGTACGGCCGCGCGCGGGGGAACCGGCAGTGCCGTGCGGCGCGCGCCGCTTCGGCCAACCGGCCCCGGTCGGGCCGCCGGTGAGCCGGCGGGCGGACCCCGAGGGGATTCGGGCGCGTCCATCCGGGTGAATCACTGCGGACCCTCACCAACAGGCAGCAGCGGCGCGGCGAAGGACTCGGTGATCACCGGGGGGCCGGTTTCGGGCCGTGATTGCGGGGTTCGCCTCCCACGGCGACATGATCACGCGCCCTCCCGATCGAGTGAATCGAACGATCAATAGCCCCTTTGCCGCTTTTGCCGTATTAACACTTTCTGTGAGGCTGGAGGGACTCATGGTGACCGTCCCCCACCAACAGGAGAACCCCATGATCCTGACCATCTCCGGCGTCGTGCTCCTCGGTGTCGTCGTGTTCCTGTTCTTCAGGAAGGACGGCCTGAAGGCATCGCACGCGCTCGTCTGCTGCCTCTTCGGCTTCTACCTCGCGGGTACGGCGATCGCGCCCAGCATCAGGGCGGGCGGGGCGAGCCTCGCGAGCCTGCTGGGCGGGCTCAAGTTCTGACGCCTCCCGCACCCCGCACGCACCGACAACAGGAGACCGACGTGGGCCGGCGTACGCTCCCCCGCTTTCTGTCCGAGAACCCGACCGTCACCCGTGTTCGGGAGTTCTCGCGCACCGTCGCCGACAATGCCGCTGATGTGCTCCACCCGCTGATCGTCGTCTCGCGTGGGCTGCGTTCCCTGGCCGCCTCCGGGCGGCGCAAGTGGGCCGAGACGCCGAAGGAACGGCGGGGGCCGACGGTGGTCCTGGTGGGCTCGTGTGTGTTCATCGTGGCCCTCGTCCCGTACGGGCCGGTGCTCGCCACGATCGGGCTGATGGCGGCGGCCGCCTGGGCGGGGCGCCGGAACGCGCCCCAGCCGGTGGCGGAGGTGGACGAGGCGGACACCGGACGGCTCCAGGCGCTGTACGAGGCCCTGGTGCCGTACTTCGCGGCCCCCGGGGACCCCGCGCCGCTCTACGCGCACGGGGGCAGCTGGAACGCGGCGTTCGAGGGGCACGCCTTCGACGACCGGGGGCGGCTGACCGCCCTCCGGCTGCGCTACCCCGCCTACTTCACCGACGGCGACGCGGAATCCCGGACCAGGATCGAGCAGTTGCTGCACCTCAAGGCCGGCCGGGGCCGGGAGTACCGCTTCGACTGGGACGAGGCGGGCAATCGCCTCGCCCTGCACGCGCTGCCCGCGCTCGACACCGATGTCTTCGCCCAGCGGTTCGTCACCGCGCCCGGCGAGGCCGTGCTCGGCTTCACCGACGCCTCGGACGTCCAGCGGACCCTGCCGGTGACCGCGGGCGACGAGACCCGTGACGCGCCGCCCGTCGTGTGGCGCACGGGCCAGCGGTCCACCGAACCGCACCTGCTGGCCCTCGGCCAGCCGTCGAGCGGCACCACGACGCTGCTGCGGTCGATCACCCTGCAGGTCCTCCATCACGGCGACGTCGTGGTGGTCGACGGCAGCGGCGCGGGCGAGTACGCCTTCCTGCGCGGCCGGGACGGGGTGCTGGCCGTCGAATCCTCCCTGCCCGGCGCCCTCGCGACCCTGGAGTGGGCCGCGCACGAGACCGAGCGCCGGCTGCTGACCGCCAACCACGCCCGCCAGCAGGGGCGTCCGACGCCCGAGGACATCCGTCGCCCGCTGTGGGTCATCGTCGACCGGCCCACGGTGCTGAGCCATCTCGCCCGGGGCGAGGGGCGTCGCGATCCGCAGGAGCTGCTCCAAGTGCCGCTGCGGCACGGCCGGGTCGGCAATGTCACCGTCGCGGTGGCCGAACAGCTCGACGGCTACGAGCAGCTGACCGAGCCGGTGCGGACCCACACCCGCGCCCGGCTGGTCCTCGGCGCCGTGACCCCCGATCAGGTGTGCACCGCGCTCGGCGCGCCACCGCACACCACACCGGCGCGGGACGTTCCGGCGGGCCGTGGCTACGCCCGGCTGGGCTCGGGTCCGGTGCACCGGGTCCAGGTGCCGCACACCCCGAACCCGTACGACGAGGAGACGACCGACGCGCAGCGCGAGGCGGTGCTGTCCCTGTTGCCCGAGACCGCTCCCGGGCCGGGTGGCGCGGAGGACGCGTGGCCGTATCCGGACCCCGCCCCGACCGCTGCCTCCGCCCCTGCCCCTGTCTCCGCCTCCGTCCCCATCTCCGCCTATGCCGCTGCCTCCGCCGATGACCCCGACCCGGATTCGACGGAGGGCGGCGTGGGCGCGGCGTGGGCGACCGCCGTCCCGGCGGACGGCGGCGCGGACCCCACATGGGCGGGCACCGACCCGGTGTGGCTCAGTGTGGATTCGACGCAGGCCGGACCCGGGTTGGCGTGGGCCGGTGCCGAACTGGCGGAGGCCGGTGAGGGCCGGCCGGGGCACGGGCCGGCCGGAACGGACACCGGTGACCGTGCCGGGCCACACCACCCCGGCACGGACCCGAAACCGCTTCAGGCCACGTAGGTCCGCGGGGCCTCGACCGCTGCCGTCGCGCCGCTCGCCACCAGGCGGGCGGCCTCCGCGAGCCGGGTGGCGGCCTCCTCGGCGACCGCCCCGGTGACGGTGAACGGGAGCCGCACGAAGCCCTCGAAGGCCCCGTCGACACCGAAGCGCGGACCGGAGGGCACCCGCACCCCGAGCCGCTCCCCCGCCTCGGCGATGCGCGATCCGGAGAGACCGCCGGTGCGCACCCACAAGGTGAGCCCGCCCTTCGGGACGGTGAACTCCCAGTCGGGCAGATGGCGGCCGAGGGAATCGACGAGGGCGTCGCGGTTCTCCCGCGTCTGGGTGCGTCGTATGTCGATGGAGGCGTCCCAGCCCTCGGTGCTGAGCAGCCAGGTGACGGCGAGCTGTTCGAACACGGGCGTGCCGAGGTCGGCGTAGGCGCGGGCGGCGACGAGACTGCGGATGACGTCCGGGGCGGCGCGCACCCAGCCGATCCGCAGCCCGGCCCAGAACGTCTTGCTGGCCGAGCCGACGGTGATCACCGCGCTGCCCGCCGGGTCGAAGGCGCACACGGGCCGCGGCAGCCCGACGTCCGGTTCGAGGCACAGGTCGGACATGGTCTCGTCGGCGATGAGGACGGTCCCGGCCGCCCGGGCGGCCTCGACGAGTTCCCGGCGCTGCTCCTCGGGGGCCAGCGCCCCGGTCGGGTTGTGGAAGTCGGCGATGACGTAGGCGAGGCGGGGCGCGGCGTCGCGCAACACCTGCCGCCAGGCGGGCAGGTCCCAGCCGGCCAGACGGTCGGCCATCGCGACGGGCACGAGCCGGGTGCCCGCCTCGCGCATGAGCTGCAGGACGTTGGCGTACGAGGGGGACTCGACGGCGACCCGCTCGCCACGCCCGGCGAACAGCCGGCAGATCGCGGCGACGGCGCCCATGGCACCGGTGGTCACCATGATCTGTTCGGGCATGGTCGGGATGCCGCGGGCCGTGTAGCGGTCGGCGAGAGCCTGGCGCAGGGCGGGCAGCCCGGCGGGGTAGTCGCCGTGGGTGTGGGCGTACGGCGGCAGCTCCTCGAGGGCGCCCTGGAAGGCGCGGGTGAGCCACGGCTCGGGCGCGGTGAGGGCGGCGCAGCCCAGGTCGATCACGGAGCCGACGGCCTCCGGCGGGAGGGGGTCGAGCCCGCGGGTGGGCAGCGGGTTGCCGGCGGGCACGGCGGTCCAGCTGCCGGCGCCGCGCCGGGATTCGAGGAAGCCCTCGCCGCGCAGGGCCTCGTAGGCGGCCGCGACGGTGGTGCGGCTGACGGAGAGCGCCGCGGCGAGTTCCCGCTCGGCGGGCAGCCGGGCGGCGACCGGGACGCGGCCTTCGAGGACGAGCAGCCGGATGCCGTCCGCGAGGGAGCGGTACGCGGGTGAACGACGGCCGCCGATCGGGGTCACGGTGTCGCGCGCGTGCTGCGAACCGAGGAGACGCGCCAACTGCGGCGCCCCCACCGAAGAGGTCCACTGACTCATCTCGTGCGGTCCACCTTTCGGGAATTGGCCATGGAGTACATCCTCTACCAGTCCACAGACTGGCACGCGGCAGGCCACCGGTACCACCGGCGGTCGCCGAAAATGGCTTGAGGCCGAATTCATTCGGCCCGGTCCGGTCCGGCACAGCCCGGCTCCGAACGACGAAGTGCGACTCAGCAGGAGGAACCATTGTCCGCGTCAGGGGGGCCGTCTCTCACCCGCCGTCTGGTCCAGCTGTACGGCGGGCTGGTGCTGTACGGGGTGAGCGCGGGGCTGCAGCTGCGGGCGGGGCTCGGGCTGGCGCCGTGGGACGTCCTGAGCCAGGGGGTCGCGGGGCGTACGGGCCTGTCGATCGGGACGGTGTCCATCCTCATCGGGGCGCTCGTGCTGCTCCTGTGGGTGCCGCTGCGCCAGCGGCCCGGTCTGGGCACGGTCTCGAACGTGCTGGTGATCGGCCTGGCGCTGGACGCGACGCTGACCGTGGCCCCGGCCCCCGGGTCGCTGTGGGTGCGGATTCCGCTGCTGGTCCTCTCGATCGCGCTGGGCGCGGTGGCGACCGGGCTCTACATCACCCCGCGCTTCGGCCCGGGGCCGCGTGACGGGCTGATGACCGGCCTGCACCGCAGAACCGGGCGCTCGGTGCGGCTGGTGCGCACCTGCATCGAGGTGGTCGTGCTGGTGACCGGGTTCGCGCTCGGCGGCTCGGTGGGCGCGGGGACGGTGCTGTACGCGGTGGGCATCGGGCCGCTGTCGCAGTTCTTCCTGCGCGTCTTCGCCCTGCCGGAGCGCCCGGAGCGGCATCGGCCCGAGGGCCCGGAAGCCCCCCGCGACCCGCGCGACACGGCCGTTCCGGTGGCCCCCGCGGCGGTCACGGCACGCGAAGTTCCGGACCTGGTTTAGGCCACGGACCGGCGGGCCGGTAGTGTACGCCTTTGACCCACCGGACGGACCGTTACTGCGCGCTGAATAGGCAGAAACACAGGGTGACATCTGTTGTCAGATGTGACAAACCGGGCGCTGGTGGGTACAACAAGGGGCGGCACGACGGGCGACGCATGTCCCTCAACGGGGAATCTTCACCGCCGACCGGACGTTGACCGGATGACGACGACAGCGACACCTGTCCTGTGGGCGACAAAGCCCGGGAGGCACGATTCATGAGTGAGCGAGCTCTCCGCGGCACGCGACTTGTGGTTACCAGCTACGAGACCGACCGCGGCATCGATCTGGCCCCGCGCCAGGCGGTGGAGTACGCATGCCCGAACGGACATCGATTTGAGATGCCGTTCTCGGTAGAGGCGGAGATTCCGCCGGAGTGGGAGTGCAAGGCGTGCGGCGCCGTAGCACTCCTGGTAGACGGCGATGGTCCTGAGGAGAAGAAGGGCAAGCCCGCGCGTACGCACTGGGACATGCTCATGGAGCGGCGTACCCGCGAGGAGCTCGAGGAGGTGCTGGCCGAGAGGCTGGCCGTCCTGCGCTCCGGTGCCATGAACATCGCCGTGCATCCGCGGGACAACCGCAAGTCCGCCTGAGTTTCTCGGGGCGGCATAGGGATTGATCCATCGGATCCGTCAAGGGCCCGGGCCACTGCGCTTAAGCAGTGGCCCGGGCCCTTGTCCACGTTCACCGACCGCAGGCGCCGACCGGGTCGCTGCGCTGTGTCCTGAGCCCGGGATCGAAGCCCGTCCGGCGCTTGAGGACGCGCCCGCAGGGCGCCCGTCGCCGCAGGCGGCACGGACGGCCTGCGGCCGAAGGCCCGGCACCTGCGGCCCCGAAGCTCCGCCGGACGGGCTAGCGCGGCAGCCGCGGCCCGTCCTGGCGCGGCGCGGGCGGTTCGTCGTCGCGGATGACCTCGCCCTGGACGACCTTGCCGTCGGGCTGACGCATCCGAGCCTGCTGGAAGGCGTCGCCGAGGGGGCCGGGGCCGCCGAAGGCCGCCGCCCGGCGGTCCACGCCGCGCTCCAGGCCCTTGCGCAGCAGCGCGCGGGTCGGCGGGAAGAGACACAGCAGCCCGGCCGCGTCGGAGAGCAGGCCCGGCACCATGAGCAGCAGCCCGCCCAGCATCGTCAGACCGTTGCCGCCCGCGCTCCCGGTGGCGCCCGGGGTCCGGTCGTCGCCGGGCCCCTGTCCGTCCTCCGGGGCCTTGGGCGGCTGGAGGGACTCCGTCAGCCGCTTCCAGGCGCGGCGGCCGGCCCGCTTGATCACATATCCGCCGAGCAGCACTCCCCCGGCCAGCAGGGCGAGGACGGCGAGCCCGCCCGCCGCGTCGGCCACCATCATGAGCAGCCAGATCTCCAGCACTGCCCAGACCGCCACGGCCAGGGGGATGAGCCTGCGGGCACGGCCCCGTTTCGGCGGCCGGCCGTCCATCGTCTGCTGTGCTCCGAACGTCATGCCTCAAGTGTGCCTGGGCGGCTCCCGTACGGAACGCCCCGGGTGGGGGCGTCCGCCGGGGGCCGGGTCAGTGCTTCTCGCCCCGGCCCAGGGCCTTGCCGACCCGGGAGCCGACGCCCCAGGACGTGACCCGCCACAGGGCCTCCGCGACGATGTCGCGGCTCATCTTGCTGTCGCCCAGCTCGCGCTCGACGAAGGTGATGGGAACCTCGACGACGTGGAAGCCGGCCTTCACGGCCCGCCAGGCCAGGTCGACCTGGAAGCAGTAGCCCTGGGAGGCGACCTCGTCCATGCCCAGTCCCTCCAGGGTCTCCCGGCGGAAGGCCCGGTAACCGCCGGTGACGTCGCGGAGCGGGACGTCGAGGAGGAGGCGGGAGTAGGTGGAGCCGCCGCGGGAGAGGATCTCGCGGGACTTCGGCCAGTTCACGACCCGGCCGCCGGGGACCCAGCGGGAGCCGAGCACCAGGTCGGCGCCCTTGAGGGCGGTGAGCAGCCGGGGCAGTTCCTCGGGCTGGTGGGAGCCGTCGGCGTCCATCTCCACCAGGACGCCGTAGCCGTTGTCCAGGCCCCAGTGGAAGCCGGCCAGATAGGCGGCGCCCAGGCCTTCCTTGCCCTTGCGGTGCAGCACCTTGACGTGGTCGTCGTCGGCCGCCAGCTCGTCGGCGAGCTTGCCGGTGCCGTCAGGGCTGTTGTCGTCGGCGACGAGGACGTGCGCCTCCGGCACGGCCGACCGCACCCGGCCGACGATGAGCTTGATGTTCTCCGCCTCGTTATAGGTCGGGATGATCACCAAGGTCGTGCCGAGCGGACCGTATCTCCGCTGACCACCGTCGTTCACTGCTGCCCCTTCTCGTCCGGACGTCCTCGACGGCCGATCATGATCGCGGCCGCGCAGGACAGAAGGCCCACCATAGCGAGCGCCCATTCGGGCGCCGCACCGGCGCGGTCCGCCACGGTGATCTCGTCCCGCAGGGGGATGGAGGTGCTGATGACGTCACGGGTGAATTCCGCGCTGCGGTGGAGCACCTTGCCGTCGGGGGCGACGACCGCGCTGATGCCGCTCGTCGCGGCGGTGACCACGGCCCGGCCGTGCTCGACCGCCCGCAGCCGGGACATGGCCAGCTGCTGCTCGGGCTGCCCGGTGCGGCCGTAGGTGGCGTTGTTGGTCTGCACGACGAGGGCGCGGGCACCGGCCATGACGGTGTCGTGGACGATCTCGTCGTAGGCCACCTCGAAGCAGATGACATCGCCGAGCCGCGCGGGGCCGATCCGGAGCACCCCGGTGTGGTCGCCGGGGTAGAAGTCGCGGGGCACGCGCTGGAGGCGGCTGATGACCTTGCTCAGTTGCTGCCGGAAGGGCACGTACTCGCCGAACGGGACCGGGTGCTGCTTGGTGTACGAGGCGCCGGGGCCCTTCACGGGGTCCCAGACGATGCCCTGGTTGTCGACGTAGCCCGGCTTGCCCGGGTGGTCGACGAGGGCGCCGACGAGGACGGGCACGCCGACCGCCCGCACGGCCTCCTCGATCCGGTCGTAGGCCTGCGCGTACTGGAAGGGGTCGAGGTCGGAGGAGTTCTCCGGCCAGATGACCAGGTCGGGCTTCTTCGCTCGGCCGGCCTTGATGTCCTTCGCCAGAGCGAGGGTGGCGTCGACGTGGTTGTTGAGGATCATCATCGGGCGGCCGAGGAAGTTCATCCCCGGGCTCTGCACGTTGCCCTGGACGATGGCGATGTCGACCGTGTCGATCGCCTTGGTGGGCACCGGCACGGCGTACCCGGCGAGGACGACGGCCGCGGCCAGCGCGGCGGCCTCGACGGCGGGCAGGGCGGCGCGTACGGCCCGTACGCGGTCGCCCGCGGCTCCCCGCAGGCGCCAGGCGGCGACCACCGCGCAGGCCAGCAGCCCACCGGTGAGCGCCACGGCGAAGGTGACCAGCGGGGCGCCGCCGAGCGCGGCGAGCGGGGTGAAGGGCGAGCCGGTGTTGGCGAAGGCGAGCCGCCCCCACGGGAAGCCGCCGAACGGCGCCCGGTCACGGGCCCACTCCTGCGCGACCCACAGACAGGCGCCCCACAGCGGCCAGGCGGGCAGCCGGGAGGTCACGGCCAGGCCCGCGCCGAGCAGGGCGATGAACAGCGCCTCGATGACGGAGAGGCCGAACACGGCGTCGTAGCCGACCACGTGCAGCCAGCGCAGCAGGAAGAAGAAGAACGGCAGCGCGAAGGCGAAGCCCGTCCACGCGCCCTGCCGGGCGGTGCGGCCCCGGGTCAGCAGCGCCAGGGCGGCGACGGCCACGAAGGACAGCGGCCACAGGTCGTACGGCGGGAAGGACGCGGTGAGGGCCAGTCCGGCGACGGCGGCGAGCGCGCTGCGCCGCGCCTCGCGGCGGGCCAGCCGGACGAGGCGGGTGAGCCGCGTGGGGCCGCCGGGCCGGGGTGCCGTGTCACCGGCGGCGGAGACCGCGTCCGGGCCCTGCCCGCCGTCGGAGATGTCCGCCCCCGCGGGCGGTACGGATGCTTTTGCCGCGTCGGCGGCCTCGTCGGGCTCCGGCCGGTCGGCGGCGCCCTCGGCGTCGGACCGCGCGGGCGGGCGCGGGGAGCGGGAAGTCGGCCCGCCCGGCCGGCCGACGGTGTCGCCGTCGGCGGCGTCGGCGGTGGTTTCGGGACCCGGGGGCACGGTCGCGCCTTCCTGCTGCTGTGCGGTGGTGAGCCGACCGTACAACGCCCGGGGGGTCCACCGGCTCCCGGGTGCGGGCAGCGGGGCCTGCCGCCCCGGTCGAATGGGGGCCCGGCGTCCTTCGGGCCGGCCTGGGATCCGCTGGCTGCGAGTCGACCGAATGCCGTTGTCTACTGAACGTCCGGGCCCCACCCGGGTCGCACCTGCCGGCCCGGCGGAACCGTCCCTCGCCCCCGTGCGCTGGACCTGGCTCCCAGTGGCGGTGAGCGCTCCGGCTCACCGCCCATGGCCCAGCGGCGCTCGACGACTGTGTGGAGATTCACCGGTCGGACGTCCTGTGGTGGACTCCGCCGAACCTACCCGCCGCCGCCCGCACCCTGTCAACACCCTCATGACCTGCGTGGCTGCCTCAAATCAGCAGGTCAGTACGGCGAGTGGGGCGTCGGAGGGGCCGGCTCACGGCACGTCGTTCGGCGGTACGCGACGCCGTGCGCGTCACTCGTTCGGACGCGTGAAGACGGTGTGCCCGCCGACCACCGTGCGCAGACAGACCGGGAGGGGGGCGCCGGGGGTGAGATCGGGCAGGCCGGGCGTGCCCGAGCGGGGGTCGGTGGACCAGCTGGCGACCCGGTCGTCGGGCACCTGCACGATGAGTTCGCCGGTCCTCCAGACGGCGTAGTCGGCGGGCGCGCCCGGCACCAGGACGCCCGCGTCGTCACGGCCGACGGCCCGCCAGCCGCCCCGGGTGTGCGCGGTGAAGGCGGCCCGGACGGAGACGCGGTGCTCGGGGGTGCGGTGGAAGGCGGCGGCGCGGACGGTGCCCCACGGGTCGAGGGGGGTGACGGGGCTGTCCGAACCGAGGGCGAGCGGGACACCGGCCCGCAGCAGGGCCGCGTACGGGTTGAGGGTGCGGGCCCGCTCCACACCCAGCCGTTCGGCGTACATCGCGTCGTCGCCGCCCCAGGCGGCGTCGAAGGCCGGCTGGACGGAGGCGGTGAGGGCGAGTTCGGCGAAGGCGGCGATGTGGTCGGGGGTGAGCATCTCGGCGTGCTCGACACGGTGCCGGGCGGCGCGGACGCGGGCGAGGCCGAGCCGGTCGGCGGCGGCCCGGACGCCCTCCACCACGGCGGTGAGCGCGGCGTCGCCGATGGCGTGGAAGCCGGCCTGGATGCCCGCCTCGGTGCAGGCGGTGACGTGGGCGGCGATGGCGGCGGCGTCCAGGTGCGCGGCACCCGTATGGCCGGCGTGCGGGCCGTCGGCGTAGGGCTCGTGGAGGCACGCGGTGTGCGAGCCGAGGGAACCGTCGACGAAGAGGTCACCGGCCGCGCCGAGCGCGCCGAGTTCGAGGACGCGGCTCGCGTCGGCGGCGCTGGTGAGCGCCTCGGCCCAGTAGCCGACGACGCGCGGGCCGGGGCGCTCGGCGGCCAGGCTCAGCAGGCCGGTGAGGTCATCGGCGCTGGAGATCCGCGGCCCGGCGCACTCGTGCAGGGAGCCGATGCCGAGCGAGGCGGCCCGCTCCAGCGCCGCGGTCTGCGCGTCGGCGCGCTGGGCGGGGGTGATGCTCGCGTACGCGGCGGCGCGCACGGCGTGGTGGGCGTCGCCGGTCAGCGGCGCGTCCGGGCTGCCGCCGGGCAGCCCCGCGGCGTGCGGGACGAGGTCGAGCAGGGCCGTGGTGACGACGGCGGAGTGGACGTCGGCCCGGGTGAGGTACAGCGGCCGGCCGCCGGTGGCCTCGTCCAGCTCCCGGCGCGACGGGGGCCGGTGCTCGGGCCAGCGGCTGGCGTCCCAGCCGTGGCCGAGGAGCACCCGGTCGGCGGGCCGGGCGGCGGCGTGGGCGCGGATGCGCTCGAGGGCCTCGGGGAGCGTGCGGGCGTCGGTGAGGTCGAGGCCGGTGAGCGCGAGGCCGGTGGAGGTGGTGTGCACATGGGCGTCGGTGAACGCGGGGGTGACGAGCGCGCCTTCGAGGTCGACGACCTCGTCCACGCCGTCGGCGAAGGAGTCCGCCGCGCCTTCGGAGCCGACCCAGGCGACATGGCCGCGCTCGACCACCATGGCCGTGGCGAAGGGGTCGGCGGGGCTGTGCACCTCGCCGCCGCGCAGCAGCACGGTACGGGGCTCGTCCTGAGGGGTGGGGCGGTCGCTCATACAGCGAATCCTCCCCCAGCCCCGCCCCTTCCCCTAACCGGGGCTCCGGTCGCCGGCCCCGGGGGGCTGTTCAGCCCACCCGCGGCGGCCTGGCCTCGTACGGGGTCGACAGCACGATCGTCGTGCGCGTCGAGACCCCCGCCAACGAGCGGATCCGGGCCAGGAGGTGCTCCAGCTCCAGGGGCGTGGCGACGCGGACCTTGAGGATGTAGTTCTCGCCACCGGCGACGCTGTGGCAGGCCTCGATCTCGGGGATCTCGGCGAGCCGGTCGGCGATGTCGTCGGGGGCGCTCGGGTCGAAGGGCGTCACCGAGATGAACGCGGTGAGCGGCAGCCCGACGGCCTCCGGGTCGACCACCGCCACGTACCCCCGGATGACACCGCGCTGTTCGAGCCGGCGCACGCGCTGGTGCACCGCCGAGGTGGACAGGCCCGTGGCCTTCCCCAGGTCGGTGTAGCTCATCCGCCCGTCCTTGACGAGCAGTTCCACGATTTCTCTGTCCAACTCCTCCACGCGGTCAACCTACTGGGTCCCGGGCCGCCCGGCACAGCCGAACGGGCGCATAGCCGCACAAGGCGTGTGATGAACGACACACTCGTGCGCCCGTGTCCTGCGCCGGAACGGGCGGTTATCTGACCCTCCACCAGGGAAGTGCTTGCTGTGGCCGAGGCCGAGGTGCCTGGCCGGCCCATCCGAGGGGGAGAAGCACTATGCCCAGCCTGGAACGCCTCAATGACGGCGACGGCAGCCTGTACGAGATCTACGAGATGTTCCGGGTGACGTGCCCGGACTGCGCGCGGCCGATCGCGCTGCTCGCCGACGAGGACGTGCTCCCCGAGCACGCGCTGTGCCCGTCGCCGTGGAACCCCTTCGGGCTCACGGTCTGCCCGGGCACGGGCCGCGGCGTCGAGGAGGCCGCGCCCGCGGACGAGTCGCTGGAGACCCAGGAGTGCGACGCGGCCCTGCTGCTCAATCTGCCGGAGAGCCTGGACTGGCGGCGTCAGCCGTTCTCCCACATCGGCGGCCCCGGCTCCCGCCCGGTGCGGATCCCGGAGATGCGCCGCCACCGCTGAGCGGACGGCGCCCGTCCAGGACAGCGACGGGAACGGGAGCTGTACGGGGCCGAGCTGTACGGGCCGGGATGCACGGGGCCCGGGATGTACGGGTCCCCGAGGCGCCGCGACTGTTACCTTCGAAGGATCATCAGCCCTCTCCCCATGAGGAGTTCGCATGCCTTCGACACCCCTGCGCTGTCCCCGCTGCGGAACCGGAGCCGAGGACCTCTCGGGGTGCGGCGCGTGCCGTGCGGAGGGCATCGGCGCGAACCCGGTGCCGCCCCTCGCCGATCTGTCCGGTCTCTCGCTCCGGGCGTACCCGGGCGGTCCGTGGGGTTGGCCCTCCGCCCTGCCGGTGACCGGACCGCCGGTGACGCTCGGCGAGGGCGGCACGCCCAACGTGCGCATCCCCGTGGATCACGGGACCGACGGCGAGCTGTGGGTGAAGTACGAGGGCGCCAATCCGACGGGCTCGCACAAGGACCGGGCGATGGCCGTGGGCGTCGCGGCCGCGGTCGCCGCCGGGGCGGACACCGTGGTCGCGGCCTCGTCCGGCAACGCGGGCGCGGCCGCCGCGGCGTACGCGGCGCGCGCCGGGCTGCGGTGCGTGGTCTTCACCACGGACGAGGTGCCCGAACCGCTGCGGGCGCAGATCGACGCGCTGGGCGCGGTCCGGGTGGTGCGCAAGGACAGCTCCGCGCGGAACGCGGCGATGGGCGAGGCCGTGGAGCGGTTCGGCTGGTATCCGCTGACCAGCTTCGCCTCGCCCTCCCCCGGCGGCAACGCCTACGCCAACGAGGGCTACAAGTCCGTGGCGTACGAGATCGCCCGGGACTTCGGGGACCGGGTCGCGGCGGTGGTGGTTCCCACCAGCCGCGCCGATCTGCTGTCCGGCATCGAGCGCGGCTTCCGCGAGCTGCGCACCGCCGGGCTGCTGGCCCGGGTCCCCCGTCCGGTGGCGGCCGAGCCGGACGCGGCGGCGCCCTTCACGGCGGCGCTGGCCCACAGCGCGCCGGCGGAGCAGGAGCGGACGTCCGTGCCCTATCGCCCCTCCCCCGCCTTCTCCCTCGGTGAGGAGCGCCCCACGTGGCAGGGGCTCGACGCGCTCCGCCGGTCGGACGGCTCGGCGGTCGCCGTCCCGACCGAGGTGTTCATGGCCGAGCACCGGACGTTGGGCGCGCAGGGGCTGTTCCTGGAGCCGTCCTCGGCGGTGGGCGTCGCCGTTGCCCGCCGCTGGGTCCGTGAGCACGGCGGGCTGGTGATCGCGGTCGGTACCGCGACGGGCCTGAAGGCCACCGCGGGCGTGCGCGGCGCGGGGCCGGAGACGATCCCGGAGTTGTCGCGGCTGACGCCGTGACCCCTGACGGGCGCGGCGGTCAGCGGGACTCGGGGCCCGCGAGGTGGCGGGCGACGACCATGCGCTGGATCTGGTTGGTGCCCTCGACGATCTGCAGGACCTTCGCCTCGCGCATGTAGCGCTCGACGGGGAAGTCCACGGTGTAGCCGTAGCCGCCGAGCAGTTGGACGGCGTCGGTGGTGACAGTCATCGCGGCGTCGGTGCAGAAGAGCTTGGCCATGGCGGCCTGCTTGGAGAACGGCAGGCCGGCGTCCCGCAGCCGGGCCGCGGTGAGGTAGAGGGAGCGGCCCGCCTCGATCTGGGTGGCCATGTCCGCGAGCATGAAGCGCAGCCCCTGGAAGTCGGCGAGCGGGCGGCCGAACTGGCGGCGCTCGGCGACGTAGGAGAGGGATTCGTCGAGCGCGGCCTGGGCGACACCGATCGCGCAGGCGGCGATGCCGAGGCGGCCTGAGTCGAGGGCGGAGAGGGCGATGGCGAAGCCCTGGCCCTCCTCGCCGACGCGGCGGGCGTCGGAGACCTCGACCCCGTCGAAGTGCAGCTGGGCGGTCGGTGAGCCCTTCATCCCCATCTTGCGCTCGGGTGCGGCGGCGGAGAGGCCGGGGGCGTCGCCGGGGACGAGGAAGGCCGTGATCCCGTGGGCGCCCTCGCCGCCGGTCCGGGCCAGGACGGTGTAGAAGTCCGCGACGCCGCCGTGGGTGATCCACGCCTTGGTGCCCTCGATGCGCCAGGTGTCGCCGTGGCGCGTGGCGCGGGTGCGCAGGGAGGCCGCGTCGGAGCCCGAGGCGGGCTCGGAGAGGCAGTACGCGCCGAGCAGGCCGCCGCCGAGCATGGCGGGCAGGTGCTCGGCCCGCTGCTCCTTGGTGCCGTAGCCGGCGAGCGCGTGGCAGGCGAGGGTGTGGACGCTGACGCCGAGCCCCACCGTCAGGCGGGCCGCGGCGAGTTCCTCCAGGACCTGGAGGTAGACCTCGTACGGCTGGTCGCCGCCGCCGAACTCCTCGGCGTAGGGCAGGGCGAGCAGTCCGGACGCGGAGAGCAGGGCGAAGACCTCGCGGGGGAAGTGCCCGGCGTCCTCCTCGCTCGACGCGTTCGGCTCGATCTCCCGTTGGACCATCTCGCGGACGAGCGAGATCAGGTCGCGGGCCTCCTCGGTGGGCAGCTGACGCTCCACCGGCTGCGGGCCGTGGTCGGTCATGGCGCGGCTCTCCTCCCTGTCGGGCGCTGCGGCGGCGGGCGCGCAAGGGTGTGGCGCCGCCGTCCGGGATGCCTCAGCCGATGGTCCCCTGCCGGGTCTCGGTACGGGGTGACCTGCGGCTGTGGCGGATTGGAGTATGCCCGATCGGCTGCCTCCCGTCACGGGTCCGGTGATCATGAGGCCTTCGGTCCAGTTGGTCCGAACCATTGACCGCACTGGTCTAGTCCTTCTACCGTTTCCCCACTGTTCAACGCGTCCATGTCAAACATGGACGCAGGTCACGCACCCCCCGCTCTCCCCACCCCACCGAGGAGAACCATGCCCAGACCGCACGGACATCACCCCCTCCGCCGGCCCCGCACGCTTCTCGCGGCCTTCGCCGCGGGCACCGCGATGCTCGCCACCACCCTCTTCGCGGGCACCGCCGCGGCCGGCACAGCGGGCGCAGTCACCGCGGCGCCGTCGGCGAAGACCACCGCCGGACCCGCCGACGACGACACCGCGCCCGGTTCCAAGGTCGTCGGCTACTTCACCAACTGGGGTGTCTACGGCCGCAATTACCACGTCAAGAACATCGAGACGTCCGGCTCCGCCGCCAAGCTCACCCACATCAACTACGCCTTCGGCAACGTCACCGGCGGCAAGTGCGCCATCGGCGACGCCTACGCCGACTACGACAAGGCCTACGACGCGGCCGGCAGCGTCGACGGCAAGGCCGACACCTGGGACAACGGCGCCCTGCGCGGCAACTTCAACCAGCTGCGCAAGCTCAAGAAGCTGCACCCGAACCTCAAGGTCGTCTGGTCCTTCGGTGGTTGGACCTGGTCGGGCGGCTTCGGCGAGGCCGCGAAGAACCCCGCCGCGTTCGCCGAGTCCTGTTACAAGCTCGTGGAGGACCCGCGCTGGGCCGATGTCTTCGACGGCATCGACATCGACTGGGAGTACCCGAACGCCTGCGGCCTGACCTGCGACACCAGCGGCCGGGACGCCTTCCGGAACCTGATGGCGGCGCTGCGCGCGAAATTCGGCCAGAAGAACCTGCTCACCGCCGCCATCACGGCCGACGGCACCAACGGCGGCAAGATCGACGCGGCCGACTACGCGGGCGCGGCGCGATACGTCGACTGGTACAACCCGATGACGTACGACTTCTTCGGCGCCTGGGACGCCAAGGGCCCGACCGCCCCGCACTCGCCGCTGACCTCCTACAACGGCATCCCCAAGGCCGGGTTCCACACCGACGCCGCGATCCAGAAGCTCAAGAGCCTCGGCGTCCCGTCCTCGAAGCTCCTGCTGGGCATCGGCTTCTACGGCCGCGGCTGGACGGGCGTCACCCAGTCCGCCCCGGGCGGCACCGCCACCGGCCCCGCCGCCGGGACGTACGAGCAGGGCATCGACGACTACAAGGTCCTCAAGTCCAAGTGCCCCGCGAACGGCACGGTCGCCGGCACGGCCTACGCCAAGTGCGGCAACGAATGGTGGAGCTACGACACTCCTTCGACGATCGCCGGGAAGATGGCCTACAAGCAACAGCAGGGCCTCGGCGGCACCTTCTTCTGGGAGCTGAGCGGCGACACGTCGGGCGGTGAGCTGATCAAGGCCATCAAGTAGGGCGGCCGAACGGGCTGCTGTGTTCTGTCCTCAAGCGCCGGACGGGCTGGCTGGCTGAGCCCAGCCACATCAAGCCCGTCCGGCGATTGAGGACGCGCCCGCAGGGCGCCTCCGCCGCAGGCGGCAGGACGGCCCGCAGCCGACGTCGCGCCGGACAGAGCCTAGGCTGACCAGGCCGAGACCCTACCGGTAGCCGCGCAGCGCGAGCGCGCCCGCCGGGCACAGCGACGAGGAGCCGCCCGCCATGACCGTCACGCTCGACACGGACTTCTTCCGCCGCTTCCTCGACCGCACCACACGGGTCGTCGTGGCGCGGGCCGCGTATCTGACCGATCTGGACGCCGCCATCGGCGACGCCGACCACGGCGCCAACCTCAAGCGCGGCTTCACCTCGGCCGCCGAGGTCACGGCCGCCGAGCCGCAGGCCACGCCCGGAGCGCTGCTCACCGCTGTGGGCGTCCATCTGACCAACACCGTCGGCGGTGCTTCGGGGCCGTTGTTCGGCACGGTGCTGCGGCGCATGGGCAAGCTGCTGGGGGAAGACGCCGTGGTCGCGCCCGAGACGCTGGGGCGGGCGCTGGCCGCGGCCGTCGCGAGCGTACGACGGCTCGGTGACTCCGCCCCCGGCGACAAGACCATGGTCGACGCCCTGCAACCGGCCGCCGACGCCTACGCCGAGGCCCTGGCGGGCGGCTCCGACGTGGTGGCCGCGCTGGACGCGGCGGCGCGGGCCGCCCGGGACGGGGCGGCGGCCACCGTGCCGATGCGGGCCCGGCGGGGGCGCGCCAGCTATCTGGGCGAGCGCAGCGTCGGGCACCAGGACCCGGGCGCCACGTCCTCCGCGATGCTGGTCACCGCGCTGTACGAGGCGACCGATCCGGCGTTGTGCGAGGTCGCGCCGGAGGGGGAGACCGAGGAGACCGCCGCCCCGGAGCCGCAGTCGCAGCCGGCGGGCCGTGTCGGCGTGGTGCTGGTCTCGCACAGCCGCGAGGTGGCCGCCTCCACGGCGGCGCTCGCCGAGGCCCTGGTGGGTACGGGCGACCCGGCCCCGGTCGCCGCCGCCGGCGGGCTGCCCGACGGGGGCGTGGGCACCAGCGCGGAGCTGGTCCGCCGGGCGGTCAAGGACGTGGACCGGGGCAGCGGGGTGGTGGTGCTGTGCGACATGGGCAGCGCGGTCCTCACCGTCAAGGCACTCCTCGCCGACCGGGAGGGCGGTTTCCCCGCCGGATCCGAGGTGCGGATCGCGGACGCGCCCTTCGTCGAGGGCGCGGTGACCGCGCTGGTGACGGCGTCGGCGGGCGGCGACATGGCCGCGGTCCTCGCGGCGACGGACGACGCCCGCACCTATCGCAAGCTCTGAGCGGCCGGCCCGGGGGCTCACCGCCTGAACAGCTCGAACGACACCCCCGGCCGGCCCCCGAACCGCTCGGCGACGGCCGCCATGTTGCCCTCCAGGAAATTGCGGCAGTAGGTCTCCGGGTCCTCCTTGGTCAGCGCCTCGATGTACGTGCGATGGGCGAGGAGGGACTTCACAGCCCGGTCCAGACCGTCGCTCGCGTCGACGGCGTGGGTGGCGTGCGGGGAGCCGGCGACCGCGACGTAGCGCACGCCGTCCCAGGGCAGCAGCCCGTCCTCGACGAGTTCGGGGAAGATCCAGCGGTTGCCGGCGTCGGCGACGGCGTCGAGGACGGCCCGGCCGACGGCCCGGTGGTCGGGGGTGTTCCAGAAGGCGCCGCCGGCCCACGTGTCGTGGTGGTTCAGGGTGAGGACGAGTTCGGGGCGGTGCCGGCGGATCGCGGCGGCGAAGTCGCGGCGCAGCCCGGTCCCGTACTCGATGACGCCGTCGCGGTGGCCGAGGAACTCCACGGTCGTCACGCCGACGGCCGCGGCGCTGGCCCACTGCTCGCGCTCGCGCAGCGGCCCGGCCTCGGCCGGGGGCATGGTGTCGATGCCCGCCTCGCCGACGCTGGCCAGCAGATAGACGCAAGAGCGGCCGCCGTCGATCCAGGTGGCGACGGCGGCGGAGGCGCCGTATTCGAGGTCGTCGGGGTGGGCGACGATGGCGAGGGCGCGGTGCCAGTCGGTGGGCATCTCAGCGAATTGGTCCGTCATCCCGGTCTCCTTGAGTCGGCTGCTGCGGCGGCTCCCGGGACCGCGTCGCGCGCCGCGGTCCGCGGTGGTTTCCCGGGCAGCGTATGACGGGCGCGCGGCGCGCGGCGGGCTTCTTCGCGACACGCGGGAACCGGGCGGGTGTGCGGGCCGACTACCTGGACCGGGCCCGCACCGGCGTGGCCCCGCGCGAGCGTTCGCGTGTACGTCTGTACGTCGAGTTCCTGGAGTTTTCTGATGCGCCCTCGTGCGTGGTGCGGTGTGCTGGCCGCGGTGGCCCTGTCGGCGACGGCTTGCGGGGGCGGTGGGTCGAAGTCCGACGACGCGGGTGCCGCGGCGAACGCCAAGGCCGGCTTCCCCGTGAGCGTCTCCGACTGCGCCGGGACGAAGACGACCTTCGAGGCCGCGCCCCAGCGGATCGTCACCAGCAACGCCGCCGCCCTGGAGCTCCTGATGTGGCTCGGCGCGGGCGACAAGGTGGCCGGGACGGGCTTCCCGCCCGGCAAGGGCACGGTGCCGCGGCAGTTCGCCGACCAGGCGGCGAAGGTGCCGGTACTGGGCAAGAAGGTGATTCCGAAGGAGAAGCTGCTGGGGTCGGGCGCCGATCTGTACGTCGACTCCTTCTCCTCGATGAAGAACATGGGCGGGATGGGCATGGCCCCGACCGCCGAGGAGTTCAAGGCCGCCGGGATCAGCCACGTCTATCTGAAGTCGACGGCGTGCGCGTCGATGAGCAAGGCCGCGCGGACGGATCTGTCGGGGGTCGAGGCCGACATCGAGGAGCTGGGCAAGGTGACCGGCACCTCGGCGCGCGCCGGTGAGCTGGTCGCCGGTATGCGGAAGAAGACGGGCGCGGTGCGTGACGCGTTGAAGGACCTGCCCGACGCGAAGCGGCCGTCGTACTTCTTCTTCGACTACGACGCCGGCACCAAGCAGCCGATGGCGGTGTGCAACCGGCAGGTCGCCAACGCGGTGATCACCCAGGCCGGGGCCCGGAACGTCTTCGCGGACTGCGCCGGTGACTTCAAGCCGGTGGACTGGGAGAGCGTCGTCGCCAAGAACCCCGACTGGATCCAGCTCGGTGTCCGCAACCGCGGCAGCGAGGAGGCGAACCGCAAGGCCTTCGACGAGGCCGCGGACTTCCTGCGCACCTTCCCGGCGACCAAGGACCTGAAGGCCGTGAAGGAGGGGCACTTCCTGCGCATCGGCTCCGAGCGGACCACGATCGGCGGGGTGCGCAGCGCGGACACCGTGCGGGAGATCGCACACACCGTCCACCCGGACCGGGTGAAGTAGATGACGGCGACCGCCGCGGTCGGGAAGGAAGCGGAAGAGCCCGTACGGGAGCGGGAGCACGGCGCGGCGGCGGCCCGGTGGGCCTGCGCGGTGCTGGCCCCCGCCCTGCTGCTCGCCCTGACCGCGTCCGTGTGCCTGGGCTCGTCGCAGGTGCCGCTCGGCGAGGTGTGGTCGGCGGTGGCCCGTGGGGTGAGCGGCGGGGATCCGGTGCCGGGCACCCAGGATCTGATCGTGTGGCAGCTGCGGGTGCCGCGCGCCCTGCTGGCCGCGGTGGTGGGCGCGGGCCTGGGCATGGTGGGCACGGCCGTCCAGGCCCTGGTCCGCAATCCGCTCGCGGACCCGTATCTGCTGGGGATCTCCAGCGGGGCCTCGCTGGGCGCGGTCGCGGCGATCGTGCTGGGGGCCGGTGCGGGCGGTCTGCTCGGGCTGGGGCTGTCCTCGGCGGCGTTCGCCGGGGCGCTCGCGTCGTTCGCCCTGGTGTGGGCGATGGCCCGGCGCGGGGGCGGGTTCTCGCCGCTGCGGCTGGTGCTGGCGGGGGTGGGCATCGGGCAGTTCCTGTCCGGCTTCACCCACTACCTGGTGTTGCAGGCCGGGGACGACCAGCAGACGCACGGGGTGCTGTTCTGGCTGATGGGCTCCCTCGGCGGCGCGCAGTGGAGCGGGCTCGCGCTGCCCGCGGCGGCGGTGCTGCTCGCTCTGGCGGCGCTGCTGGCCCGGGCCCGGGCGCTCAACGCGCTGCTGATGGGCGACGAGACCGCCGCCAGCCTGGGCGTGGAGGTGACCCGGCTGCGCCGTGAGCTGTTCGTGGTCACGAGCGTGCTCACGGGCGTGCTGGTGTCGGTGTCCGGGGCGATCGGCTTCGTCGGGTTGATGGTGCCGCACGCGTGCCGGATGGTGGTGGGCGGCGACCACCGCCGGCTGCTGCCGGTGGCCGCGCTGTTCGGTGCCGTCCTCCTGGTCGTCGTCGATCTGGTGGCCCGGACCGCGCTGCCCGACCAGGAGCTGCCGGTGGGTGTGGTCACCGCGCTGATCGGGGCGCCCACCCTGCTGTATCTGCTGGACCAGCGCCTGGAGAAGGCATGAGGGGGAACATGAGGGGACGGGGAGAACCATGAGGATCGCCATCGAGGATCTGGACGTGGCCCTGTCCGGGAGGACCGTGGTCTCCGGGGTGGGGCTGGTCGCCGAGGACGGTGAGATCGCGGGGCTCGTCGGGCCGAACGGCAGCGGCAAGTCGACCGTGCTGCGCACCGTCTACCGGCATCTGCGGCCGCACGCCGGGCGGGTGCTGCTGGGCCACGCCGACATCCGGTCGCTGACGGCCGTGGAGTCGGCCCGTCAGGTGGCGGCGCTGCCGCAGGAGCGGGGCAGCGACTTCGAGCTGTCGGTCCGGGAGATCGTCGCGATGGGCCGCACGCCCTACAAGCGGGCGTTCGCGAGCGAGGACCGCACCGACGCCGAGAAGGTCTCGGCGGCGCTGGCGCAGGTCGGCATGGCCGGGGCCGGGCGGCGGCGATTCTCCGCGCTGTCCGGCGGCGAGCGCCAGCGGGTGCTGCTGGCGCGGGCGCTCGCCCAGGACCCGAAGGTGCTGGTGCTGGACGAGCCGACGAACCATCTGGACGTGCGCCACCAGGTGGAGCTGCTGACCCTGTTGCGCGCCCAGCGCCGTACGACGCTGCTGGCGCTGCACGACCTCAACGCGGCGGCGTCGGTGTGCGACCGGCTGCACGTCCTGCACGACGGGTCGGTGGTGGCCTCGGGCACGCCGCGCGAGGTGCTGACGCCGGAGCTGCTGGCGGAGGTGTTCGGCGTCCGGGCGGCCGTGGTGGAGCACCCGCTGACCGGCGACCCGCTGATCGCCTTCGACCACCGGGCGCCGGCGGGCGCGTCCTCAATCGCCGGACGCGCTGCTGTGCTGTGCCCTCAAACGCCGGACGGGCTCGGCGGCTGAGCTCAGCCACATCAAGCCCGTCCGGCGACCCCGGACCGGGGTCCGGGGCGGAGCCCCGGAACACCCTCAGGCCACCGCGATGTAGTGGCTCGGCCGCCCGTCCCGCAGGACCAGGCGTCCGAGCCGCTCCGCGTCCGCGCGGTGCAGCAGCCGCGCCGCTCCCCCGGTCTCCCGCAGCACGGTGGTGTGCCACGGGGTGGCCCACGCGTCGGCGGCGTCGAGCAGCCGGATCCCGAACTTCGCGGCGCCCGGCCGCTGCGGGTGGATGGACAGCCGTACGGACCGCGGGTGGCAGTCCGCGATGAGGTCGCCCCAGGCGCGGCTGCGGGCGATGACGCCGTACGCGCGGGCCCGGCACTCGCGTTGCAGCGCGGAACGGGTGCCGGTGAAGCCCGCGGTGTCCTCGACGAGGAAGCGGGTGATGCCCCGGTAGAGGCGGGCGGTCTCCTCGTCGGTACGGGCCTGGGCGCGCAGCGTCTCCAGGTCGGGCGCGTAGGCGTCGGTGACGAGGGCGCGCTTGGTGTCGTAGTCCAGCTCCCCGTGCACATGGCGCAGGTCGAAGGTGTCGAGGTGGCTCAGCCGCTCCCGGCTAATGAGGGCCCGCAGCTCGTCCCCGTAGGCGTCGATGTGCGCGTCGGGGACGTTGATGAGGTCGCCGAAGATATGGCCGTCGGAGCAGATGAGCATGCGGGCGCCCGGCGCGTAGATCTCGCCGATCCGGGCGCACAGCCGGTCCAGAAAGCCGAGCGAGAGCCGTTCGCCCTCGTCGGGGAGGTGGCCGAGGACCTTGGCGGGGTTCGGGGACTTGCACGGGAAGCCGGGGAGGGTGAAGAGAACCGGCTCGCCCGCCGCGGTGAACCGGCTTATCTGGTCGAGCTGTTCGGGGTGGGCGGCCGGGTCCGGGGGGCCCGGCTGCGTCGTGCGGTGGTACGGCAGGAGGAGATCCAGGATGCGGGTCTCGACCGAGGTGCGGGTGAGGGTGCTGTTCGGCATGTGGCGCGTCATCCCCGGGGGCGAGGGCACACGGGCCGGTCGAAGGCGACAGGCAGTTCACCCACGCCCCGGCCGAGGACGGCGGGGATCCAGGCGAGGTCCTCGTCGGGGACCGCGAGGCGCAGGCCCGGCAGCCGGTGTATCAGGGTGCCGAGGGCGACCTGGAGTTCGATGCGGGCGAGGGCCGCGCCGGGGCAGAAGTGGATGCCGTGGCCGAAGGCCAGGTGCGGGCCCTGGGCGCGGTCGAGGTCGAGGGTGTCGGGGTCGGGGAACCGCTCGGGGTCACGGTTGGCGGCACAGAGGGAGACGATCACGGAGTCGCCCGCGGGGACCCGGGTGCCGTGCAGATCGGCGTCCTCGGCCAGGAACCGCCAGGTGGTCAGCTCGAAGGCACTGTCGAGACGCAGCAGTTCCTCGACGGCGTTCGGCATCAGTTCCGGCTCGGCGCGCAGCCGCTCCAGCGCTTGAGGGTGGCGGGTCAGGGCCACCAGGGCGGTGGTGATCTGGTTGGTGACGGGCTCCTGCCCGGCGACGAGCAGCTGGAAGACCATGGAGTCCAGCTCCTCCCGTGTCAGCTCGCCCTCGTCGCGGGCGGCGACCAGCCGGCTGAGGAGGTCGTCCCCGGGCTCGGCACGCTTCTCCGCGACGACCTCGGCGATGTAGCCCTGCAGACCGCGCAGCAGCGCCTCGTACGCGGGGCGGCCGGGGTCCTGGGGCCCGACGGGTGCCACGACCTTGCCCCACCCGCGCCGGAAACGGGCGGCGAGGTGCGGGGGCAGGCCGATGACCTCGGCGAGGACCTGGAAGGGGAACCGGGCGGCGAAGCAGCGGACGAGGTCGACGGTGTCGGTGTCGGTGTCAGCGGTCATCGCGTCGACGAGCGCGTCCGCCATCTCCTGGAAGCGGGGGCGCAGTTCCTCGACGCGGCGCGGTGCGAAGGCGTCCGTCACGAAGCGGCGCATGGCGGTGTGCTTCGGCGGGTCCTGGTGCAGCAGGTGCACCTGGAGTTCGGAGTGCTGTGGCTCGGGCATGATCGAGGCGTGTTCGCGCCAGCGATCGTTGCCGAGGGCGTGGTTCTTGCCGAGCCGGGGGTCGGCGAGGGTCCGCTGCGCGGCGGCGTGCCCGGTGACGAGCCAGGCGGTGACCCCGCTCGGGAAGAGCACCCGGTGGATGGGCCCGGCGGCCCGCATCCGCTCGTAGAGCGGGTAAGGGTCACGCTTGTACGCGGGTCCGTAGAGGGGGAACGGGTCGGGCAGCGGCACGGGGAGTCTCCTCGCGAAGTCGTGGACCCCAAAGAAGTCGTACGGCGGAGGGGGTGAGTTCCCGCGTCTTCGCACCGGTGCGGGAACGGGTTTTCCGGCGGGCGGGGCAAGGGCGCGCGATCCTTGGGTAGTCGGTTGCCGGGGGCCGCTGGTTCCCGGGTGCGAAAGGGATAATCCTCACGCGCCGGGGGCGGCCCGCGCGGGGCCGAACGCGGTGCGCGACGTGTCACGATGCCGCGATGACAGCACGTCACCTCCTCAGTCCGTACGGAACCCTGATCGGCTTCGTCCTGCTGCTGGCCGCCCTCTTCGGTGTCGCGTACGCGACCGGGTCGGCGGCCGGGCCCGTGGCCCCCGGCATGCACCGCACCGGCGACGGCCCGGGCGGCTCCGGCGATTCCGGTGGCTCCACCGGTGGTTCGGGCGGCGGCTCGGGCCACTCCGGCGGCATGGGCGGCATGCACGACATGGGCGCTCCGGCCGTGCGGGTGACCCGATGAGCGGTGCGGCCCGGGAGACCGGGTCCGCCACGTGGCCGCTCGGTCCGGCTCCGGCTGCCTGCGAGACCACCGAGCTGATCGTCGGCGGGATGACCTGCGCGGCGTGCGTGGGGCGGGTGGAGAAGAAGCTCGGCCGCCTGGAGGGGGTGAGTGCGAGCGTCAATCTCGCCACGGGCAAGGCCCGGGTCAGCCACCCGGCGGCGGTGACACCCGCGGAACTCGTGGCGGTGGTCGAAGGCCTGGGCTTCACCGCCCGGCTGCCGCAACCGCCCGCCGCACAGGAGGACACCCCGGCGGGAGCGGCCCCCGAGGCGGATGCCCCGGACCGGGCGGAGACGGCCGCCCGGAACCGGCTGCTGATCACGGCGCTGCTGTCCGTGCCGGTGCTGGTGCTGTCCATGGCACCGGCCCTGCAGTTCCGCAACTGGCAGTGGCTGTGCTTCGCCCTGGCCACCCCGGTCGCGGTGTGGGGCGCGTGGCCGTTCCACGACAAGGCGCTGCGCGGATTGCGGCACGCCGCCGCCACGATGGACACCCTGGTCTCCCTCGGGGTGCTCGCCTCGTACTCCTGGTCGACATACGCCCTGTTCCTCGGCGGTGCCGGGGAGCCGGGGATGCGGATGCCGTTCACCCTGCTGCCCTCGGGCTCGGGGATGAACGGTACGGCGGACGTGTATCTGGAGGCGGTGGTCGCCGTACCGCTGTTCGTGCTGGCCGGTCGCACGCTGGAGGCACGGGCGCGGCGCGGTACGGGGTCCGCGCTGCGGGCGCTCGCGTCGCTCGCGGCGAAGGACGTCGTCGTCCGGGGGGCCGACGGAGCCGAGCGGCGGGTGCCGATCGCGGAGCTGCGGGTCGGTGACCGCTTCGTTGTCCGGCCCGGTGAGCGTGTCGCGACCGACGGCGTCGTCGTGACGGGCAGCTCCGCGCTCGACCTGTCGCTGGTCACGGGTGAGAGCGCACCGGTCGAGGCGGGGCCGGGCGCCGCCGTGGTGGGCGGTGCCGTCAATTCCGGCGGTCTGCTGGAGGTGCGGGCCACGGCCGTGGGGGCGGATACCCAACTCGCCCGCATCGCCCGGCTGGTGGAGGACGCCCAGGCGGGCAAGGCCCGGGTGCAGCGACTCGCCGACGCGGTCGCGGGCGTGTTCGTCCCGGCGGTCCTGGCTGTCGCCGTCACCGTCCTCGGCTTCTGGCTCGGCGCGGGCGCGGACCCGCAGGCGGCGATCACGTCCGCGGTGGCTGTGCTCGTGGTGGCCTGCCCCTGCGCGCTGGGGCTCGCGACCCCGACCGCCCTGCTCGCCGCCACGGGCCGCGGCGCGGGCCTCGGCATTCTCGTCAGCGGACCGCAGGCGCTGGAGGGGCTGCGCCGCGTGGACACCGTCGTCCTGGACAAGACGGGCACGCTCACGACCGGTTCGATGGCGGTGACCGAGGTGACGGCCCGCGCCGACGGCATCGGTGCCGAGGCGGCTCTCCGGCTCGCTGCGGCGGCCGAGAGCGGCTCGGAGCACCCGGTGGGCCGCGCGATCCACGCGTACGCGCTGCGGACTCCGGCCGGTGAACGGGCCGTACCGCTGCCGCCCGTGGCGGACTTCAGCGCCACGGCCGGAGTGGGTGTGGCGGGTCGCGTCGAGGGACACCGGGTGGAGGTGGTCCGGCCGGACTCGGCGCGGCCGGGGAAGCGGGGGGCGAAACGGCCCGCCCAACCGTCGGAAGCGGACCTGCCGGACGCCCTCGCCGCGGCCGTGCGCGCCGCCGAGAAGGACGGCCGGACCGTCGTGCTGGTGCGGGTGGACGGCACACCCGAAGCGGTGATCGCCCTCGGCGACACCGTGCGGCCCGGCAGCTATCGCGCGGTCGATCACCTGAGGCGGCTGGGGCTGCGGCCCGTGCTGGCCACGGGCGACAGCGCGGCCGCCGCGCACGCCGTCGCGGGCGAGCTCGGCATCACCGAGGTCCACGCCCGGGCCACCCCCGAGGACAAGGCCGAGCTCGTCCGGACGCTGCGCGCCCGGGGCCACCGTGTCGCGGTCATCGGTGACGGTGTCAACGACACCGCCGCGCTGGCCGGCGCGGACCTGGGCATCGCGATGGGCAGCGGCACGGACGCGGCCATCGGCGCGGCCGATGTGACGCTGGTGCGCGAGGACATGGGCGCGCTGGCGGACGCGGTCCGGCTGGCCCGGCGCACCTCGGTGACCGTACGGGCCAATCTCGTCTGGGCCTTCGGCTACAACCTCGTCACCGTGCCGCTCGCGGTCGTCGGGCTGCTGAGCCCCATGGTCGCGGCGGCGGCGATGTCCGTCAGCTCGCTCCTGGTCGTGGGCAACAGCCTGCGGCTGCGCGGCTGGCAGCCGGCGCCCGGACGGACGTCGGCGGGGCGGACGTCGGCGGGCCGGGGGCGGGGGCCCGTACGGCCGGGTGGCCGGGCGGGGGCACGGGCGGGTGCGCCGACGCAGCGACGCGTCGGGCCGGACGGTGCCGGACGCCCCCGGACCAGCGATCCGAACGGTATCCGGGGCGAAGGTCGTGCACCGGAGGGTGGTCGTCACGACGCGGACGGCGCGAGCCGTGCCACCACCCCGGACGACGCCCGCCGCACGGGCGCGGACCTGCCGTCCCCGTCCGACGGCTCGGACCGTACGGACGGATCCGCCACCGCTACGAGCCCACGAGGTGACGCGTGATGAAGACCCCTTCCCCTCTCCTCCCCCGGCTCGTCGAGACCGCGTTCACCGCGCTCGTCCCCGTGGTCGCCTGCGCGGTGACCCTCGGCGGGCTGGTCGCGTGGACCGCGTCCGGCGAGGCGGGCCGGCCGGCGGGCGTGACCGTCGAGGAGGGGCGCGTGCTGCTCCCCTTCGGCACGGACGACACCGCCGCGTTCTTCCGGGTGCGCAACGACGGTGACCTGGACGACGAACTGATCGGCGTCGAGGCGCCGACGGCGGGCGGTCGCGCGATGCTGAGCCGGACCGTGGTCAGGAACGGCGCGGGCTCGATGGGGATGGTCGAGGCCGCGACCGTTCCGGCGCGGGGCACGCTGGAGATGTCCCCGCACGATCTGGACGTCATGGTGAGCGCCCCGCCGCGGGGCTTGCGCGTCGGCGACCGCGTCCCGTTCGTCCTGCGGTTCCGCCAGAGCGGCACCGTACGGGCGGAGGCCGTGGTCGTCCGCCCGGGGACGGGAAACTGAGCCGGACGGACCGCGCGGGCCGCAGGTCGCGGGGGCATTACCCCGGCGACCCGCGGCCCGCGCGGTGTCGGTGGTACGGCGCGGTGCGCGCCGAGTGCCGCTACCCGGCCAGTGCCGGGACGCGCGCCGCAGGTATGCGCGCCGCGTCCCGCTCGGCCGTCTCCAACTGGCCGATCAGCGCCTCGCGCGCCCGCGCCACGCGCGAGCGCACCGTACCGACCGGGCAGCCGGCCACGGCCGCGGCCTCGGCGTACGGCAGCCCCAGCAACTGGGTCAGGACGAACGCCTCGCGACGCTCGTACGGCAGCCGGTCGAGGAGCTGCGAGAGCGCCACCCCCTCGTCGAAGCCGGGCAGCTCCGCGGACTGGGTGCGCTCGGCGGCGCTCTGCCAGTCGTCGGTGTCCGACAGCCGGGGGCGGGCCGCGTTGAAGCGGAGCCGGTCCGCGACCGTGCGGCGGGCGATGGACAGCAGCCAGGTGCGGGCCGAGGAGCGGCCTTCAAAACGCGGCAGTCCGCGCAGGGCCCGCAGATACGTCTCCTGGACGAGGTCGTCCGCGCCCTGCGGGTCGTTGCTCAGCCGGGCCACGTACCGCCGGACATCGCTCTGGGTGGCGCGGATGAAGCGCTCCACCGCGTCGGCGTCACCACCGCGCGCGGCCAGCGCCCACGCGGTCACCGTCTCGTCGTCACGCACAGCGGCCCCCCGCACGGGGGGTGGTGCGCCGGGCGCCGGCGCCGCCGGGGACGATGGCGGGGTGCATTGCGTTGAGTTTCGTACCGCTGTATCCGCCCGGGTGGACGGCGAGGAGCTGCCTGCGGGCATCTGCGACGCCACGCTCGACTCGCATCTGCGGGGGTGTGCCGAGTGCTGCCACTGGGAGGAGCGGGCGCGCCGGCTCAAGCTGCTGACGGCGGCTTTCGACCTCGGCTGAGGAAACGGCGTGTCCTGCGTGTACTGAGGGGAGCGAAGGGGGGATGTGCCGTCGTGGCACGTCCGGTGTGCGGGCAGGGGTCATCGCCCTGGGTCCTTCCTGGGAATCCGGGCGCGCGACGGCTACGCGTCGGCGGGGCGCCCGGTGACGTGGTTCGGCCTCGGGTTGTCGCCGTCAGCTGACGGCGACACCGGCCGGTGGACCACGTGTGGCCAGGACATGGGCGTACAGCAGTTGCCGCAGGCGCTGCGCCGCGCGCGTACGATCGGCGCGGATGCGCGGCGGCCGGGAGCACGGCGGTACGTCTCGGAAGAGGACGAGGAGCGGCGCGAAGAGCCGGGCGCCGAGGGTACGGCCGAGCCGGAACGCGGCCTGCTCACCGCCGGACAGCCAGATGCCGCAGACGATGGCGACGAGGACGTGCGCGGACCACATGCCGAGGGCGCCGTGGCCGGCGTGCATGGCCATCCCGTCCATCGGCATCCCGCCCATGGACCCGCCCATGGAATCCATCGAGTGGCCGGCGGGCATGGGCATCGCATGACCGCCCATGGACATGGACGTGCCGGGCCCCGACATGCCGGGCATGCCGTCACCGCCCGCGCGGGCGGCCGCGTCGAGGGCGACATTGCGCGCGACGTTCTGGGCGAGCGTGAAGAACGAGTGCAGCCCCGTCTGCGCGCCCACGGTGGCGAGGGTGATCAGCACCGGACCCCGCTCGCGCCCCGCCAGGAACCACGCCCCGCTGCCCGTACCGCACAGCGCGACGGCCACGGCCCACCAAGGGACGTGCGTCCCGGACATGACCGCGTGCCCCAGGGCAGCGAGCAGCACACAGACCGCTGCGAACACGGCGGCTCGCAGCGTCCGCGGTACCTGACCGGACTGCCCTGCACTCATGACGTGCACATCGTTGCACCCGTCGCGCGCGGCGCGACGGCGGGGTGCGTCATGACGCCCCGGAGAGCCGCCCGCTCGGGCGCACGGCTCCGCCCCGTACCGTCCGCCCGGCGGTACGGGGCGGTGGGCCGCCGGCTCGGGGGGACGACCGGCAGCCCCGTCCCGTCGCTCCATTGGGACTCGCAGCAATGAGTCAACCGTGTCCGGGCCGGGCGCGGGAGCGTGTGTGGGGGGTGGGCGTGGGTGCGTCACGCACACCCCGTGTGAACGGCCGCGTTCCGCTCGACTTTCGGCGTCAGCGTCTGCCAGGCGTCATGGTCTACCAGGCGGTCAGCGCCTGTCGGGCGTCACGTCTGCCGGGGGTCAGCGTCTGCCGGGCGCGCCGTCGCCGGCCGGCAGCCAGGCGGCGCTGGACCTGTCACCGAAGCGGCCCCCGATGGCTCCCTTGATCACGGAGAGGGCGGCGGGTATCGAGGCGATGGCGGCGGCCTTGAGGGCCGATATGTCCGTGAGGTCGAACCCGTCGGCCAGGAGGAGGCCGAGGAAGGTGGTCACGTAGGCCGCGAGGGTGCGTTCGGCGATGTCGGCGATTAATTTGCGCATGGGCGTGCTCCCGTTTCTGGTGGGGGTTCTGGGGGCCGGAGTGGCCGGAGTGGCCGGAGTTTTCGGCGCCTCCGGCGTTTCCGGAGGAGATTCTTCGGGGGGTGAGGTGCGAAACACCTCCTGGGCTTGTTCTCGCCGTTCCGGGCCGCCGGGAAACCGGGGAAGGCGGCTTACGGCGGTATGGTCGGCGCCGACCTCCGGGTGGGCGGCCGGGGCAGGAGGGTCCACGTGGTCAACCCATGGCTGGCGTTGGCGTCGGGTGCGGATCCCGTCGAGCGGTGCGCGCTGGTCAGGAGCGCGCACGAGGACTTCACGGCCGGGGGTTCGCTGAACGACCGGGTCCGCCGGGTGGTCGCCGACTCCTGGCGGCGCTCCGCCGCGGTGCTGCCCGGACCGGAGTTCGTCACACCGGTGGAGATGACGGACGCCGAGCTGGCGGGATACCGCGGGGCGCATCCGCTGGCGCTCGCGATGCCGCTCGTCCGCGAGCTGCTCGGTTCGATCGCCGATGACGGGCGGCATCTGCTCGCGGTCTGCGACGCGTCGGGCCGGATGCTGTGGGTGGAGGGTCACCGGGGCGTCCGGGACCGGGCCGAGGCCATGAACTTCGTCCCCGGGGCCCGCTGGGACGAGCGGCACGCGGGCACGAACGCGCCGGGCACGGCCCTCGCCCTGGACCACGCGGTGCAGATCTTCGCCACCGAGCACTACAACCGGCTCGTCCAGCCGTGGACCTGCGCCGCCGCCCCGGTGCACGACCCGCGCACCGGACGGCTGCTCGGGGCGATCGACATCACCGGCGGCGACCACCTGGCGGCCCCGCACAGCCTGGCGCTGGTCCAGGCGACGGCACGGGCCGCCGAGGCGCAGCTGGCGGCGCCGACCCCCGCGCCCGGGCTCGCCCTGTCGGCACTGGGCCGGGACGAGGCCCTGCTGGTGGCGGACGGGCGCCGGTCACGGCTGGGCCGACGGCACAGCGAGATCCTGGTCCTGCTGGCCGGCCACCCCGACGGTCTGACGGGCGACCAGCTGTCGGTCGCGCTGTACGGCGAGCGCCCGGTGCCGACGGTGACCCTGCGGGCGGAGCTGTCGCGGTTGCGGCGGCTGGTGGGCCCGCTGCTCGCCTCCCGCCCGTACCGTCTGTACGGGCCGGTGGAGACGGATGCCGCGCGGGTCGAGCGCGAGCTGGCGGCGGGTGACCTCCGCGCGGCCGTCCGCGCGTACGACGGCCCTCTGCTGCCGGCGTCGGAGGCTCCGGGGATCCGTCGGATGCGACGCCTGTTGGAGGACCGGCTGCGGCGCGCGGTCCTGGGCGGCGGGGACGCGGCCGCGCTCCAGTTGTGGGCCGACAGCCCGTGGGGCGAGGAGGACCTGGAGGTGTGGGAGCGGCTGTTGGCCGCGCTGCCGGTGAGCGCGCCGCAGCGGGGTGCGGTGGCGACGCGGGCACGCCGGCTGCGCGAGGCGTACACCCCCGGCGCGGAGGCAACGTTCGGGCAACCTCCCCGGCACTAGCTTCCTGCCGGTCGCCGCCCGCGTCGGGAGCGGGCGGCAGCGAACCGGAAGGCCGCCCCATGACCCGCTACGCCAACCCCGGATCCCCCGAGGCGATCGTCTCCTACCGCCCCCGGTACGACCACTGGATCGGCGGCGAGTACGTACCGCCCAAGCAGGGCCGGTACTTCGAGAACCCGACCCCGGTCAACGGACAGCCGTTCACCGAGATCGCGCGCGGTACGGCCGAGGACGTCGAGCGGGCCCTGGACGCGGCCCACGCGGCCGCCCCCGCCTGGGGCCGCACCTCCCCCGCCGAACGCGCCCTCCTCCTGAACCGCATAGCCGACCGTATGGAGAGCAACCTCGAACTCCTCGCGGTCGCGGAGTCCTGGGAGAACGGCAAACCGGTCCGCGAGACCCTCGCCGCCGACATCCCGCTCGCCATCGACCACTTCCGCTACTTCGCGGGCGCGATCCGCGCCCAGGAGGGCGGCCTCTCCGAGATCGACGAGGACACGGTCGCCTACCACTTCCACGAGCCGCTCGGCGTGGTTGCCCAGATCATCCCCTGGAACTTCCCCATCCTGATGGCCGCGTGGAAGCTGGCCCCGGCCCTGGCCACGGGCAACGCCGTCGTCCTGAAGCCCGCGGAGCAGACCCCGGCGTCGATCCACGTCTGGCTGGACCTGGTGGCCGACCTGCTGCCGCCGGGCGTGGTGAACATCGTCAACGGCTTCGGCGTCGAGGCCGGCAAACCACTCGCCTCCAGCCCCCGCGTCGCGAAGATCTCCTTCACCGGCGAGACGACGACGGGCCGCCTGATCATGCAGTACGCGTCGGAGAACATCATTCCGGTGACCCTCGAACTGGGCGGCAAGAGCCCTAACATCTTCTTCGACGACGTCTCGGCCGCCGACGACGACTTCCTCGACAAGGCCCTCGAGGGCTTCACGATGTTCGCCCTCAACCAGGGCGAGGTCTGCACCTGCCCCTCCCGCGCCCTGATCCAGCGAGGCCACTACGCCGCCTTCCTGGAAGCGGCCACGGCCCGCACCGAGCAGATCCTCCCGGGCCACCCCCTGGACACCGACACGATGATCGGCGCCCAGGCCTCCAACGACCAGTTGGAGAAGATCCTGTCCTACCTCGACACAGGCCGCCAGGAAGGCGCCCGCACCCTCACGGGCGGCGCCCGAGCCGAGCTGGGCGGCGAACTCGAGGGCGGCTACTACGTCCAGCCCACCATCTTCGAGGGCGACAACCGCATGCGGGTCTTCCAGGAAGAGATCTTCGGCCCGGTGGTGGCGGTGGCCCCCTTCACCGACTTCGACGACGCGATCGCCACGGCCAACGACACCCTCTACGGCCTGGGCGCCGGCGTCTGGACCCGCAACGGCACCACGGCCTACCGAGCGGGCCGAGCCATCCAGGCCGGCCGCGTCTGGACCAACTGCTACCACGCCTACCCGGCCCACGCCGCCTTCGGCGGCTACAAACAGTCGGGCATCGGGCGGGAGAACCACCGGATGATGCTGGACCACTACCAGCAGACTAAGAATCTCCTGGTCTCGTACTCGCCGAAGAAGCTCGGATTCTTCTAGACGCACCAAAAAGGGCGCCTGACCTAGGCTTTCACCCGTCAGGCGCCCATTGAAGCGTCAATCCAGCAGGGCCGGGATTGCCGGCACACCACCCTGCGCACCACGCTGCACCCACCCGGCACCACAACAACCGCCGAATGACATCAGAATTCACCGTCGTGGATCACGTCCACACCTCCGTGGTCGTTGCCGGCATGCTCTGCGCACTCGGCGCGATCCTGGCCGCCGTGGGCGTGAGGCGCTCGCGGGACACCGATCGGCACTGAACGGGCCGACGGCACGCCTGACCGCCTCGCGCCGTTCCGGCTGCTTCGTCACACGGTCGCGGCAGGCGGAGTCCACCGCCGGGCGTGGGGAACCGCGCTGGAGACGCCGTAGTCCTTCCTGAGCTCTTCGGGGATGGCGTAGTGCATGACGCGTCCGCGAGTGAGGGAGGACAGCTCGAAGACGGTGGTGAGGTGGCCCAGGCGGTCCAGGGCCCAGGCGCCGAGCGGGGAGCGGTCCTCGATGGTCTCCAGGACGCCGAGGAGGTGGGGTACGGCCTTGACGACGGTGTCCCAGGACGTACGGGGGACTCGGAGCCAGTCGGCGCACGTGCCGCCGACGAGGTGGCGGATGAGGGCGGACACGATCGGGTCGAAGAAGGTGCCGGGCACGACCTCCTCGTAGAGAGCGATCAGTTGCCGGGTCAGGTGCTCGCCCTCCTCGGACGGTCCCATGTGCCGGATCATGTACAGGTCGAGGAAGCAGCGGGCTTCGCCGAGGGACTTGGGGACGGCGTCCTGGTCGACGCCGAGCATGGCGCCGACGACGCGCCAGGCGTAGTAGTAGGCCTCCGCGCCTTCCTGCGACATGTGGACGCCGAGGCGGTGCAGGCTGTCCAGGACGAGCAGGGAGAAGAACATCTGCCCGCCGATCATGTCCTCCTGACAGATCGGCGTCCCGTACGAGTCGGTGTCCCAGCGGTTCTCACGCGTAAGGTGGTGGCGGATGGAGGCGTGCAGCAGGCGGACCTTCTGGGCCGCCGGGATGAAGCGGCTGCCGGCCTCGAAGGCGTCGGGCCGCATCAGGTAGACGGTGAACTGGCCGGTCTCCGCCATCCGTTTGGAGGGGTACTTCAGCCCGTGGGCGGCCGACAGCAGCTTCGCCACATGCGGGACGACGTAGCAGGCGGGCATGGAGGCGAAGGACAGCGCGGTGGAGATGTGCACGTTGTTGTCGATGAAGAACAGCCGCGCCTTCTCCATCTCTCCCCAGTCGATCCAGGCCGGCGGGGCACTCGTGGCCTGGAGGTAATCCCGGGCGACGGCGGGCAGCCCCTCGGGCAGAGGAGTGCCGGCGGTGGAGACGTAGCGCATCAGCGTGTTGAACTTGCCCACCTCGCCACGTTCGAACAGGGCGGCTACCGTGGCGTCGGCGAGTTCGTCGCCTGACTGCCGCAGTGCGTCCATCGCTGTCTCGGTGTAGGTCATGGCCTGGGTCCTTGTCCTTCACAGGGTGGTCCACGGCACCGGAAGGGCCGAGGACGGTACGGGACGGCGGACTGGGTGCGACGGTGGTGACGGTCAGGAGGTGCGGACCGTCGCCGAGCGGGCCAGCGAGGCCAGGGCAGCGGCGGCGTGTGCGGGTACGTCCAGCTCGTGCAGCGCGTCGAGGGCTTCCTCGACCCGTACGGTGATCATGTCCTCGATGCGGTCGGGGGTCTTGAGCCTGCGCATCACTTCGCGCACCGCGGGCAGGGCGTTTCCCTCCGGGTCGCGTCGTCCGAGCAGGGCGCGGAGTCGCTCGCGGTCCTCTGCTCCGGCGATGCGCCAGGTCTCGGCCAGCAGTGCCGTGGGCCGGTGGCCGCGTACGTCGTCGGCACTCGCCTTGCCGGTACGGTGTGGGTCCCCGAACAGGCCGAGCAGGTCGTCCCGTAGCTGGAATGCCTCGCCCAGCGGCAGTCCATAAGCGGAATAGCCCTCGCGCAGCCGCTTGCCGGCACCGGCCAGGGCGCCGCCGATCAGCAGGGGATGCTCGACGGTGTACTTGGCGGTCTTGTACCGGATCACTTTCAGCGACGCCGCGGTATCCGGTTCGGATCCGGTGTGCAGGATCTCCAGGCACTCACCCGCGATCAGCTCGCGCGCCAGTACCGCCCACAAGGGACGGGCCCGGGCCAGGTAGGCGGCGGGCAGGCCGCTGGTGGTGAACAGCTGCCCGGCCAGCCCCATCAGCAGGTCGCCCACCAGCATCGCCAGCGACCTGGCGGCGGTGACGGACCGCGGACGACGGCGTACGGCACCGCGCAGGGCGATGTGCGCGGTAGGCCGGCCGTGCCGGAGCGCGCTGTCGTCGATGAGATCGTCGTGCACAACCGCGGCGGCATGCACGAGCTCCATGGAGGCCGCCGCCCGCACCAGCGCGTCACTGTCCGGCTGGCCCACCGCGCGCCAGCCCCAGTAACAAAGCGCCGCCCGCAGCCGCTTACCGTCCCGGACCGCCGCCAGAAGCTGCTCGGCCACCGGGCCCAGCGCCGGATCGATCGCGGCGAACCGCTCTGCCTCCTCGGCGACGAAGGCGTGGAGCACCTCGTCGACGCGGCTCTTGAACGCGGCCGGCTCCCACCGGTCAGACGTCATGGGCAGCCCGCCGAGCCATCGCGTGCCGGGCGAGGATCTCCAGATGCGCCGGAGGCACGGCCGCGTACCGGTCCAGCACCAGACGCCCTCGCGCTATCAGATCGTGTTCGGCAGCCGCCGCCAGCTCCGCCGTGTCCGAGCGGCGCAGCAGCCCCCGCACCGTCCCCAGAGCCGTACACACCGAGCTCACCGCCAGATCGGCCAGCCCGGCCACCAGTAAGACCGCCTGCTCCTCCAGGCCCCCGCGTCGTCCGGATTCTCTCGTCATGTCATGGCCCGCCCCCAAGCCGACCCGGTCGGCACCGGTTGAACGCCGTTCCTCCCATCATCCCGGCACACCGGACGCGAAAGGGGACAATGCACGATCGGATGACCACCTCGCCCGGACATACGGTTCGGATGCCGAACCCCGTGCCGCCGCTCCTGCCGAGCTTCCGCTCATCGGCCGACGGCACCGCTCCCCTGACCAGGAAGAATGACCGCCATGAACAACAAGCTCACCACCGCGGCCCTCACCCGCCTCGCAGCACACCAGCAGCGGTTCGACGGCCGTTTCGCGGCGTACTTCGACACGCTGGCGGCGGACGTCGGGGCGCCGCCGGTGAGCCAGTTCACCCCACGGGCCCTCGAACTCCTCCGCGACCTCTCCCTGCGCGGCGGAAAACGGCTGCGGGTGGCACTGTTGCACGAAGGAGCGCGGCTGGTGACCCCGGACGACGACGTTCCGGGACTGGCGGAGGCGGCGTTGAGCATCGAACTGCTCCAGACGCACGGACTCGTCCACGACGACATCATCGACGACGCGGCGACGCGCCGCGGCGGACCGTCCACGTACTACGCCTACCGCCGCGACTTCCCGGAGCACGAGCGGACCGCCCTGGGCCTGGCCCTGCTCGCCGGGGATCTGGCTGCCTTCCTGTCCGTCCGGGTGCTCCTGGACGCGCCGGTTCCGGCGGAACTGCGGCAGGCACTGCTGGACGTGCAGACGCGCGCGGCGGCGGACACGGTCGTCGGCCAGGTCATGGACCTCGAACGCGACTTCCTCCCCCGGCCCGGCGCCGGCGCTCTCCTGGACACCGTCACCGACTACAAGAGCACGCGTTACTCGATCCTCGCGCCCCTGCGGATGGGCCTGCTCGTCGCGGGCGAGAACCTCCCGGCACACGACGAACGGCTGCGCCGCTACGCGGCCCCCGTCGGCGTCCTCGGACAGCTCCGCGACGACTACCTGGACCTCTTCGGAGACGAGGAGGTAGTCGGCAAGCCCTCCGGCTCCGACCTCCGCGCGGGACGCCGCAGTTACGTGCTGAACGCGACGCTGGCGGCGGCCACCGGGCCGGAACGGGAGGTCGTCGAACAGGCCCTGGGCGACCCGGACTGCCCGCCCGCGACCGTCGACCGCGTCCGCGACATCGCCCACCGCCACGGCGTCGACGACCGCGTCCGCGCGGACCTGTGCCGACTCGCCGAGACGGCCTCCGCCGAGGCCGCCGGCTGGCGGCCGTGGTGGCGGGCGGAGGCCGTGGAGTTCTTCGAGCACCTGCCGCTGTGGGCGGCGGAACGAGCCCTCTGAGCACCCGCGGTCCATCCCACCCGCCGCCGCCCACCGCCTGGCTCTCCCGCCGGGGCGGTACCACGGCCGGCCCGAGGCCGGACAAGGGAGCCCACCGCATTTCCCGGCCGCTCGGAGAGCTCACCGCATCGGAACATGACCGGATCCTGGGATGCTCGGCATTCCTGTAGCGGGCGTACCGACCGGGATCCGGACCATTTCCACGCACTCGCCGCGTGACACCTCAGCCCCTGGGATCGCTGCGTTCCTCGCGGATCGGCGGCCTTGTTGCCGCGAAATGCCTTCGGCTACAGCTCGGGCAGCCGGTCACCGGGATCGGGAGATCGTCGCTTCTCCAGCCAGTAGAGGTAGATCCGCAGGTCGGATGCCAGGCCGCCGCCGATGTAGGACTCGAAGTCGCGGACGGCAGCAGCGATGTCCTGGCCCTGTGCGGCATCGCTCTCATCCCATGTGCTCCGCTGGTCGGACAGGTATTGCAGGACCTGTCCGCGGTTACGCCACCACTCCCGGACGGCTTCCGGTGTCCACCGGGAGTCGCCGTCACAGCCGTACCCCCCGAACGGGTCGTCGCCTGCCGCGTCGACCAGCACGGCGGTCTCCGCAGGCGTTCTGGGCTGGCGATAGACATACTCGGTAAGGTATTCACCCCCGTAGAGGACGTGGGCGGGCGCTGCAAGCCGTCCGGTCCAGCAGGTGTCGGTCTCCCCGCCGTAGAAAGGCCCGGGGACGTTGAGCCACAGCCGGTCCTCCCAGCGGCCCCGAAACGCATCGTGGTCCCTGCTGCGGACGGTAGTCATCGGGTCGAAGTAGAGCGTCACCCGCCGAGACTAGGGCATCCGTTCGAGCTGAACGCCCGCGCGACAAAGACAGCCCTTTGGTGGGGCCCTGTTGGTCGACCGCGTCGGTGTAGGGGGTGTGGGGGACGAACCGGATTTCGACTGTGAAGCAGCTGGTGCCCGGTGTTCCGACGGTGAGTCAGTGGTGTTGCGCGGCGATGCCGTTCAGCATGTGCTGCTGGTGACGGTGTCCGATTGTCTCGTAGCCGATCACGGTGACGAAGGGGGCGAGCATGACGATGAGCAGGCACACCGCGATGGCGACACCGGCCGCGGAGAGCAGTACCGCCACGGCGAGCACGGCGAGCGTGAGGCCGATGAGCAGCAGGTGGAAGCGGTCCGCGGAGGAGAGCAGCAGGGTGTGCAGGAGGTAGACCATCAGCAGGTAGAGGCCGACGGGGAGGGCCAGGGACAGGACGACGGCGGCGTCGCCGATCTTCGCGTGGTGTTCCAGGTGCAGCCCCGCCACGTGGAGCCCCGCCCCCGCTCCGGCGATGCCGATGTAGAGGGGGATGTGTCCGTAGCCGAAGAGGTATCCGCGGTTGCGGCGGTGGGTGAGGATGTCGCCGAAGGGCGTGGTGAAGTACACCCACCACATGCCGAAGGTCAGACCGACTCCGGCGACGACGACGGCGACGGCGTTCGCGCCCCACTCCGTCCCGTCCGCGCCGCCCAGGAGTTCGCCCGACGAGGCGATGGTGCCGACGACTCCTTCGCCGAGGGTGATGATGGCGAACAGGCCGTAGCGTTCGGCGACATGGTGGGGGTGCCAGGGGGTCCCGCCCGCGCGGCCCTGGGTGAGGAGTGGCAGCACCAGTTCCAGCGCCCCGAGCACGACGAACGCGGCCAGCACGGCGGCGAGCGGCAGCTCGGTGAAAGCGACGACGATCCATCCGGCCTGGGCGATCATGGTCCAGCGGATGTTGGCCATCCCGACCTTGCGGAAGGGGGGAGACTCCCGGGCCGCGCGCCACCACTGAGCCACCATCGCGATCCGCATCACGACGTAGCCGATGACCATGGCCCGCAGTTCGAGGTGGTCGCCCTCTTCGAGGGAGTGGAACATCGCCGGGAGGCCGAGGGAGAAGACGACGACGCCGATCATCTGGAGCATCGTCAGGGCGCGGTAGAGCCAGTCGTCGGTGGCGAAGGCGGAGGCGAACCAGCTGAAGCTGATCCAGGCGACGCTGATGGCGAACATCGCCAGTACGAACGCGGTGATCGCGTGGGTGGCGTGACCTTCGGCGAGCATCTCGGCGAACTGGGATGCCGCGGTGCCGACGGCGACCACGAACGTCAGGTCGAACAGCAGCTCAAGGGGTGAGGAGACCCGGCCGTGTTCCTCCGGGTCACGGCCGGTCATCGGTACCAGACGGTGCGAAAGACCGCTCCCGCCGGCGGCGCTGGTTGCTTCGGAGTCACTCATGCGCCGCATGATGCCCGAAGCGGAAGCGCTGACGGTCCGGCGCCGCGCGGCGCCGGCAGGGGCGTAGGCGGGACTGGGGCGGAACGGGGGCATGTCAGGTATCCACTCCGACGATGGACTTGGTCTCCAGGTATTCGCCGATGCCGAAGTCGGCCCGGGGGTCGCCGACTTTCAGTCCCGCGACTGCCGTGGGTGCACGGCGGTGTCCAGGTCTGCGTCGGGCAGCACGATCTGCGGCGATTTGCCGCCGAGTTCCGTGACGACTCTTTTGGCCGTGGTGGCCGCTGCGGCCACCACGCCGACAGCGACCGGTCCGGAGCCGGTGAAGGAGATCATGTCGATCTGCGGGTGCGCGTTCAGCGTGTCCCCAATGACCGAGCCGCGGGCCAGGACGAGGTTGAACACCCCCGCGGGGACCCCGGCCGCCTCCAGGAGCTCCGCCAGCAGCACGGCCGAATACGGGGTCAGCTGGGCTGGTTCGAGGACGGTGGTGCACCCGGCGGCGAGGGCGGAGGCCACCTTTCCGGCGGGCCGGAGGGCGGGATAGCTCCACGGCGTGATCATCGCGCACACGCCGATCGGCTCCCTCCCGCGACCTCGCACCGCGGAAAGCTCGCCGCTGCCCTGCCCCTCAGACAGCGCTGAGTGGATGGGCCGCCGTCGCGGAGCGCGGAGGCCAGGCGCACGGGGCCAGGATGCCGAGGACGTAGGCGCGGGCGACGAGGGCCGGGCGGGTCGCCGCCCCCAGGAGATGCCGCAGGCGGCTGAGGTGGTAGTCGACCGTCTGCCGGGACAACTGCAGCGAAGTGGCGATGTCGCCGTTGCTGCTGCCCTCCGCCAGGAGGGAGAGGATGCGGACCTGCGCGGCGGTGAGCGGCGCATGCGCCTCGTGGGCGAGGCTCTGGTGGGTGACGACGGCCCAGACGTGCCGGGCCCGGGCGGCGGGGTGGCCGGTCGTCGTCAGGTGGAGCCGCGCGCGGCGCTGCAGCCCCTGGGCGTCCACGAGCACCGCGGATGTCTCGACCCTTCTGGTGCGGCGCGCTATCAGGCCGTTCCAGCGCCGGTGCAGCCGGTCGAGATCGGGTTCCGGGGCGAGCAGGGTGTGCGCGCGGCGGCCGACCAGATCGTGCGGGCTGAGCCGGAACAGTTCGGCCGCCGCCGCGCTCGCCTCGACCACGCGCCCGTTCGCCGAGAGCAGCGCGCAGGGCAGGCCGCTGTGGTCGCGCAGGGCCTCCAGGTTCTCCTCGGCCTCCTGCCACTGGACCGTTGCGCGCAGGTGGTCCGTGACGTCCACGTAGATTCCGGCGACGCAGGTCTGCGCGTTCTCCCGTACGGGGAAGCGGTGGCCCACCGCCCGGCCCGCGCTGCCGTCCTGGCGCCGGTAGCCGAGAGTGTGTCGTACCGGCGTACCCCGGCTGAGGACCTCCTGGTCGAGGGTGCGGAACCGGTCGGCCTCGGCGGGCTCGTCGAGGTCCTCTATGTACTTGCCGACGATCTGTTCCGGGACCGTGCCGTAGAGGTGCCCGTAGGCGTGGTTGGCCCACAGGTAGCGTCCGTCCTTGTCGCGGATGAAGGCGGCGGCCGGGGCGAGGTCCACCAGGTCCGCGAAGGCCGCGTGTCCGCGCGGGGCCTCGGTGCGGGTGTCGGCCTCCACCGCGAGGCCGCGCGCACGGCCGTGGGCCCGGCCTTCGCTCGGGAGTCGGCTGACGTCGAAGGCGCGGCCGTCGAACCGGATCCGTCGGCGGCCCTCCCGCGGCGAGTGCCCCGGGTCGGGGAGTTCCCGGCGCAGCCGGTCCAGAAAGCGCCGCGCCGTGCCGGTGTCGGTGAAGGCGCCGCCTCCCTGTTCCAGCACCTGCCACGTCTCGTCGGCTTCCCACCAGAACACGGGAAGGTGCTCGAGCAGTGCCTTGAGACTGGAATCGTCCACAGCGCTCTCCGTCCGTATACGACTGGCTGACGCTCAGTCATAAGGCGTTGGATATCCCGCCCCCGCTCCGCACATGCCTGGATCCCGGCCGGGTGCCGTCGCACCGGAAGCCGCTGCGGAGGCGGAGGTTCCCCGGGACTCAGGCAAATGCCTGAGTCCCGGGGGCCCACGGAGGCGTCACGGGCGGTTGTGGCCTGGTCCCCTGGAGTGAGCGGGTGAACACGCCCCGCCGCGCGGGCCGGAGAGCCACCGGACTCACCGCACGTTCCCCCGCATACGGCGATCCGTCGAAAACCCGAATGATTGGAGACGAACTTCAGTGAGCAAGGTGCTGTTAGTGCATGCCAAGGGTGGTCCGCCGCTCGGTCACCTCCTGTCCCGGACGGCCGCGAAGGCGGAAGTGCACCTGCTGGCGCTCAGCGCTCTTCCTCCCGCCGTGGCAGGCTCCGCCCGCAGACTGTGCGCCTCGGTCGTGACGCCTGCCGACGCACACCGCTCCGACCTGGTGTCCCTGATCGTCGCGCGAGCCGAGGCCGTGGGCGCGGACGCGGTGCTCACCTTCTCCGAGTACGCGGTCGTGGCCGTCGCCGAGGCGTGCGAGGCACTCGGTCTCGCGGGGGCGGGCAGTGCCTCCGCGCTCGCCCGCGACAAGCGGCTGATGCGCCGCACCTGGCAGCGACACGGGCTGCCGCAGCCCGAGTTCCGCCCCGTGGGCACCGAGGCCGACCTGCACACGGCGGCTCGCTCCCTGCCCGGCCCGCTGCTCCTCAAGGCGGCCTGGAGCGCCGGCTCCACCGCGCACCAGATCATCCGCTCCCCGCACGAGGTGTCGGCCGCCTGGGCGCGCTCCTGTGACGTGATGGCCGAATCGGCCCGGCTGGGCTACGCGGAGCTGCATGTGGCCGAGGCCGACGCGGACTACGTGGTCGAGCAGATCGTCACCGGCACCGCGTCGGACTGGTTCGACGAGCCCGGCTGGGGCGACTACGTCAGTGTCGAGGGCGTCGTGGCGAACGGCACCTTCCACCCGGTGTGCCTCAGCGGGCGGATGCCCACGGTCGAGCCGTTCACCGAACGCGCGAGCATCACCCCCGCCCTGCTGGCCCGGGACGCCCAGGACCGGATCGTGGACCTGGCCCGCCGCGCGGTCGACGCCCTCGGCCTGCGCGACTGCGGGACCCACACCGAGATCAAGCTCGGCGCCGACGGCAGCATGTGGCTGATCGAGACGGCCGCCCGGTTCGGCGGCGCGATGACCGTGCCGCAGATCGAGGAGGTCTTCGGGCTCGACCTCGTGGGCATGCTCGTCGACCACCTCCTCGGACGCCCGGTCGGGTGGCCCGAGCAGGTCCTCACCCCGGCACAGGCGCGCGGGGCGGCGGGCTCCCTCGTCGTCCTCGCGGTCGACGGCCGCGGCCGGGCCTGGCCGGACCGCAAGGTCTGGGACTTCCGCGCCGTCTCGGCGGACATCCCCCTCAGCCGGGGCAGCCGCCTGTCGGTGGTCGGGGAGAGTTCGCTCGCCGACGGCAGTGTCGTGCCCGTGTACGACCCGGCCGCCGGCGCCAACACCATGGCGGCCCTGTGCCTGCTCTCCGCCGCCGACGCGCGGACCGTACTCCGCGACTTCGAGACCCTGGTGGACGCCCTGCCCCGGGTGCTGCCCGCCGCTCAGCCCGAGGAGGTTTCGGCATGACCGCCCAGCTGCTCACCGACGCCGCCGAACCGGTCACGGACCGCACGGTCGTCGGCGAGAACCTCTCCCTGCCGCTCTTCCGCACCCTCTCCGGGGTCCTGGCGGGACACCCGTACCTCAAGGTCGTCGTCGACCGTGCCGAGAACACCTGGCACCTGCTCGACACCGCCGCGCACCCCTTCCACGTCAACTACATCGCCACCCGCGTTCTGGGCATGGACCTGGCCGCGCTCGACGCGGACCTCGACGCCTTCAACGCCTCCGTCTACATGGACCCCGGGCGTCGCTTCCTGCTCGGTGTGCTGTCCCTGCACACCGAGCAGGACACGGACGGCCGCGAACGCACGTTCCTCGTCCTGGAGACGACCGAGGCCGACACCATGCACGGCGAACTTCTTGCGTTCTTCTACGAGTTCGTACGAGCACGGGTCGACGGCAGGCTGCCGCTGTTCCTCAAGCCCGCCAACCACGGGCAGGAGGAGGAGCTGGCGGCGATCAGCGAACTGTGCGTGCCGCGCATCCTCAGCCACGAGCTCTTCGGTTCCCGGACCCGCGCCCCGCTCAATCCCGGCGAGGCCACCGGGCGGCTGCGCTTCTTCCGTACGCGCGAGGAGTACGCGGCGGCGGAGGCCGGGCTCGGCTGGGCGGACATCGTGGCCATGCCGTGCCTGCCGGACGACGTCCCCCGGGTCGCCGGATTCCTCAACACCGCGCCGATCACCCCGCTCTCGCACACCAACGTCCTCGCCTCCGGCTGGGGCATACCCAACGCGATCGTGCGCGACCTGGAACAGCTCGTCGACAAGGACGGCCTGGACGGCGCGTGGGTCCGCTATCGGGTCCGCGAGGACGAGATATCCCTCGAGCGGCTCGACCACGAACCCGACCTGCGGGCTCCGGCCTGGCACCAGCAGCGCATACGCCTCGAACCGCCGCTGCTCGAAGACGTTCCCGTGCTGGCCCTGCACCGGCTGCGCAGCGCCGACCGCGACCGCTACGGCACCAAGGCGGCCAACCTCGGCGAGCTGCACCACGTACTCGACAGCCGCACAGCCGACCTGACCGCCTTCTACGGGCGGCCCCGCCCGCCGCGCGAGGACCTCTACGGGCATCTCGCGGCCCGCCTCGGCCTGAACGCGCCCTCCCTTGCCGAATTACGCGCCGCTGCTGCCGCCTTCGTGGCCACGACGGTCGGCGCCCCCGAAGGCGTCGCGCTGCCCTTCGCGCTCCAGCAGCACTTCCTGGCCTCCTCCCCCGCCCTCCAACAGGGCATCGGCAAGCTCAAGATGGCTCTCGAACTCGACGCCACCGACGTCCTGGACTCACTCTGCCTGCAGCTCCAGCACCTGATCCGGCACACACCCGTCCCCGAGTCGGTCACCCGGCAGATCAGCCAGGCCTTTCCCGCCCCCGCCGACCCGCGCGGCCGCCTGGTGGTGCGCTCCTCGTCCAACGCAGAGGACCTTCCGGGGTTCTCCGCGGCGGGCGTCTACGACTCCGTCACCACCGCCCACGGAGCCGACGAACTCCTGGACGCCGTACGCCAGGTGTGGGCCTCGCTGCTCTCGCCACGCAGCGTGCGCCTTCGCCACCAGGTCGGCATTTCCCTGGACGACACCTACATGGGCGTCATCGTCCAGGAGTACGTCCCCGCCTCGCTCGGCGGCGTTCTGGTGACCTGCGACCCGACCCGCCGCGAGGACTTCCGCAACGTCTACCTCAACTGTTCCCCCGGCTCCCCGGAGCAGGTGGTCGAGGGCTCGGTCCTGCCGCAGCAGTACCTGTACAACACCGTGGAGGGCGGAGGCCGTACCGTCGCCCTGGGTTCCTCGGGCGACGGGCTCTCCGCCGCCACCCGCTCCCGGCTCGCCGACCTGTGCCTGACCGGGCGACTCCTGCAGTCCCACTTCAGCGGGTCCGACGTGGACCGGCCGTTGGACATCGAGTGGCTGATGACCGAACGGGGCGACTTCCGGCTGGTCCAGGTCCGCCCGTACGCGCTGTGAGGGCGCGCTCCAGCCGGCAGGGGGCGGGCACCGGCCCGACCGTCACCGCCCGCCGGATCATCCGGCTCAACTACGGCTTCCAACTGCTGTTCAATCTGCTGTGGTGGATGCCGGTGTTCTACGCCTACCAGAAGGCGGCCGGGCTCTCGGACGCGCAGATCTTCGGCATCCAGAGCATCTACTACGTGGCCTTCTGCCTGTTCGAGATCCCGACGGGCCTGATCGCCGACCGGATCGGCACCCGCAACTGCCTGCTCGCCGGCGCGGTGGTCATGACCGCGGCGAACCTGGCTCCGGTGGTCAGCGCCTCCTACACCGGCTTCCTCGTCCACTTCCTGGCCATCGCCGCGGGCCGTTCACTCACCTCGGGAGCGGCCAGCGCCTACCTGTACGACGGTCTGCGCGCCGAGAAGTGCGACGAGCACTACCTGAGGGCGGAGGGCACCGCTCGGGCGCTGGGGCTCGTTGCGAAGGTCGTGTGCTGGCCGCTGGTCGGGCCCCTGATGGCCGTGGCACATCCGGCCCCGTACGTGCTCAGCGCCGCCAGCGCGGCGGGCTCCCTCGCCTGCGCCGTCGCACTGCCCCGCCTTGCGGGGGCGGGCGGCGGTACGGGGAAGACGGACGGAGGGCACGGGGGCGGTGCGTTCCTGCGGGACGCGGGCGCCGCGCTGCGCTGTGTCGCCTCCTCGCGATGGCTGACCCTGGTGATGGTGCAGGGCGTGGCGATCTTCACGCTCTCCCGGATCTGCCAGGTCAACCTCTTCCAGCCGATCCTGCTGGACCACGGCATCGCGGAGGCCTCGCACGGCAGTGTGATGGCGGCGATGACGGTGGCGGAGGCCGTGGCATCGGCCCGTCCACAGTGGCTGAGCCGCCGCCTGCCACCGGTCGCCTGGGTCTCGGTCCTCAGCCTCGCGCTGGCGGGCAGCCTGGCGGCCATGACATTCGGCGGGCCGTGGGCCGTCGTCGCGCTGCTCTGCCTGTTCGCCGCCGCGACCGGCTTCGCGTACCCCGTCCAACGCAAGCTGGTGAACGACGCGGTGCCCGCGCACGCCCCGCGCGCCACGCTGCTCTCGGTCGAGAGCATCGTGGATCGCGCGGTGTGCGCACTGGCCGCGATCGCCGCGGGCGCCTATCTCGCCGCCGGGCGCCTGGACGCCTTGCTGTGGCACAGCGCGCTCGCCACGGCGGTGCTGCTCGGGGTTTTCCAACTGCTTTTGCGCAGCGGGGTGGTCAAGCGGGAGAGCGCCGGCCAAGGAGTTCGACCAGCCGGACCGGGAGAAACGCGGGCCGGTGCGGCCGACCGACCTGGTACGGCACGAAACCGAGCGAGGAAGCCGCTCTGACCTCCTCGGCCGTCTCCGCCTGATAGACCACTCGGCAGCGGCCCGAGCCGGCCTTCGCCCGCTGCCAGAGAGCGGGAGCCGGTTTGCGTTCCGCCTCGGTACGCGGGGTGAGGACGCGGTCGCCGAAGTCCTTCCAGGCGAAGGGCGCGGGCCCCCGCCAGGTGGCGTCGACCTCCTGCCGCAGCCTGGCGGCGCGCTCGGCGTCGGTCGTGCCCCAGGAGGGCGGCACGTTGGTGATCAGGCCGACGGGAATGCGGCGTAGGCGCAGGGCACGCAGATAAGAGGCCGCGCCGGGTTGATAGCCGGTGCTGCCGTCGTCGGCGGTGTGCACGAGGGTCTCGCCCAGGTCGAAGTACACGATGGGGCACGCCCGTTCACGCGCGGCGGCAGCCGTTCTCGTGACTCCGCTCGCGTCTTCGGGCAGCGCCGCGCTCACGGTGGCGCTGCACACGGCCCACACCAGAGCCGCGCTCAGCGCGAGGCCTGCCTGCACGGAGCCCTTGGAGGCAGATCTGTTCATACGTCGTCGCCCTTTCCTCGTACACACCGGTCCACCACGCCCTACCCGTGCGCACCGCGTGTCACCCGGGTCTCGCGGGGCCATCCTCGGAGATCACCGCACCGGCGGCCCCGGGAACCCGCGCACGGTCAGTTCGACGGCCGACAGGCGCCGACGGCCGGGGCAGGATCGTGCGACCGCGCCGCCACCGCCGAGTTCTCAGGTGGCGGCTTCCATGGCACTTCGACTGCTGCCGCCGAGCTGGCGCAGGCGAGACGCCGGGGATGTCAGCCGCCGACGTGGATGCCGGGGCGTTTGGCGGGGTCGCTTTCGTGGCTGCGGATGATCTCGCGGGTGACTGGTGCGGTGTCGCCGCGGCCCAGGAGGAAGTACCGGAACATGTGGCGCAGGGGGCTGCCTTCGGCCCAGGCGAAGTAGCAGTGCGGCCGTACTCCGGTGATGTCGCGCAGGGCGAGCAGGATGGTGGCGATGGCGTTCGGCGCTGCCGGTGCCTGGGCGCGCAGGATGCGGTAGCCGTCGACTTCGACGCCGTGGACGGAGAGGGTTTCGCTGAAGTCCGAGGGGTCGATGACGTCGATTTCCAGGAACAGGACATCGGCGGGGCGGGGCACCGGGTTGGTGCCCCGCTGTTCGCGCTCTTTGTCGGCGTATTCGGCTGCGTCGCCGGCCTGGCGGCGGTTGGCGATGATGTTGATGGAGCCGTCGTGGGCGAGGGTGTCGGTGATGAAGCGGCGGGCGGCCTGGTCGAACGTGATGCGGTCCGCGCGAAGTTCGGTGGTGCGTGAGACCCGGGAGATCAGTGACACGGCGATGATGCCGGTGATGAAGATGCCCGAGATGGCGATGCCCTCGGGTTTGTCGACGATGTTGGCGATGAGGGCGTAGAGGAGCACCGCGGTCAGTACGGCGAATCCTGCGGTGGTGGCGCGCTGGTGGCGGCGCAGGGCGGAGACGGTGACGGCGAAGGCGCCGGAGACCATCATGGCCAGGATGCCGGTGGCGTAGGCGCCGGCCTGCGCGTCGACGTCGGCGTCGAACGCGATGGTGATGACGATGCACAGGGCCGTATAGACCAGGACGACGGGGCGTACCGCGCGTCCCCATTCGGGGGCCATGCCGTAATCGGGCAGGTAGCGGGGCACGATGTTGATCAGTCCTGCCATCGCGGACGCGCCCGCGAACCACAGGATCAGGGCGGTGCTCACGTCGTAGACGGTGCCGAACGCCTCCCCGACGTGTTCGTGTGCGAGCCAGGCCAGAGCACGGCCGTTGGCCCCGCCACCGGATTCGAATTCCTTGTGCGGGATGAGGATGGTGGTGACGAGGCTGGCGGCGAGGAGGTAGAGACTCATGGTGAGTGCGGCGGTGGTGAGCAGCTTGCGGGTGTTGCGGATGCGTGAGGCCAACCGCTGCTCCGTGCTCTCGCCCTCAGCGGCCACGAGGGGCATCATGCTCACCCCGGTCTCGAAGCCCGACAGCCCGAGGACGAGCAGCGGGAACGCCAGAAGTGCCGGCCCGATCAGATCGCCCGGGCCACCCCCGCCGTCGATGAGAGCATGGGTCCACTGTGACCATGCGCCCGGTGTGGTGAACACATGCACCGCACCCACGGCGATGACCACTGTGTTGAGGACCAGGAAGATCGCGACCAGCGGGATGGCGACGCTGACCGCTTCGCTGAACCCGAGAAGGAACACCCCTCCGAGTACCACCAGCAGGGCCACCGTGAGGCCGACCTCGTGACCGTGCAGGGCCTGTGGGAAGAAGGGGTTCTCCACCACGTGCACGGAGGCGTCCGCCGTGGACAGGGTGATCGTGATGATCCATGACGTGGCGACAAACCCCAGAAGGACCAGCACGAACAGCTTGCCCCACCAGAACGGCAGCAGGTCCTCCAGCATCGCCACCGAGCCCGCCCCGTGCGGGCTTTCCTTGGTCACCCGCCGGTACATCGGCAGCATCCCCAGCAGGGTCAGCGCCACGATCAACAGCGTCGCCAGTGGCGACACCGCGCCCGCCGCGAGGGCGGCGATCGCCGGGACGTAGGCGAGGCTGGAAAAGTAGTCCACGCCGGTCAGGCACATCACCTTCCACCAGGCGTGCGGCTTCTCCGGCTCTTTGCCCGCCGCCGGCCCGACCGGCTGGACCTGGTGACGCAGCAACCACCGCGCCACGCCACCGGTCGGCTGGCTGTGCTGGGCAGGACTGTCCACCGTTTCCGGAACGGCCAGTTCGTTCGCGTCCTTCATAACCCCCATCAACCTTTCCATTACCTCGCCGCACAGAGCCCGGCCGCCACCGCACCCCGGCATCGCAGCACTCACTGAGTATGCGACCTCCGGGGTGTACCCCTGACTGCCTGATTCAGAGCTCGAGAAGCGCAGGTCACATCCGCAATGTGCCCCCTCGGGCAGAGTCCCCGTTTCATGAAGGCGTCATGAGGCGGCATCCCGTCACGGTCACTGTGCGCGTTGCGCATGGATACGCCGACACCGACGGCGCCGGCCATCCGACCGGGAGTCCGGTAAGAGAGAACGCTCTGCTCGCGCGGACAGGTGCATCGGGGTTTGAAGGCCCCACCGACCACAACAGCAGCGGTCCAGACCGCGGCCATCGAGTTCTGCCTGCGGCCATCGTGCCCGGGCCGGCGCATGCGGCATGGTCGAACCCGTACGCTCCCGCCACCCGGCGCGACGACCGCCCGTCACCTCACCCAGTGCGGGCGCGGCCCTTCGACCTCTCCGGCCGCCGCGAAATACCGGGCCGCTCGCACAACTCGCCATACCGGGCTCGCCGCCACCGGCACTGCCCGGCCAACTCCGGTGCACCGCGCAGAATGGGCTTGCAGATCAGGGTTTCGTGTGGAGTGTCCTTGGCGAAATACTTCAACCATGGGCTTATCACCGGTTGCCGGTCATCCTGCTGTCGCGGCCTTCCGAGAGCCCTGAGGCAGGCGACCCATCCCGCAGTTCGGCCCGCGGGCCGATGCCGAGGCGAAGCGGACCGCGCGTGTGCTGGCCGCGGTGTCGACGCATGCCAGACCTGTCGAGCGCACCCTCGCACTGCGGCAGGCCGCCACGGTTGCCGGTGAATTGGCGGCCGCGCTGTCGGATCTGGCTCCGGCCGTGGTCGGTGAGGGGCTGCTGGCGGAGTCGACCAGTCAGTCGTTCTTCCGGGTCCGTGAGGAGGAACTGTCGGACCAGCAGGCTGCCCTGCACGGCGCCCTGGTCATCCACCGCGGTCTGGAAGATCTGTGTGGTGCTCCGCTGTCGGGTTCCGACCTGGCGCTGGAGATGACCGGGATGCGGCAGTCGGTGCTCGATCTCACCGGTGCGGCGCCGGGCACCGACCCTGACTCCGTCCCGCCGGTGCCCGTCCCCGAGGCTGATGCGGGATCGTCACTGGAGAGCGTGTGGAGTGCTCGGTGGCTCATCGGTCACCAGGTCCATGTCCTGTTCAACGTCTGCGCCGCGGTCGCCGTGGCCGACGCCACCCGCCATCTGCGGCTCGGCGACGGTGATGCCGCGCTGCTGCGGCTGGCGGACGCGACGGTGTATGTGCGTGGATTCCCGGAGCGGCGATGGCTCACGCCAGTACGATCCCGGCCGACTACTACATGGCGGCGAAACGCCACACCATGGCGCCTCCGTCGGTGGACATGCCGTTGAGCGGGCGCCAGCATCGCGGATACAAGCTGTTCCGGGCGGCGATGAAGGGCCTGCTGTCCGTCGTTCCCGACTCCCAAGACCGCTTGGCGGCCCGCGCCCCGGAGCTGACGGAGGCACGGGGCGCGCTCCTGGAAGCCGACATCGTGGACGGTGAACGGCACGTCACCCTCGCGTACTCGATGGTGCATCTGCGTCGTTCCATCGCTCAGAAACCCGAGGGACCCGACAGCGCCGTCGCCGAACTGCGGCTCATGCGTCATCGCCGCGCGGCCCAGTACGCCTCCGCTGATCCGATTCGGGGACCACTACATCGCCGACGCCGTAGCCGGCCTGCGCCACTCGCGAGTCCCCTCGTCCGCCCATGACAGTATCGTACGTATGGAAACTGACGGTCATAAGATCACTACAGTTGGTGATTTGCTCGCGGTTGCCCAGGTCTGCGCGAACTGAGAGAACCGCTGGCCAGTCATGATCTGCGATAGGTGTCGAGGACACGCTCAACTACAAGGACGGGCTCGCCTCGGACGAGAACGCCGAGCTCAAGGTTGCGACCACCAATGCCAGCTCCTGTGATATTGGCGCTGCCAATATAGGCCGCTTCGGAGTCAGAGGTGAGGACCTTTAGGTGTACCCAAGGCGCATCCTCTCGTAGTTTCGATACCGAGAAGTTCGCCGAGCGTCCCTCGGCTGCGATAGTCGCAGTCAGGTCGCCGAGGGCGTGGTCTGCATGGGTTGAACGGGTTGGGAGAAGGATCTCGATTCGCACGCCTCGTGTCGTGGCAGCTGCGAGCGCCTCAGCCATGAATGAAATACCGGGCTGATCGATAAAGGGGGCCGCGAGGCGGAGGGTCCGTCTCGCCTGGACGACGAGTTGGATAAGGGTTTCCCCTGTTGTACGGCGCAAACCTTCCGGTATTTCTACTCTCGGCAGGGATGCCACGAGATCCCACGGTTCAACGCTGGCTATCGATCTCCGCCCCAGCGCCCAAGCCGCAGCTTCCTGGCACAGCGCGGGGATCCGCTCGTGTTCATTGGCGAACCGGCTACGCAGTACCTCAACGAGTTCTGGCTCCAATCCGGCTTGAATGGCCGCGGCGCGGTTCAACTGCGGCGCCATCAGGATCCGAGTGAGGTCGCTGGCAGACGCCCTGGGGTCAGCGCAATCGACGAGCACACCACCCACTAGTTCGGCGTGATCCACTGCGTCACGCCCCAGCGTTGAAGAAGCCATGAGCGCCGAAGAGTTCCGAGCGATCGAGGAACCGGTTGAACCAGCGGCAGGACGGCTCACCAAGGTGGAGGCAGCCCATGCAGGCACCACCGCCGCTACGACAACCGGGGTCCAGTGCGCAGCGCGACTCGCCCTCAACTAGGTCCTCAAGGAAGCGGTGCAGAGAGGACTCGAAGACGGATTGGAGTCCACCGAGCACGAAGTCCCCCCGCGATGCGGCGTAAACGACGAAACTGAGGTGGTGCGGGACAAGATACTCGGCAAGGCCGTCGCGTTCGATGCCGGCGAAGGAAGCAAGTCTTCGGATCGTCCGGTGCGCGTATGAATGCACGAGCCGGAGCAGGTCGCCGCCGAGCGGTTGGGCCCTCTCCTGCGTTGGGTACGGCAGCTCCATAGCCTGAAGCAGGGCAATACGCGCCGCGCGGGCCTCCTTCACGTCAGGCAGTGCGTGTCCCCGACTCGCGAGGTGCTGATACACCTGGAGAGGATCCAGTCGGAAGAGCAGGGCTTCAGTACGGGACAGCGATCCGTAGGCGCGGATGCGTCCGCGTTCGCGGAACGGAACCAGGCGAGTGGCTCCGGGCGAGAGATCTCCTCGGGAGTACCCGAATGCCAGTGTGGCCACGGGGAAGTTGGCGAGCAGCTCAACCTCCTCAAGCTGCGCCTGGCGCATCGAGTTCCCGTACGCACCCTCGTACAGCGTCCGCAATGGTGGGGTCGCACCCGCAACCATGTCTTTGATCCTGACCCGACCGCCATTGACTGCGGAGGCGAGGCTCAACGCTTCCTCATGCACCTTGTCACGAGTGGTGTCGGACAAAACGATCTCGGTCCCACTATGCCCGGCGTCAACCTCGCCACGCCTGAGGGCCTCCTGAGCCATTCGTTGCGCGGTCTCCTCGGACAGATTCGCGAGGCGAAGTGTCTCGATGAGCCCGGCGACGGTCTGTCTCCCTGTTGCCGGGTCGTTCGATGTCATTCCGTTAAGGACCCAGTCAAGCGCACGAGCTCCTCCGCCGCCAGCACGTAGGCGGGCCGCCTCGGCGGGATCCGGGGGGTTGACGAGTACGGCGAAGTGGGGCGAGAAGACGACAGCCGCTCGATGGACGGTGAAGGACATGCCGCCGTCCCCGCAGTTGCAGAGTTGGAAGGGGATACCGCCTGGCGTCAGCTGCTGATGGCACTGCGGACAGAAGATGCGGAGCTCGCGTGCCGTCGCTGTGCCAGGAAGGCGGACAGCAACCGCGTTGTGCGCCCTGCATCGTGGTAGGTACGGCTCGCCCGATGCGCCACACGTGTGGTATGTAACGAACTGCATCTGCGCCCGAGTAGTTCCGCCGCAACGGCATCGCTCATCACGGGATTTTGCGATGCTGCCGCAAGCCTTGCAGCGCCACTGGTTCGGGAACGGCTCAACGAGCACACCGCGGTGCTTGTTTAGCTCAACTACTTCGACACTGACACGAGCGCGAAGGTCGCGTTCCAGCCCGTCGTCGTTCTTGGTCACCGACCACGGTGTGATTGCGCCAAGTAGTGCCCTTCGTACTGCATCTTGGTCGAGGGTCATGGGCATTGGATCTATCCATTGTGCGACCTTCCAGATACGGCCCTCCAGGTCGGCGGTCTGCCCGGGGAGAAGGCCGAAAAGGATTTGCGACGCACCGCGCTCGACTCTCACGACCGACCTCCCCGCGAGAAGACGGGTGCCTGTTCCTCGACGTCCCGCAGAGAGCGCATCGGCCCGCCCGTGGGGAAGAGGTCGCTGACCCACTCGGCGTTGCTCGCCGGGTCATTGAGTGCCCGGTAGAATTCGCGCAGATAGCGCTCCAGGTCGCAACGGAGGTTCTCGTCGAGTGGCCCTTCAATGTCGAGCATCTCGATAAGCGCCTGCAACTCGTCCTGCTCAAGCACCGGCAGCTGACTGAAGGCTCGCCGCACCGTCATGGGTTTGGTTAGCTGGCGCATTTTCGACGCGATCGCGGCGGGTTCGTGGATGCCGTAGACTCGAGCTTGGACTAGGCCAGCGAAGGTAAGTTCCAGGACACGGCGACTCTTTGCAGTGATCGGAACGGGGTCGATCAGCCGGTTGGCATGTGCCACAAAGGATGGAAAAGTTCGGTACACGGCGGCGTCCCGCTCACGCCCGATTTTGTGCAGAACGATCACGAGCCCGGGATGAGTGCGGCCGACACGCGACGTCGTCTGGATGAACTCTGCGGTCGCCAGAGGCAGCCCGAGCATGACCAGGACGTTGAGGCGGTTCACATCAACGCCGTGAGAGAGCATCGACGAAGCTGCCACGAGGTGGAGTCGATCATAGAAGTCAGGCTCGGGGGTGACGAGCCGGTCCAAGCTAGTGCGGACCTCGTCTAGCGGAGTGCGTCCGGTGAGGGTTGCCGCATTGATCGTGCGGTCAAGCTGGAGCTGTGTGTCGAAGGACCGGGCGACGGCTTCAACGTCCTTGAGGTTGGAGCCATAGACGACGTCGACGCCATAGGCATCGACCAGGTGCGGGATCGCCGAGACGTCGATGCCCGTCAGCTTGGCGATGGCCTCGGGATTCTCGAGCGCGCTTCGGGTCAGGCGCTGCAGTGACTCGGTCAGTTGGTCTGTCGCGTACTCAAGCGTGACGCCGCGCGGGGCGAGACCCGCGAAGCGGCGAGCGAGGTCGCTGGTCGCACGCGACCAGAACGACCAGCCTGCCCGGGGCCCAGGGCGGGGAAATGTGCGCCCTCTGCGGCGATACAGTGCGCGCACCTGTTCGTCGTGGCCGGCGAGGGTTGCCGACGAGGCGATGACCTTCGGAACCGATCCGTAGTGCTGCTGCAGTGCGTCGAGAACGGCCTCGTAGTGCGAGTCGACTGCACCGAGACTGTCTCGAAGCAGGTGCAACTCATCCTGCATGCGCACGGTCGGGGCGTAGAGCGCTTCAGGTTGGGCCAGTGGCCCGGTCGCGGATTGGCAGCCGGGGAAAAGGCACCCGCCTGGGCCGGGCAAACTGCTTCGCGGCGCATATGTGAAGCCGTGCCCAATCTCCGGGCAGCGGCCAGATGGGGGGCCGTAGAAGCCTCGCATCGCTGCCTGCATCGCGATACTCGCGGCCTTGTCGAGGGTGCCCAACACCACGGTCGGGAGCGAGCGGAAGATCTCGTCATCCACGATGCGAAATGGCAGCGGTCGTCCACCCCACGGACACTCGGGTGCGATGCACGTGTGGTTGAGCGTCCAATATTTTTGATCGAAGCTCATGCGCAGGTGCTCTGAGCCGCAGAACGGGCAGCGCAACAGAATCCGGTAGCGCTCTGGCATGCCTGGGTCATTCAGATCAGGCTCTCCGGGGCGGGCGCTATTGCCGCGTTGGATGCGGTTCGGAGTGCCGCCAGCGCCGACCAAGAAGCCGAGTGAGAACTCCCGACCAGTAATGCCCTCGTCGCGGCGAACCAGTTCGGCGGCAGCCATAACGTCGGCAAAGCGCTGAGTCTGCTGCAGGGAAAGCATCCGCAGAGGGAAACGGCCCCATGAAGTGATGCCTTCCACCTTGCCGCGCATGCGATCATAAAAGGCCGTAGTCACGACATAGAGCAGGTAAGTCTCGGTCTTGCCTCCGCCCGTTGCGAACCAGAGAGTATCAACGATCGAGCGATCACCGTTAGCAGATTCGTCGACGATGGAGACAGCGTTCGCGAGTACGAAGCCGAGCTGGAAGGCGCGCCAGTCGGTGTGCGTGATCAGCGGAGAATCGGCGAATGAGCGGTTGGCGAGCATGAAACTGCGCCGCAGGTCGGCGTTGTTCTCAAGCAGGGTCAGTCCGGCGCGCAGACGCTGTAGTTCCCCTTCGAATAGAGCTGCCTCGTCGGCGGCGGTCTGCCGCATCTTGGCGTCCCACTCCTCTTCGATGGCGCGATCGTCGAGCACGTGTTCCGCCCAGTGCGTGGCACCCCATTTCTCACATGCCGCGACAAGGGAACGCAGGGAGGGGAGAGGATCAGTGGCGAGCGTTGCGAAACTCAGGTCCGGTACCGACCCGGCTCCCGGATCCCAGTAGGAAGGTCTCGGTTGATCGTAGGTCGCGGCGTCCTCGGTGCGGAACGTATCTGAGGCGACTTGAACTACACCGCCGTTGACCCCGTAGGCGGGAACCTCCCTGCTGTAGCGGAACGAGTCAGGAAGATTGTCTAGAGTGAAGGGCCGGGTTTGGCCGACACGGACCGTGAGGCGCGCTTCGTAGACGTTGGTGTCCCAGTGAGGTATCTCCTGGGGTGAGACGTTAACGAGAGTGACCACGAGCTCAGGGCCGTCTTTTCCAGCCTCCGCCTCTGCGTGGAACTCGCATGCCATGCCGTCAGCGCCAATGGCGTGAAAAGCGGCCTCGAAGTCGGCCCTACCGGAGCTCGTGGCGGCAGCACCGATGGCTGTGGGCGTCCGCAGGTCAGCTGTGATCTCGATGGGAGCGCTCTTGCGCCAACGCGTCGCGTCGGGGGCGTCGCCTCCGTCGAATTCGTTCCAGACGACGAGCCGGGCGTAGCAGGTGACCGTTCGTCCGTCGAGCACTTCAGGTCGAAGCCGCATGCCGACCTCGCAGGGCTCAAGTCGCTCACTCCGCTCGCCAAGCGGGCTATTCTGCACGACGACCTCGGGTGCGAGTCGACCGAGCCAGAGCCGACCGCTGGGGGCCACAGGCAGGGCTGTCATGTGGTCGCCACGAGCCTCGGCGACGACCCCATCAAGCATCCAGGCGATGAAGTGGGTGGCGTCGACATCGGCGAAGTGAAGCATCAGTTCTCCAGAATTCCGAGCAACGTGGCGGGGATGGGCCGCGCACCTGGTGTGACCTGTAGAAACCCGGTTCGGCTTCCTGCATGTCAGTGATCAGGAGCCTTCCCGTAGGCTTAGGGCTGGGCTCCGGCGGCCGCGATGTTGTCAATCACTCGCGGGCCAGCCCACATGGCAGGAAGTTGGCGTCGCCGCAACCGGGCTTCGCACCACCAGGATGGCCTCATTCTCGATCCCCCCACGCAGTCGGACTGACCCACGTTGCAGTAACCCATGTCGATCTACGATTCGCCCTCTGCACCTCGACGTGGCGTCGAAATGCAGCATAGCGCTGCAGCGATCAAGACATGAGCTCTTTCAGGACCCCCGATCTGAGAGCTACCTACTGCGCGAGGTTGGCGTAGCGGCTTTGGGCTGGAGTTGCCATGGGGGCGAATGATCATGGCCTCGTAAGCTTTCGGCGCGTCGGGCAGCCTGTGGACCTGCCCGTTAAAGCACGACGGTGCGGATCGAGGAACTCCCACTGCCCGTAGGCAAGTTATTTGCGTGTCACAGCCAGTTTCCTACAGGGGCCGCCCCAGCACAGGCACGGTACCCGAGGATGATCACCACCCCACACAGCCCCCAGTAGCGCTCCCGAGCGTAGATGCGACTCACGCAACACCGACCGCCTCAGCGACCGCAAGGCAGTCACCCGTCTCCAGGCGGCACCACAGAGGCGGTGCCCGGTAGGTACTACCTGCCCTCGGACGATGCGCCGGCAGAAGGAGCCGCGCCGGTCTGATGCAGGAAGTCCCGGAGGGCGGCGGCGAGTTCCTCGGGCTGGTCCTCGGGGACGAGGGTGGATGAGTCGGTGATTTCGACCAGCCGACCCTTCGGGTACAGCTCGGCCAGCCGGGAGCCGTGCTCTCGCGGCATCAACGGGTCCTCGGTGGCCCAGACGACCAGGACCGGACGGTCGAAACCACTCAGCTGCCGACTCCAGTCCAGCAGCGTCCCGCGGTCGGGGGCAGAGGTGGCGAACTTGGCGAAGTCCCTGCGGATGCCCTTGCTCCGGGTGGCCGGAGCGAACCAGTTCTTCATGATCTCGTCCGGGATGCCGCGACGGCTCATCCCGCCGTATCCCTTGGGGTGGGACCGGACGGCGGGGATGCGCATCAGCTGGGTCAGGAGCCGGGGGCCGCCGGGGATCCGGCACACGGCGGCCAGTGCCTTGGCCGGTCCCGGGGGATAGTTGTCGAACGCCTCGCAGGCCACCAGCACCAGCCGCGCGACCCTACGGCCTTGCTCCTCCAGGACGAGGAACTGGCCGCCACCCCAGTCGTTGAGGACGAGGGTCACATCGTCCAGCCCCAACCGCTCGATGAACCCGCCCAGTAGTCGTGCGACACCGCGGTGGGAGAGATCGGCGCCGGGATCCATCGGCCGGCGGTGACCTCCCATGGGCAGCGTCGGCAGGATGCACCGGTACCCGTCCAGCAGGGGCACCACCTTGCGCCACTGCGCACCGTCCATCGGTACGCCGTGGCCGAACACGAGCACCGGCCCGTTCCCCCCGGTGTCCTGGTAGTCGATCGGCCCGGCTGACAACTCTATTTCCGGCATCGAACCCCCTTGATAGATTGTTCTACTGGAAGGTAGCGGAGGCGGGGCGGCAGCGCCAAGGACGTGGTACGAAAAGGGAGTTGTCATGCGACAGGACGAGCCGGACACGCGAACCAGGATCCAGAGTGCCGCCACCATGCTCTTTCGCCGCGCCGGCTACCCGGGCACCGGTCTGAAACGGATCGCGGCGGAAGCCGACGCGCCCTTCGGTTCGATCTACCACTTCTTCCCCGGCGGCAAGCAGCAACTGGCCGAGGAGGCGCTCCGCACGGCCGGCGCCGAGTACGGCCGCATGGTGCTGGCGCTGCTGGACAGCGTCCCGGACCCCGTCGAGTCCGTCATGCACGCCTTCGAGACGGCCGCCGAGAACCTTGTTGCGACGGGGTATGCCGATGCCTGCCCGATCGCGACGGTCGCATTGGAGGTGGCCGGCACCGACGAAGTCCTACGAGTTGCGACAGCGGAGGTGTTCGCCGAGTGGGTGAGCGCAGGTGGGCAGTGGTTCGCCCGGTGGGTGCCCGATCCTGACGAGGCACGGTCACTTGCCTATGCACTGATCATCAACCTGGAGGGAGCGTTCATGCTCTCCCGAACCGCCCGAGACCCGGAACCACTGCGCGTGGCCGGCCGCTCGATGGCCGCATCGCTGCGCGCAGCGATCACCCGGGGCGGCAAGGACTGCTGACAGCCGACCCGCTAAGCCGTAGGCCGCGCGCGCCCGCATTTCGCACACAAGGCAGTCCCCGGCAGTCCATCTCCATCCCCTGAGTTCCAGCCGTCGCTGAACGCTCCGGGATCGGCAGGACCTGCCGGGGGCCTGGCCAGAGCCAACAAGTGGTCACGCTCGTCGGTGAACGTCTTCGCCGACGGTGCGGCTCGCTCTGGTTTTCTGGTGTATTCGCTATTTTCCTCCCTATTTAACCCAAGTCAAGGGGTAGCCCTCACCTTCCTGCCCCTGGCGATCAGCGCGGCGTCCGGGGCAGGCTGTCGGGGTGCCCGGCGGGGGTCGGGCCGGTCGGAGGAGGGGTGCACGATGAGCTCGATACGCCCGACGGGGTCCATGGACACCGGCGTCTCCCGGATCGCGCTCACGCCCGGCGCGGCACGGTTGCTGCGGCGGCTGAGCGCCGAGCACGGGCCGCTGATGTTCCACCAGTCCGGGGGGTGTTGTGACGGCAGTTCGCCGATGTGTTACCCGCGGGGAGAGTTCCGTACGGGTGCGTCCGATGTGCTGCTCGCGGAGTTGGACGTCGAGGGGGTCGCGGAGGCGGTCGGATTCTGGATGTCGGCCGACCAGTTCGAGCGGTGGCGCCACACCCACCTCACGGTGGATGTGGTGCCCGGGCGCGGCAGCGGGTTCTCGCTCGAGGCCCCCGAAGGGGTGCGGTTTCTGATCCGGTCGCGGTTGCTGACCGATGAGGAGACCCGGTTACTGGAGAAGCGGGGCCCTCACGTGGTCGCGTCCACGTGCGAGAGCGTGTGGAGGCGTTCCGGCGGGCCGGGGCGGGCGTAGTACCAGCCCTGCGCGGTGTCGCAACCGAGTAACCGGAGGTGGTCGGCCTGTATCCCGGTTTCCACGCCCTCGACCGTGACCGACAGATCGAGGGTGTGGGCGAGCGAGACGATGCCCTCCACGATCTTCACGTCGACCGGGTCCGCGGGTGAGCACTGCATGCCGCGGGTGAACGAGCGGTCCAGCTTGAGCGTGCTGACGGGGAGTCGGCGCAGGTAGGAGAGGTTGGAGTAGCCCGTGCCGAAGTCGTCGAGGGCAATGTCCACGCCCATGTCGGCGAGTTGGCGCAAGGGGCGCAGCTCCTCCTCGTCGGCGCCGATCAGTGCGTTCTCGGTGACCTCCAGGCAGAGGGCCGAGGGGTCCAGACCGGCGTTCTTCAGGACCGCGACCGTGTCGGGGACGAGCGAGGGGTAGCGGAGCTGGGACGGGGAGAGGTTGACGTTGACCCGCATCGGGCCCCGGCACATGCCCTCGCTGCGCCAGGCGCGGGCCTGTCGGGCGGCTTCCTCCAGCACCCAGCGGCCGAGGGGCACGATGAGGCCGGTGCTCTCGGCGAGCGGGATGAACTGGTCCGGGCCGAGGACCCCGTGCAGGGGGTGCAACCAGCGGACGAGCGCCTCCGCGCCGCGTACGGTGCCGTCGGTGAGCCGTACCAGCGGCTGGTACTCGATGAAGAACTCACCGTTGTCGAGCGCCGCCGGCAGGCAGTTGGTGAGGCTGTGCCGGGCGATGACGCGGGCGTCGGAGTCGGCGTCGGCGAGCTCGTAGCGGTTGCCACCGGCGGCCTTGGCCCGGTACATGGTGATGTCGGCGCTGCGCAGCACCTCCGCGGCGCCCAGCTCACCGGCCGGCCCGTCGACGATGCCTATGCTCGCCCGTACGGACAGGTCGCGGCCGTCGATGGTCACGGGCTCGTCGAGGGCGGCCAGCATCCGGCGGGCGAGGGCCGTCACGTCGCTCTGCGCGGCGGGGCCGGTGACCAGGGCCACGAATTCGTCGCCACCGAGACGGGCGACGAGTTCGTCCGGCTCGGTGGCGCAGGAGCGCAGCCGTTCGGCGACGGCGAGGAGCAGTCGGTCGCCGACCGCGTGGCCGAGGCTGTCGTTGACGGCCTTGAAGCCGTCGAGGTCGAGGTAGCACAGGCCGAAGCGGGCGCCCTCGCCGCCGGGTTCGAGGGCCCGGTCGAGGCGCTCGAAGAACAGGGTGCGGTTGGGCAGGCCGGTGAGGGCGTCGTGCGTGGCCTCGTAGCGCAGCCGTTCGTGCAGCACGCGGCGCTCGGTGATGTCCTCCAGGAGCGCGAGCTGGTACTGGGGCTCGCCCGCGGCGTCACGGAGCAGGGAGACCGTGAGGTCGGTCCACAGAACGCTGCCGTCGGTGCGGTAGTACGGCTTCTCGACGCGGAACTGGTCGCGGTCGCCGCGGACCAGTTCCCGGTACAGGCCCCAGACCTCAGGCGAGTCGTCGGGGTGCACCATCTCACCGACGTTGCGGCCCTTCACATGGTGCTCCATGCTGCCGAACATCCTGGTGAGGGCTTCGTTGACGTCCGTGATGCGGCCCTTGACGTCGGCGATGCCGACACCGATGGCCGCGCCCTCGAACACCGCGCGGAACCGGGCCTCGCTCGTGTGCAGGGCCCGCTCGGTTTCGGCCGCCGCGGCGAGCGCGGCGCGGGAGATCGCCTCCTGCTCGACGCGGGTGCGCTCACGCAGGGAGCGGGCGAAGCCGGCGGCCACGGCGTGCTGGAGGCGGGAGCAGCGGGCGCGGCTCTCCTCGGCGGGCATGGCGTCGTCGGGCGGGCAGTACAGCACCAGATAGGCGTCGATGACATTGAGGATCAGCGGGAGGGCATCGGGGTCGGTGCAGTGCGCCTGGATCAGGGCGACACCCACCTCGGCGGCGGGCCGCGGGTCGAAGGGCTGCGCGTGCAGGGTCTCACTGAGCCGGCCCGCGAGCGGGACGAGGTAGTCCTCGAACTCGGCGCGTGTCATGGACGTCGTCGTGGCCGGGTAGACGGCCCGGCTCCAGATCGCCGCGAACCGCCGCAGACGGTCGTCCCTCGCGGCGACGTCCCCGGACCGGGTCGCGTCGCCGACCACCGCGTCGTCGCCGGGCACGGCGGCGCCTGGCGAACGCACGAACCCCGCGCCCCCGTTCCCGCTTCCGCTTCCGTCAGGTTGTGCCCCGATGCCGCCCTCCCACGTCCCGCCCCCGCCGGACCTGCCCGTCGTACCGCCTGTTGCCCTGTCCATCGTCCTGTTCACGGCCTTATCCACGGCTATGTCCATGGTCTCGTCCAGGGCCGTCTTCCCCGCCCCGGTACGAACCTGCGTACCGCTTCTCCCCGCGCCGCCCCCGACCGGCGTTCTGACGCCCGGCGTCATGGTCACGGTTTGCGCCCCACTCCCGCGTAACCGGCACAGTCGGCCGAGTCGTCGTCCGCGTCGGGCCGCCAGGCCGAGATGGGCACGAGGCCCGGCTCGAGCAGCTCGAACCCTTCGAAGAACCGCGCCACGCCCCCCTTCGAGCGCATCAGCAGCGGGGAGCCGACCCTGCGGTAGACACCCTGCACCTCTTCCCCCTCTTCCCCCTCTTCCGGCTTCATCGGACCCTCGTCGGTCGACGCGTGGGTCAGGACCAGCAGACTGCCCGGCGCGAGCGCGTCACGGAGCTCGGCCACCGCCTTCCAGGGCTCGTCCCGGTCCTCCATGAAGTGGAGCACGGCGACGAGCAGCAACGCGACCGGCCGACGCAGGTCCAGGAGCCGGGCCACCTCGTCGGCGGCCAGGATGTCATGCGGTGTCCGCAGGTCGGCGGCGACGATATCGGTCCGCTGGTCCCCCGCCAGCACGGCCCGGCTGTGCGCGACGGCGACCGGGTCGTGGTCGACGTACACGACCCGTGCTTCGGGGGCCGCGGCCCGCGCTATCTCATGGACGTTGCCGAACGTCGGTATGCCGGAGCCGATGTCGAGGAACTGCGTCACGCCCTGGTCGACCGCGTACCGCACGGCGCGTCGCATGAAGGCCCGGTTGGCCTGCATGATCTTCGGCAGCCCCGGAAAAGCCTCGATGGCCCGTCGCCCGGCCTCACGGTCGACCTCGAAGTTGTGCGAGCCGCCCAGGTAGTAGTCGTAGATGCGGGACACGCTCGGCACAGACAGGTCGATGCCATGAGGGGCCCAGAGTGGACGGTCCATCAGTCTGTCTCTCCAGCTCATCGCAGGGGTCTTGAGCAGAGGCTACTGATCGTTCGTTCGAATGGAAGAAGCAAGCGGAAATCGGCGGTCCGCATTCGGCCACCGCTTTCCCGCACCCCCTGCGGGTGCGTCCTCGAAGGTCGCGCGAAACCACCCACACGCGTGACATGCGTCTCCCCCATCGGGTGTTCTCCACACGGCCCACAGGCCCTCGGCATCACTGATCAGTGCATCGGTGTGCGTGATCCATCACGTTATGAACCACTTCATCGACCACATCACCCAAATGATCATATGAAGGGGCGAGGTGACAGGCGTGCGGGGGTACCCCGAAGCCGGACCCGGGCGGGGCGGCCGCGCCGATACCCCGACCGGGGGGCCTGCGGCCGGCCGCCCGGCCGGGGACGCGCACCCGACTGTCAGCCGCGCGGCTCCCGCCACATCGGCCACATCGGCGGGCCGCCCGGCAGATCGACGGTCCTGCCCGTGAAGACGAAGCCGTGGCGCTCGTACAGCGCCTTGCTCCGCACGTTGCTCGCCTCCAGATACGCGGGCATGCCCTCCCGGTCGCACCGCTCGAGTACGGCCTCGAGGAGCGCGCTGCCCCGCCCCTCGCCCGTGCGGCCGGGGGCGGCGACGATGTTCGGCAGGTAGTAGTGCGACCGGTCCGTCGGGTGGGCGAGCGCCGTCAGTTCGCCCACGATCCGGGTGCGCTCGTTGCCCGGGTCCGCGGCCGCCAGCGCCTCGGTCATCTCGTCGTGGCCGTCGTCCTCGCCACCGCCGGAACCAGCACCGTCACCGGAACCACCTTCGGCACCGGAACCGGCACCCGCCCCCTCCCCCACCATCATCGGCAGCCACAGCGCCGTCGCCGAGTGGTCCTCCATCACATCGACCCAGCCGTCGCGCAGCGCCGCGTCCAGGAACACGCCGAAGAAGCGCGGGTGGACGGCCCGCCGGTGCTCCTCGTCCGGGAAGACCCAGCAGCTGACCGGGTCCGCCATGAACGCCTCGCCCAGCAACCGGGCTATCTCCTCCCTCTCCTCCTTCCGGGCCCGACGGATTCCCGGCAAGACGCCCGGCAGGACAGTGGTGACCCGACTCATGGTTGCGTTCCCCTCCAGCACCGTATGAATGAAGTGACGCCTGCGATACGGGTGGTGCCGTGATACGCATGCGTCGCGACGATCGTACGGACGCCCAAATGCCGGCGTCGGCGGGGTAGCCCTCCAGGAGCCTTAGGCAACTCGCCCTCAGCGAATGCCCAGTTCAGCCAGTGCCGCGAGCTGCCGTGCCACCGGGCGCGTCGGGAAATAGAGGTAACAGACGCCGCCCGAGCCGCTCCTGACCTGGCCCTGCGCGTTGTAGCGCTTGGTCCTCAGCCAGATGTTCTCGAACTGACGTCGTTTGTAGACGCGTTGGACCGCCGCGTTCGACGGGCTCGCCGGGTCATTGGCGATCACGTCACCCGCCTCGGTGAAGCCGACGACGCACATCAGATGACCCGCCGTGCCGTACCCCGCGCCGTCGAGCTCGGAGGCCAGGAAGGACTGGGAGGTGATCACGGGGATCCGTGCGCGGATCAGCTTCTCGACGTCGCGCAGCGACCCCAGCCGGGTGACCAGGCCCTGCATATCGCGGTACGTGGCGGCATACGCGGCGTTGAAGGGCCAGTTGCCGCACCCCGCGTACTGGTAGTCGTAGGTGAAGCGGGCCGCGTGGCAGATCTGCGGGTCCTCGTAGGCGGGGTCCACCCAGGCGAGGTCCTCGGCGGTGGGCTCCCGTCCCCAGTACTCGAGGACCATCTGCGAGGAGGTCGGGCTGCACCACGCCTCGCCGCCGTTGTCGTACTCGGGGTACTGCCCCTTGTGGATCTCCTGCGAGTAGCGCGGCACGGCCAGCGTCCGCCCCGCCCCCTCCCCCGGCCGTGAGGCGGGCACCGTGAAGCGGTCGGGGATGTCGGAGCCCATCGCGCCGAGCCGCCAGACCGTCGGGGTGAGGCCGGTGCCCGGCTTGCGGTGGAGGGTGAGGCGGAGTTCGTAGGAGGTGAAGCGCAGCCCGCTCTCGGGCTTGTCGATGGCGAGGGTGTCGGTGGAGACGTTGCTCCTGCCGTCGCCCTGTCCGTCGACGGAGGTGCGCCGGATGTCGCCGGAGGCGTCGGAGGAGGTCCACCGGCCGAGGACGTACCAGGGGGTCGTCGTGGCGTCGGTGTACGTACCGCGCAGCTCGACCTGGAGCCAGGTGCCGGCGGGGGTGCGGGCGTTCCAGGACGCGACGAGTTCGGTCGCGGGCGTGGGCAGGACGCGGACCGGGGCGGTCCACGTGGCGTACTCCCAGGTGGCCGTGGTGCGGGTGTGCGGGTCGGTGTACTCGAAGGTGCCGACGGGACGGTCGATGACCACGCCGGGGCGGGTCCACGGCCGGACCCGGGTGCCCGCGGCTCTGCCGCGCCGCCAGTCGGCGAGGGTCGTCCAGGCGTGGTAGTCGACGGAGGGCGCCCCGGCCCGGGAGCCGTCTCCGGGTGCGGCCGCGAACGCGGGGTTGACGACCGTGAACGAGGACACGGCCGCGACCGTCGCGGCCGCCGCGGCCCCGAGGGCGGCTGCGAGCACGCTGCGGCGCGGGGCGGGAGAGGCGGGCAGGGTGGGAGGGGCGGGTGAGCCGGGTGAGGTCGGGGGCTGATCGGCGGACGCGGGTCTGCTGGGCTTCGGCGACATGGGCCAGTGATTCCCCGTGGGGCGCGTCCCCAATACCGCGAGCCGGTTCCGCTGTGCGCGAGCCCTGGCCGTGACGCACGAGCCCTGACCGTGGCACGCGAGCCCTGGCCGTGGCACGCGAGCCCTGACCGTGACGCCCAAGCCGCGGCCGCGCCCCGATGCCCCGGCCACCCTAGGGTGGTCCGGTGAACGATCCTCTCCGCCCCGGCCCGCACACCCCGCCCGCGCTCGACGCGCTGGCCCGCCGACTCCGGGCACTGCCGCCGTCCGTCGGGCCGGTGCGGCTCGTCGCCGTGGACGGACACGCGGGGTCGGGGAAGACCACCTTCAGCGCCCGGCTCGCGGCGGCGCTGGGCGGTGCCCCCGTACTGCATCTGGACGATCTCGCCACTCACGAGGAGCTCTTCGACTGGTCCGACCGGCTGGACGCATGGATTCTGGCTCCCCTCTCCCGCGGGGAGACCGCCCGCTATCGCACCTACGACTGGGTCGCACGGCGGTTCGCGGGCGAGCGCGAGCTGGCCGCGGCGCCGGTCGTGATCGTCGAGGGGGTCGGGGCGGGACGCCGGGCGCTGCGGCCGTATCTGGCGTGCCTGATGTGGATGGAGTTGACGGATGTGAGCTCCTGGGAGCGGGGTCAACTTCGCGACGGCCCGGGCATGTCCACATTCTGGGACGGCTGGAAGCGAGCGGAGCGCGAACATTTCACGGCCGACCCCACGCGCCCGTATGCGGAACTCCTGGTGCACCAGCGCCTGGAGGGATACGAGGTGCTGCCGGGGCCCCATGGATCCCCTTGAGCTCCCCCGATCGTTACCGTCCGTGACCATTGGCGGTCACCTTGCCCGTCACCCCCGGCCGATCCCCGCCGAGTGCCTCAACTTCGCTTGACCGAGGGGGCGTACAGGACTTACGTTCTCAATGTGCGGCCCACGCAGGCCGCCTGCGGACGCGAGGCCCCCGGTTGTTCCCCCGTGATCGGGGGCTTCGTACCACCTCCACCCTTGCGATTTGGGCGTTTTGCGCCATCGTTCGCTCGCCATGCGTCACCCTGAGTGACCGCATTCCGGACCGCTTCCCGGCCCCGGCCCCTGTAGGCCCTTCACCGCGGGATCGCTTTCACGCCGCGATCATGCCGCGATCGGCGGTGCGCCACCCTTCGGCCGATGCCGCCTGCGCAGGTACGATGCGAGTCGGTGCACCTATCGGCGGGTGCACTGGCACACTGGTCAACTCCCGTCCACAGCAGAGCGGTTCGGAAAGGCGCGCCAGGTACTCGCCCGGCAGCACGCTACGGGGGAACGGTTTGTGGGGGACGTGATGGATTTCGGCATGCAGGGCCCACCCGCCCCGGCCGATCTCGCCTGGCTGCGCGCCGTCGACGCCTACACGATGGGCGCCTACGCGCAGGCCGAGGAGGAGTTCCGGGCCGCGGTCCACGCCGACCCGGGGATGGCCGACGCCTGGCTCGGCCTGCACGCGCTGCGCGCCGACACCACCACGGCGCTGCTGCGCATGTACCGCCACCGGGACCGGTTCGGCGAGCAGCGCGCCCGCCACCGGCGCACTCTCAACTCCTGGTACTGGCTCGGCTGGTGGGTCCAGCCCGTGCTGGAGAGCGGCCGTGATCTGCTGCTCGCGCACGCCTCGCACTGGCTCGACGGCCGCCATGTGCCGGAGCTGGACCGGGCGCTGGCCGGCTGTCCGCCGGTCGAGGCGGACCCGCAGGTGCGCTTCCTGCACGCCTGCCGCGCCTATCTGGTCAAGGACTGGGAGCAGCTCGTACGGCACACCGAGCCGCTGCTGGGCGACCCGCTGCTGGGTATCGAGGCGGGGCTGTTCGGCGGCATGGCCCGGGTCCGGCTGGAGATGTTCGGGCAGGCGGAGCCTTTGTTGTCCGCCGCGCTGATGCGCTGCCGCAGCGAGCAGCCGCAGCGCAAGGAGCTGCGTTACTGGCTGGCCCGCGCCCACGAGGGAACCGGGCGCAGCGCCGCCGCCCTGCCCCTCTACCGGGCCGTGCACCGGGTGGACCCCTCCTTCATGGACACCTCGGCGCGACTCACCGCCATCGCGGACGGGAACGGTCTGGACGATCACAACGACCTCGCCCCGGTGCCGCTGGGGAGCTCGGGCCAGGACCCCGTCGATCCTCCCGGCGACCCCGATCTGCTGGCCGACCCCGACACCCTCGACGGGCGCGACGTCCTGACCGGCACGGACCCGGAGACCACCGGCACCGCGCCGGTCGACGCCGACGGCGTGCGCGAGAAGATCCGCATTCCGGCCCAGCCCACCACCCAGCCGCTGCCCGGCCGCTCCGACCCCGTCCTGCTGGCGAAGGCGCTGGCCGAGCTGGAGCGGATGGTGGGGCTGGAGCCGGTCAAGCGGCAGGTGCGGGCGCTCTCCGCGCAGCTGCACATGGCGCGGTTGCGTGCCGGTCAGGGGCTGCCCGTGCAGCCTCCCAAGCGTCATTTCGTCTTCTCCGGTCCTTCGGGCACCGGCAAGACCACGGTCGCCCGGATTCTCGGCCGGGTATTCTACGCCCTCGGGCTGCTGGGCGGTGACCATCTGGTCGAGGCGCAGCGCGCCGACCTGGTGGGTGAGTTTCTGGGCCAGACGGCGGTCAAGGCCAACGAGTTGATCGACTCGGCGCTCGGCGGGGTGCTGTTCGTCGACGAGGCGTACAGCCTGTCCAACTCGGGCTACAGCAAGGGCGACGCGTACGGCGACGAGGCGTTGCAGGTGCTGCTCAAGCGCGCCGAGGACAACCGCGACCGGCTGGTGGTGATCCTGGCGGGTTACCCGGAGGGCATGGACCGGCTGCTGGCCGCCAATCCGGGGCTGGGTTCCCGCTTCACCACCCGGGTGGACTTCCCCAGCTATCGCCCGTTGGAGCTGACCCGCATCGGCGAGGTGCTGGCCGGGGAGAACGGCGACAAGTGGGACGAGGAGGCCCTGGAGGAGCTGCGCAGCATCAGCGGCCACGTGGTCGCCCAGGGCTGGATCGACGAGCTGGGCAACGGCCGTTTCCTGCGCACCCTGTACGAGAAGAGCTGTGCCTACCGCGATCTGCGGCTGTCGGGCTACGCGGGCACGCCGACCCGGGGCGACCTCGCCACGTTGCGGCTGCCGGATCTGATGCAGGCGTACGGCGAGGTCCTGTCGGGCCGCGGGCCGATGACCCGTGACCCGCAGGACCCGCCGCCGTGACGCCGGGCGCTCGGCCGTGTCCGGCGGATCTTCGGACGGGCGCGTCCTCAGCGCTGGACGGGCTGCCGCGCCGTGTCCTCAAGCGCTGGACGGGCTCGGCCGCAACCAGCCCGTCCAGCGCTTGAGGACGAGTCTCACCCTGCCATCGCGTCCCGTTCCGTCGGCACGGGGGCCGGGGCCTCCACCGGGACGGCGGCCGCCGCGCGGGGGCGGTTCAGCCGGGTGCCGGGCGGGGCTTCGGCCGGGCGCGGGGACGCCCTCCGGTGCGCGGGGTCACGGACCTCGCCGACCAGCATCTCCAGCACGTCCTCCAACGCGACCACGCCCAGCACCCGCCCGGAGGCATCGGTGACCGCCGCCAGGTGCGAGGCCGCCCGGCGCATCACGGTCAGCGCGTCGTCCAGGGGCAGCTCGGCCCGCAGGGTCTCGACGCGCCGCCAGACGTGCTGGGGCACGGCCCGCTCCCGGTCCTCCAGGTCCAGGACGTCCTTCACGTGCAGGTATCCCATGAAGGCGCCGCCGGGCGCGCGCACCGGGAAACGGGAGTAGCCGGTCCGTACGGTCAGCTCCTCGATCTGCCGGGGGGTGACCGTCGGGGCGACGGTGACCAGGGTGGCCGGGTCCAGGAGGACGTCGGTGACCGGGCGGCTGCCCAGTTCCAGGGCGTCCTCCAGGCGCTCCTGCTCGGCCGGTTCGAGGAGCCCGGCCTGCCGGGAGTCCTCTACCAAATGGGTGAGCTGCTCGCTGGTGAAGACCGCCTCCACCTCGTCCTTGGGCTCGACGCGGAAGAGCCGGAGCACCCCGTGCGCGCACGCGCCGAGGAGGGCGGTGACCGGCCGGCAGAGCCGGGCGAAGGTCACGAGACCCGGCCCCAGCCACAGGGCCGCCCGGTCGGGGGCCGACATGGCCAGGTTCTTCGGCACCATCTCGCCGATCACCAGGTGCAGGAAGACCACCGAGGCCAAAGCGATGACGTAGCCCAGTGGGTGGATCAGCCCCTCGGGCAGTCCCACGGCGTGGAAGAGGGGCTCCAGCAGCTTCGCGACGGTCGGTTCGGCGACCGCGCCGAGCGTCAGCGAGCAGACGGTGATGCCGAACTGGGCCGCGGCCATCATCTGCGGCAGGTTCTCGAGCCCGGTCAGGACCGTACGGGCCCGGGCGGAGCCCTCGGCGGCACGGGGTTCGATCTGGCTGCGGCGTACGGAGACGAGCGCGAACTCGGCACCGACGAAGAAGCCGTTGGCCAGCACCAGCAGGACGGCGAAGAGGAGTTGCAGCACGCTCATCGCGATTCCCCCTGCGGCGCGGGCACCGCGGCGGTGCGCACGATCCGGACCCGCTCGGCGCGGTGGTGCCCGACCTGGCGCACCGAGAGCCGCCAGCCGGGCAGCTCGGCGGTGTCCCCGGGGGCGGGGATGCGGCCCAGCAGGTCGGCGACGAGTCCGGCAACGGTCTCGTACGGGCCGTCGGGCGCCTCCAGGCCGATGCGGCGCAGGGTGTCGACCCGGCAGCCGCCGTCGGCGTCCCACGCGGACCGGCCGTCGTCGCAGGGGACGGGCGCCAGTTCCGGAAGGTGGGCGTCCGCGTGGTCGTGCTCGTCACGGACCTCGCCGACCAGTTCCTCGACGATGTCCTCCAGGGTCACCACACCGGCCGTGCCGCCGTATTCGTCGACGACGACGGCTATCGGCTGTTCGCTGCGCAGCTGCTCCAGCAGCGGCTGCACGGGCAGCGTCCCGGGGACCAGCATGGGGGCCACCGCGATCCGTCCGACCGGGGTGCGCAGCCGGTCGTGGCCGGGCACCGCGAGGGCGTCCTTGAGGTGGACCATGCCGACGACCTCGTCCAGGCGCTCGCGGTAGACCGGGAAGCGGGAGAGGCCGGTGGCGCGGGTGAGGTTGAGGACGTCCTCGGCGGTCGCCGAGGACTGGAGGGCGCTGACCTTCACCCGGGGCGTCATGACGTGCTGCGCGGTCAGGTCGCCGAGGGAGAGGGTCCGGACGAACAGGTCGGCCGTGTCCTGCTCCAGGGTGCCGGCCCGGGCCGAGTGCCGGGCGAGCGAGACGAGTTCGCCGGGGGTGCGGGCGGAGGCCAGCTCTTCGGCGGGCTCCACCCCCAAGGCCCGCACGAGCCGGTTGGCGACGGTGTTGAGGAGGGTGATCACGGGCCGGAAGAAGTGGGCGAAGGCGCTCTGCGGGCCGACGACGAAGCGCGCGACCTGCAGCGGCCTGGAGACCGCCCAGTTCTTGGGCACCAGCTCGCCGATGACCATCTGCACGGCGGAGGCCACCAGCATGCCGATCACGACGGCGACGCCCGGGGCGGCGCCGTGCGGCAGGCCCGCCGCGCCGAGCGGGCCGGTGAGCAGATGGCCGAGGGCGGGCTCCGCGAGCATGCCGACCACCAAGGAGGTGATGGTGATGCCCAGTTGGGTGCCCGAGAGCTGGAAGGACAGCTCCCGCAGGGCCCCGACCACGGAACGGGCCCGGCGGTCGCCCTCGGCGGCGGCCCGTTCGGCCGCGGGCTTGTCGACGGTCACCAGACCGAACTCGGCGGCGACGAAGAAGCCGTTCGCGAGGATGAGGAGCAGTGCCGCCGCGAGCAGCAGCAATGACACGGTGATACTCATGACGCCGCCTCGCGGTGGGGGGCGGCGCAGGTACTACAGGACGATCCGTCCATCGCCGGAGGGATTCACTCCTTGGTTCGCAGGTGCTCCCGCGCGTGCCGCGCGGGGAACGCGGCCGCTTCGGTGCGGGGCGGGGCAGGTCGTGCCCGTGACACCAGAGTAATCAAGGAGTCCCCGACGGGGGCGGGCAACCACCCTCAGGTCGCGGAGGTGCCGGTTCCGAATGTCTCGGCGAGGGCCCGGAGGGCGCGGGCGTCGGCGATCGCCTGTGCCTTGGAGACGCCCGGCTGGATGCCCATGGCCGGCAGGCTGGTGCCGTCGGCGAGGTCCAGATGGACCCAGGCGTCACCGGCACGCAGATTGACCCGGACGATCTCCGCCCAGGCCAGCCGGCGCTTCGTCGTCAGGTTCACGACCGTCACCCCGTCGCGCGTGGCGACCACCTTGGGGCGGCTGAGCAGCGCGAGGACGCCGAAGACCAGCAGCCCGGTGCCGATGAAGGACGCCCGGTCCCCCGGGTTCAGCGTCGGCAGCGCCAGTGACATCACCGTGAGCACGGCGAGCAGGGCGGCGCCGATGCTGAGCAGCACGATCCGGGTGCGGGTCGGGCGGAAGGTGACCGGCAGGTCCGGCAGGCCGGTCGGGGGTACGGGGGAAGGCACGGCGTACGTTCTTTCGCGGTCGGGCCGGGCCGGCCCCGGTCGGCGCCGGCCCGTGCGCGGATCAGAGGCGGCAGGCGTGGATGCCCGTGGTGAGGATGGCGCGGGCCCCCAGCTCGTACAGCTCGTCCATGATGCGCTGGGCGTCGGTGGCCGGGACCATCGAGCGGACCGCGACCCAGCCCTCGTGGTGCAGCGGGGAGACGGTCGGCGACTCCAGGCCGGGGGTGAGGGCGACGGCACGCTCCACGTGCTCGACCCGGATGTCGTAGTCCATCATCACGTAGCGGCGGGCGACGAGGACGCCCTGCATGCGGCGGAGGAACTGCTGCACCTTGGGGTCGTCGGCGGGGGCGCCGGCGCGCCGGATGACGACGGCCTCGGACTCCAGGATCGGCTCGCCGATGATCTCCAGCCCGGCGTTGCGCAGTGTGGTGCCGGTCTCGACGACATCCGCGATGATCTCGGCGACGCCGAGCTGGATGGCGGTCTCGACCGCGCCGTCGAGGTGCACGACGGAGGCGGCCACGCCGTTGTCGGCGAGGTGCTTGGTGACCAGGCCGGAGAAGGAGGTGGCGACGGTCATCCCGCCGAACTCGCTGACGTCCTTGGCCGTGCCCGGGCGGGTGGCGTAGCGGAACGTCGACCCGGCGAAGCCGAGCTGCATGATCTCCTCGGCCTGCGAGCCCGAATCCAGCAGCAGGTCGCGGCCGGTGATGCCGATGTCGAGCTTGCCGGAGCCGACGTAGACGGCGATGTCGCGGGGGCGCAGGAAGAAGAACTCGACGTCGTTGGCCGCGTCCACCAGCACCAGTTCCCTGCGGTCCTTGCGCTGGCGGTAGCCGGCCTCATGGAGCATCGCCGACGCAGGCTCGGAGAGAGAACCCTTGTTGGGAACGGCGATGCGCAGCATGAGGTCGGTTTCCTTTGTGCGTGGGGACTTGCGGGGAAATACAGGGGACGCGGGCGACCGCGGGGGCTCGTCGAACGGGCGGGCGTCTACAGATGGGCGTAGACGTCGTCGAGCGAGATGCCCCGGGCGACCATCATCACCTGAACGTGGTAGAGGAGCTGGGAGATCTCCTCGGCCGTGGCGTCGGCGCCCTCGTACTCGGCGGCCATCCACACCTCGGCGGCCTCCTCGACGACCTTCTTGCCGATGGCATGGACGCCCTTGTCGACGAGTTCGGCGGTGCGGGAGGTGGCGGGGTCGCCGGAGGCGGCCTTCTGCTGGAGCTCGGTGAACAGCTCCTCGAACGTCTTCTTGGACATGGTGCTCCTACCCTACGGGGTCCGCTCCCGGTGTCAGTGCCAGGGCTCGGAGACCGAACGGAGGATCACCGCCGTGGCGACGGCCGCGGTGACCGCCTCGTGGCCCTTGTCCTCGTTCGAGCCCTCGATGCCCGCCCGGTCCAGGGCCTGCTCCTCGGTGTCGCAGGTCAGGACGCCGAAGCCGACGGGGACGCCGGTGTCGACGGAGACCTGGGCGAGGCCCTGGGTCACGCCCTGGCACACGTACTCGAAGTGCGGGGTGCCGCCGCGGATGACGACGCCGAGGGCGACGACCGCGTCGTAGCCGCGGCCGGCGAGGGCCTTGGCGACGACCGGCAGCTCCCAGCTGCCGGGGACGCGCAGCAGGGTCGGCTCGTCGATGCCGAGGTCGTGCAGGGCGCGCAGGGCGCCGTCGACGAGACCGTCCATCACCTTCTCGTGCCACTGCGCGGCGATCACGGCGACCCGCAGGTCCTGGCAGTTCTTCACACTCAGCTCGGGGGCGCCCTTGCCGCTCACGTCAGTCCTCGGTTTCCTGCTCGTTCGGTCTTGGGGGTCACGGGGGTTCTCGGGTCGTACGTCACGGGGTTTTCCGCGTAACGGGAGACGCACGGCGGATCACTGATTGCCGCAGGGGGACACCTCGTCGGTGTCCAGCCAGGGCAGGTCGTGACCCATCCGGTCCCGCTTGGTGCGCAGATAGCGCAGGTTGTGCTCGCCCGCCTGCACGGGCATCGGCTCCCGGCCGGTGACCTTCAGGCCGTGCCGGACCAGGGCCGCGGTCTTGTCGGGGTTGTTGGTCATCAGCCGCAGCGAACGCACCCCGAGGTCGGTGAGGATCCGCGCTCCGGCGGCGTAGTCCCGGGCGTCGGCCGGGAGGCCGAGTTCGAGGTTGGCGTCGAGGGTGTCACGGCCGCCCTCCTGGAGCTCGTAGGCGCGCAGCTTGGACATCAGCCCGATGCCGCGGCCCTCGTGGCCGCGGAGGTAGAGGACGACGCCGCGGCCCTCGGCGGTGATCCGCTGCAGGGAGGCCTGCAGCTGGGGGCCGCAGTCGCAGCGCAGCGAGCCGAAGACATCGCCGGTCAGGCACTCGGAGTGGACCCGCACCAACACGTCCTCGCCGTCGCCGATGTCACCGGAGACCAGGGCGATGTGCTCGACGCCGTCGACGGTGGAGCGGTAGCCGAAGGCGCGGAAGTCGCCGAAGGCGGTGGGCAGCCGGGTCTCGGCCTCGCACCGGACGGTGGGCTCGGCGGAGGTGCGGTAGGCGATCAGGTCCTCGATGGAGATGATCGACAGGCCGTGCTTGCGGGCGAAGGGGATCAGCTCGGGCAGCCGCAGCATGGCGCCGTCCTCGCCCGCGATCTCCACGATGGCGGCGGCGGGGCGCAGCCCGGCGAGGCGGGCGAGGTCGACGCCGGCCTCGGTGTGGCCGTTGCGGACGAGGACGCCGCCGGGCTTGGCACGCAGCGGGAAGACATGGCCGGGGCGGACGAAGTCGCCGGGGGCCGTGCCGGGGCCGGCCAGCAGGCGGATGGTGGTGGCGCGGTCGGCGGCGGAGATGCCGGTGCTGACGCCGTGGTCGCGGGTGGCGTCGACGGAGACCGTGAAGGCCGTGCGCATCGACTCGGTGTTGTCCCGGACCATCTGCGGCAGGTCGAGCCGGTCGATGTCGGGCTGCTCCAGCGGGACGCAGATCAGGCCGCGGCACTCGGACATCATGAAGGCGACGGTCTCGGTGGTGACCTTCTCGGCGGCGACGACGAGATCGCCCTCGTTCTCGCGGTTCTCGTCGTCGACGACGACGACGGGCCGGCCGGCCGCGATGTCGGCGATGGCGCGCTCGACGGGATCGAGGGTGAGGTCCTCGGCCGTGAACCAGCTCTCCAGGACGGTCATGCTGCCACTCCTTCCAGTGCGGGCTTGACGCTCGTACGCGAGCGCAGCCACCAATCGCGCATGCCCCACAGGACGAGGGCGAGGTAGACGACGTAGACGAGGCCGGAGAAGGCGAGGCCGCTGTCGAAGGCGAGCGGCACGCCGACCAGGTCGACGAGCAGCCACGCGAACCAGAACTCGACCAGCCCGCGAGCCTGGGCGATCATCGCGGCGAGGGTGCCGACGAAGATGTACGCGTCCGGCCAGGGGTTCCAGGACAGTTCGGGCACGGCGGTGAAGAGGCCGCCGACGGCCAGGGTGCCGACGGCGGTGCCGGCGAGGAGCAGGGCGCGCTCGCGCCAGGTGGCGAAGCGGATCGCGATGGATCCGTCCTGGGCGCGCTGCCGGCCGCGGTGCCACTGCCGCCAGCCCCATACGGCGACGCCGATGACGAGGAGCTGCTTGCCCACACCACCGCTGAGCTGCGCGGAGGCGTAGGCGGCGACGAGGATGACGCCGGAGAGGAACTGGGCGGGCCAGGTCCATATGGAGCGCCGCCAGCCGAGGGCGAGGGCGAGGAGTCCGACGGTGTTGCCGATCATGTCGGACCAGATGACGTGCTGGCCGAAGACCTCGAAGGCCTGGCCGTTCAGCCAGTCGAAGGCGCTCATGCGACCGGCTCCCCGGGGGTGCGGTCCGCGGTGCCGAGGAGACGCTCGACGTACTTGGCGAGGACGTCCACTTCGAGGTTGACCGGCTCCCCGATTCCCTTGGCGCCGAGGGTGGTCAGCTCTAGCGTGGTGGGGATGAGGCTGACGGTGAAGAAGTCGTCGCCCGCCTGAACGACGGTCAGGCTGATGCCGTCGACGGTGATGGAGCCCTTGTCGACGACGTAGCGGCTCAGCTCGGCGGGCAGGGCGATCTTCACGATCTCCCAGTGCTCGCCGGGCTGTCGCTCGACGATGGTGCCGGTGCCGTCGACGTGGCCCTGGACGAGGTGACCGCCGAGGCGGCCACCCAGCGCCATGGGGCGTTCGAGGTTGACGCGGGAGCCGGCGCCGAGGGCGCCGAGGCTGGAGCGCTTGAGGGTCTCCGCCATGACGTCGGCCGTGAACGCGCCGTCGGCGGTGTCCACGACGGTGAGGCAGACGCCGTTGACGGCGATCGAGTCGCCGTGCTTGGCGTCCTCGGTGACGAGGGGTCCGCGCAGCGTGAACCGGGACGAGTCGCCGAGGTTCTCGACGGCGACGACCTCACCCAGTTCTTCGACGATTCCGGTGAACACGTCAGTTCCCTTCGGGGGTGGTGGCGGGGACGGAGACAAGAGGAGAGACAGGAGGGGAGAGAAGGGGGGAGGCGAGCGGGGTGGCGGTGATCCGCAGATCGGGGCCGAGCCGGGCGACGTCGGTGACGTCGAGGCGCAACGCCCCTGCGATCGTGCCGATTCCGGCGTCGCCGAGGACGGCCGGTCCGGCGCCGAGGAGGGCGGGGGCGAGATAGCCGACGACCCGGTCGACGACCCCGGCCGCGAGGAACGCCCCGGCGAGGGTCGCACCGCCCTCCAGCAGGACCGAGCGCACATCGCGGGCGTACAGCTCGGCGAGCAGGGCGGGGATGTCGAGGCCGGCCCTGTCCCGCGGCAGGCGCACGGTCCGGGCGTCCGGGAGGTGGCGGGTGTCGGCGTCCTCGGCGACGGCCACGAGCGTGGGTGCCGCCGCGTCCAGGACCCGGGCCGTGGGCCGGATCGTGGCGCGGGTGTCCACGACGACGCGCAGCGGCTGGCTCGCGCCGTCGATGCCGCGCACGGCGAGGTGCGGGTCGTCGGCGCGCAGGGTGCCGGAGCCGACCACAACGGCGTCGGCCTCGGCGCGCAGCCGGTGGACGTCGGCACGGGACTCGGCGGAGGTGATCCAGCGGCTGGTGCCGTCGGCGGCGGCGCTGCGGCCGTCGAGGGTGGCGGCGTACTTCCACAGCACGAACGGGCGGTGGCGCAGGACCGCGGTGAGCCAGGCGGTGTTGCCGGCCGCGGCCTCGTCGGCGAGGAGGCCGCCCGCGGTCTCGACGCCGGCGGCCTCGAGGGTCGCGGCACCGCCGGTGGCGGTGGGGTTCGGGTCGGCGACGGCGTAGACGACGCGCCGGACGCCCGCGTCGATGAGCGCCTGTGCGCAGGGGCCGGTGCGGCCGGTGTGGTTGCAGGGTTCGAGGGTGACGACGGCGGTGGCACCGCGGACGTCATGGCCGGATTCGGCGGCGTCGCGCAGGGCCTCGACCTCGGCGTGCGGACCGCCGGCGCGGTGGTGCCAGCCCTCGCCGAGCGTGCGGCCCGCCGCGTCGAGGACGACGCAGCCGACGACGGGGTTGGGGCTGGTGGAGCCCAGGCCGCGGGCGGCGAGCGCGATGGCGCGTCGCATCGCTTCGGCTTCGGTCACGGTGCCCACCGGGGTCCTCCTGCCTCTTCGGGCACGGACTCCGGGGCTGTCGTACGGGACGACGAAGAGCGGGTACGCCGCAACGGGAGATACACCGAAGGTCAGGGTGGGGCCGTCGTCCACGAGGGGACGGACCACCTGCGACGGTGTGCCGATGCGTGCCCGCCGCGCACTGCCTCCCATCCGGACTTTAACCGTCGGTCCAGGAATTTCACCTGGTCAACCGGCCGCTGGCTGCGGACGGGTCGCGGACTGTAACCGCCGGTTCGGACTTTCACCGACCCCGGAGTGCGCTGCGTAAAAAACTTTCGACCTTATGGTACATGGCGTCTGACCTGCGGGTTTGATCATTCCGCAGCTCCGACGACTCCGAGCGTACGCCGCCGGGCGCCACGATGTCCACGGGGATTTGACACGGCGCCCCCGAGGTGGACCGCGACTGGACGGGGACTGGACCGGAGCTGGACGGCCGCTCGACCGGTCCTGGAGCACCCCATGGCGGCGACCCCAGGCAGACGGCCCGGATTCCGCTTGCTTACCCGCCGTTCGGGACTTGGTTCAGACCTATTGACGCACTGGTCTAGTCCTCTTAACCTCTGCCACACCTCCGAGGAGACGGCCCGCCGGTTCTGCGCAGACCACGGGCCACAGCACGTCGCACCCCCCACGCACCGCTCAGCCGAGCCCCCCACTGGAGGAAACCGATCGTGTTGTTCCGCAAGAGACCCCACAAGAGACCCCCCAAGTCGCCCTTCCCGGCCCGGAACCGGCTCGCCCTGGCCGCGACCGGCGCCGCCGTCACCGGCCTGCTGCTGGGAACCCTCACAGCCACCGCCTCGCACGCCGAGGACCAGGCCGCCTGCCGCCCCGACGGCCTCTACGCCACGCCGGGCGTGAACGTCCCGTACTGCTCGGTCTACGACTCCGCCGGCCGCGAGAAGATGGGCGCCGACCACCAGCGCCGCGTCATCGGCTACTTCACCGGCTGGCGCACCGGCAAGGACGGCACCCCCGCGTATCTCGCCTCCGACATCCCGTGGGACAAGGTCACCCACATCAACTACGCCTTCGCGCACGTCGACGGCGGCAACAAGATCTCCGTCGGCGCCGACGGCGCCGGCAACCCCGCCACCGGGATGACCTGGCCCGGGGTCGCGGGCGCCGAAATGGACCCGGCCCTCCCCTACCAGGGTCACTTCAATCTGCTGAGCAAATTCAAGAAGCAGCACCCGAACGTCCGGACGCTCATTTCGGTGGGCGGCTGGGCGGAGACCGGCGGCTATATCGACGAGAACGGGAAACGCGTCGACGCCGGTGGCTTCTACCGGACCGCGACGAACGCCGACGGCTCGGTCAACCAGGCCGGGATCGACACCTTCGCGGACTCCGCCGTCGCGTTCGTCAAGAAATACGGATTCAACGGCGTCGACATCGACTACGAATACCCGACATCCATGAAGGACGCCGGGAACCCCAAGGACTGGTCCCTCGCCAACGCCCGGCGGGGCGGTCTCAACAAGGGCTACGCGGCGCTGATGAAGACGCTCCGGGAAAAGCTCGACCGGGCCGGCGCCGCGGACGGAAAGCACTATCTGCTGTCCGTCGCCGCCCCGTCGTCGGCATATCTGCTGCGTGGCATGGAGACGTATCAGACGACGAAGTACCTGGATTACGTCAACGTGATGTCGTACGACCTGCACGGCGCCTGGAACGAATTCGTCGGGCCGAACGCCGCGCTGTACGACGACGGCAAGGACGCGGAACTCGCCAAGTGGGGCGTCTACTCCGCGGCACAGTACGGCGGCACCGGTTATCTGAACGGCGACTGGGCGTATCACTACTTCCGCGGGGCCCTGCCACCCGGGCGGGTCAATCTCGGTCTGCCCTATTACACCCGCGGCTGGAAGAACGTCACCGGCGGTACGAACGGCCTGTGGGGCACCGCGAAGACCACCTCCTGTCCCGCCGGGTCCGGCCTGACCAGCTGCGGGGACGGCGCGGTCGGCATCGACAACCTCTGGCACGACAAGGACGACGACGGCAAGGAGTCCCCGGCCGGTTCGAACCCGATGTGGCACGCGAAGAACCTGGAGAAGGGCGTCGTCGGGGACTACGCCGGAAAGTACGGATTCCCGGCCGGCACCAAGCTCACCGGCAGCTACACCCGCCAGTACGACACCGCCCTGACCGCCCCCTGGCTCTGGAACGCCGAGAAGAAGGTCTTCCTCTCCACCGAGGACGAGCAGTCGGTCAGGGCCAAGGCCCAGTACGTGGTCGACAAGGGGCTCGGCGGCACGATGATCTGGGAGCTCGCGGGCGACTACGACTGGAACGCGGGCAAGGGGCAGTACGAGGTGGGCGACACCCTCACCACCACGCTGTACGACGCCTTCAAGTCCGCCCCCGGCTACGGCGACCGGCGCGCCACCACCGCACTGCCGGCCGAGGCGCTCGACCTCGACGTGAGCCTCACGAACTTCCCGCTCGGCGACTCCAACTACCCGATCAACCCGAAGATCCGCATCACCAACCGCACCAAGGCCACCGTCCCCGGCGGCGCGGAGTTCCAGTTCGACTACGGCACCTCCGCGCCGGGCAACGCCAAGGACCAGTCGGGCTGGGGCCTGAAGGTCGTCCGCAGCGACCACACCGCCTCCCACAACATCGGCGGCCTCAAGGGCGACTACCACCGGGTCTCGGTGAAACTGCCCGAGCGGCAGCCGCTCGCACCCGGGGCCTCGGCGGACCTCGACTTCGTCTACTACCTGCCGGCCGCCACCCCCTCGAACTGGACCGTGAGCTTCGGCGGGAAGACCTACGCCCTCGCCGGTGATCTGGCACGCGGCACCACCGTCGTCGACCCGGGCGGCCCCACCCCCACCCCGACCGCCACACCCACACCCACACCGACCGCCACCCCTACCCCCACCGCCACCCCGACCGGCGGCGCCTGCACGGCACCGTCCTGGAACAGCGCGAGCGCCTACAACGGAGGCGCCACCGTCTCCTGGAAGGCGCACTCCTGGAAGGCCAAGTGGTGGACGCGGGGCGAAGAGCCCGGCACCACCGGCGAATGGGGGGTGTGGCAGGACCTCGGCGGCTGCTGAGGAATCCGCCGCCCCCTCACCGGCCGGCCCCGGGGCTCCTCCCGCCCGCTCCCCGGGGCCGGCCTCCGACCCCGGCGGCACGCACACGGGGTCGACCCGCGCGGGCCCGTCGGGAAGGATGCGGGGCGATGAGCACCACACAGAGCCGTCCGGACCCCCGGGTGCGCCGCGCGCGGATCGCCGTGGCCACGGTCTTCGCCGTGCACGGCGCCGTCACCGGCAACTTCGCCGCCCGCGTCCCGTGGGTCCAGGAGCACGCGGGCATCAGCGCCGGGCAGCTCGGCATCGCGCTGGCCTTCCCCGCGATCGGCGCCTCGGTCGCGATGCCGCTCGCGGGACGGATCAGCCGCCGTTTCGGCTCGCGGGCCGCGCTGCGCGGACTGCTGGTCCTGTGGTGCGCCGCCCTGGTGCCGCCCGCTTTCGCCCCCGGTCCGCTCGCCCTGTGCGGGGCGCTGGCGGTGTACGGCGCGACGGCCGGGATGGCGGACGTCGCCATGAACGCGCTGGGCGTGCAGACCGAGGACCGTCTGGGCCGCTCGATCATGTCCTCGCTGCACGGGATGTGGAGCGTGGGCGCTCTCGTGGGGTCGGCGGTGGGCGCCGTCGCCGCGCACGCCGGCATCGACGCCCGGATCCAGTTCGCCCTCGCCGCGACCGCCCTGGCCGTCATCGGCGCGGCCGCCTGCCGCCGGGTCCTCGATCTGCGCACACCCCCGGAGGAACGGCCGACGGCGAAGCCGGGCGGGGGACGGGGGCGGGCCCTGCTGCCACCGCGCTCCGCGCTGCTGATCGGCGCGGTCGGGTTCTGCGCGGTCTTCGCCGAGGGGGCGAGCCTGGACTGGTCGGCGGTCTATCTCCGGGAGGCCGTCGGCTCCGGGCCGGGCCTCGCGGCCGCGTGCACCACGGCGTTCTCGTGCACGATGGCGGCGGCCCGGTTCGCCGGTGACGCGGCGGTACGGCGGTTCGGGCCGGTGCGTACCGTGCGGGTGGGCGGGGTGGCCGCGACCACGGGCGGGGTGCTGGTGGTCACCGCGGCCGGCCCGGTGCCCGCCATCGCCGGTTTCGCTCTCCTCGGCCTCGGCATCGCCGTCGTCGTCCCGCTGGCCTTCGCCGCGGCCGGCCGCAGCGGCTCGGACCCCAGCCGGGCGATCGCCACGGTCGCGACGGTCACCTACACCTCGGGCCTGATCGCCCCGGCGGCCATCGGGCAGATCGCCGACGCCACTTCGCTGATGGTCTCGTTCGCCGTGGTGACCGCCCTGACCGCTGGGCTGGTGGCCGGAGCGGGCGTCCTGCGGGCTCCGGCCCGCGCGGCGGGCGCGCACCGCGCGGCCTCCGCCACGAAGACCTGACGCACCCCGCCCGGGTACCTGGGGCACGACTCCGCGGGCCGTACGGCGGGCCCACGAGGGGCCCGGCGTACGGCCCGCGGTGCGGACCGTCGTGTGCCGGCTGTCAGAGGCTGATGATCAGCAGGTTCTGGTCCTTGCCGTGGTGGCCGTAGCCGCCGTGGTTCTTCCCGTGGTGGCCGTAGTCACCGTTGTGGTGCCCGTTGTCGTGGCCCCACCGGTGGTCGCGGTCGCAGTCGCGGCCGTCGCGCCCGTTGTGGTCACCGTTGTGGTGCCCGTTGTGGCCCCAGTTGTGGTCGCGGTCGCGGCCGTTGTGGTCACGCCCGTTGTGGTCGCGGTCGCGCCCGTTGTGGTCGCGGTCGCGGCCGTTGTGGTCGCGGCCGTTGTCGTGGCCGTTGTGGCCCCACTTGTGGTCGCCGTTGTGGTCGCCCTTGTGGTGGCCGTTGTCGCCGTTGTGGTGACCCCAGTTGCCGTTGTGGTCGCCGTCGTGGCCGTTGTGGCCCCACTTGTGGTCGCCGTTGTGGTGGCTCCACTTGCCGTGGTGGCCGCCCCAGCCGTCGTGGCCGTCGTGGTCGCCGTCGTGGCCGTGGCCCCAGCCGCCGCCCCAGCCGCCCCAGCCACCCAGCCAGGCCCAGAGGCCGCTGTTGTTGTGGCCGCCGTAGTGGCCGCCGAAGTAGCCGCCGTAGTGGCCGCCACCGTTGTGGCCGCCGTAGTGGCCGTCGTTGTGGTGGCCGTTGTCATGGCCGTTGTGGTGACCGCCGCCGCAGCGACGGTGGCAGTCACCGTCCCGGTCGTGGCCGTTACGGTCGTCGTCGTCGTGACCCCACGCCGCGGCGGGGGCCTGCGGTGCGGCCTGAGCCACCCCGGACATCGGCACGATAGTGGCCGCGGCGACGATCGCGGCGGCCGCGGTGCGGCCGACGAGCTTGCGCATGTATGTCTCCCGGTCTTGCAGGAATCGGACACTGGGACGCATACCTCGCACACCCCGGCCACTAGCGGATGTATCGGGTCATACAGTCGTACGGGGGGCGAATTGGGCCGGTCGTCGCAACGCGCTGCGCCAACCGGGCGCCCACGACGGCGGGGAGCACCGGGTACCCCCGCTTAGCATGGTCCGGATCCATTTCAAGAACACAGGGAGCAACCATGGGCCTCGGCGTGCGCTGGACTCTGCACGGCGACGGGCGCACCCCCGCCCCCGGAGCCGTCGTCAGGCCCGACGAACGGCTCTCGTGGCCCCGCACCGCGGGCCTCGGCGCGCAGCACGTGGTCGCCATGTTCGGCGCATCGTTCGTCGCACCCGTTTTGATGGGTCTCGACCCGAATCTCGCCATCATGATGTCGGGCGTCGCCACGATCATCTTCCTGCTGGCGACCCGCGGCCGGGTGCCCAGCTATCTGGGCTGCAGCCTCTCCTTCGTCGGCGTCGCGGCCATCATCCGGGCGCAGGGCGGCGGCAGCGCGGCCGTCACCGGCGCGATCCTGGTGGTCGGCGCGGTGCTGTTCCTGAGCGGTCTCGCGGTGAAGAAGTTCGGCGCGCGGATCATCCACGCGGCGATGCCGCCGGTGGTGACCGGTGCCGTGGTGATGCTGATCGGGTTCAACCTCGCGCCGGTCACGGCGAGCACGTACTGGCCGCAGGACCAGTGGACGGCGCTGCTCACCATGCTCTTCACCGGTCTGGCCGTGGTGTGCCTGCGGGGCTTCTGGTCACGCGTCGCGATCTTCCTCGGGCTGCTCTTCGGGTATGCCCTCTCCTGGGTCCTCGACCGGGTCTTCGGGAAGATCCACTCGGTGCACGGCGGCCCGGAGGCCGTCGACCACTGGCGGCTCGATCTGTCGGGCGTCTCCACGGCGGACTGGGTCGGCCTGCCGTCGCTGCACGCCCCGAGCTTCGGCTGGTCCGCGATCCTGGTGGCGCTGCCCGTCGTCATCGCCCTGATCGCGGAGAACGCCGGGCACGTCAAGGCGGTCGGCGAGATGACCGGTGATCCGCTGGACGACCAGCTGGGCACCGCGATCGCCGCGGACGGCGCGGCGACGATGCTCTCCACGGCGGTCGGCGGCCCGGCCAATACCACCTACTCCGAGAACATCGGCGTCATGGCGGCCACCCGCGTCTACTCCACCGCCGCCTACTGGGCCGCCGCCGGTTTCGCGCTGCTGTTCGGCCTGTGCCCGAAGTTCGGCGCGGTCGTCGCGGCCGTGCCGGGCGGTGTACTGGGCGGCATCACCGTCATTCTGTACGGCATGATCGGCCTGCTCGGCGCGCAGATCTGGGTGCACAACAAGGTGGACCTGCGCAATCCGCTGAACCTGGTGCCGGTCGCGGCGGGCGTCATCATCGGCGTCGGCGGGGTGAGCCTGAAGATCAGCGACAACTTCGAGCTGAGCGGCATCGCGCTCGGCACGATCGTCGTCATCACCGGCTACCACGTGCTGCGCGCCCTGGCACCGGCCCACCTCAAGCAGCAGGAGCCGCTGCTGGATTCCGGCACGAGCGGCTACGACAGCACCGCCGGTGAGGGGCCGACGGGCCGCGCGGGCTGACGCCGCCCCCGGCCGCCCGGCGGGCGCCGTTCATCCGTTCCGGTGCACCACCGCACGCGTCCCCCTACGTTGCGTACGCGCCTGTCACTCTGTGCGCATGACGACGACGCGGGCACAGTCGCACGTGCCCACCGGGATCGACGGCGTGCTGGCGCGGATGCGGGAGCTTCGGGCGGCGCTGCCCCCGGGCGACGGGGTGGCCGTCTTCAACCGGGTGTATCTGTCGGTCACCGAGGAGATCGGCCGGCGCGTGAGCGCGGGGGCGTTCGGAAACGCGGTGGCGGCGGCGGAGCTGGACGTCCGCTTCGCCGGGCGGTATCTCGCGGCGGTGGACCGCTGTTCCGCGGGCCGGCGGCCGCCCGCCTGCTGGCGGCCGCTGTTCCAGATGCGCGGCCACCCGGCCGTACGCCCGCTGCAGTTCGCGCTGGCGGGCATCAACGCCCACATCGGTCACGACCTGGCGCTCGCCCTCGCCGATACCTGCCGGATCCTGGGCGTCGAACCCCGCGCGCTGGAGGGCGACTTCGACCGGATCGGCGGACTGCTCGTCGCCCTGGAGGAGCGGATCCGTGAGGAGCTGATGCCGGGGCCGGATCTGCTGGACGTCGCCGATCCGCTGACGCATCTTGTGGGCTCGTGGAGCCTGGAGGCCGCGCGGGACGCGGCGTGGGCGTCGTTCCGCGCGCTGTGGGCGGTGCGCGGACTGCCCGATCTGGTGGCGGAGTTCACCGACCGCGTCGACGCGAGCGTCGGCCTGGTGGGGCGCTGCCTGCTCACCCCGCTGGGCTGACGGGAAAGGCCGAGGGCCCTGGAACCGGGGTGGTTCCAGGGCCCTTCGACGCATCTCAGTCCTCCGGCAGTTCCACCGGCGCGATCTCGTCGTAGACGTCACCGGGGCCGGGGTTCGTGGCGTCCGTGGCGCCGCCGAAGAGGTTCATCACACCCCACACCGCGTTGAGCGCGGTCTGCACCGCGCCCTCGGCCCAGCCGGCCGTCCAGGAGATGTCGTCACCCGCGAGGAACAGGCCGCGCTTGTCCTCGGGAAGGCGGTCCTGCATGAAGTGGGTGAACAGACGCCGCTGGTAGCGGTAGTGGCCCGGCAGGTTGGCCTTGAACGCGCCCATGAAGTAGGGCTCGTTCTCCCAGGAGACGGTGACCGGGTTGCCGATGATGTGACGGCGGATGTCGACCTTGGGGTAGATCTCGCCGAGCGACTTGAGCATGACCTCCATGCGCTCGTTCGCCGACAGCGGCAGCCACTTGAGGCTGTCGTCGCACCACGTGTACGACAGGCAGATGACGGCCGGCTTGTCCGGGCCGTCGTCCAGCAGGTACGTGCCGCGGGTCATCCGGTCGGTGAGCGTCATCGACATGACGTCACGGCCGGTCTCCTCGTCCTTGTCCAGCCAGAACGGCCGGTCGACGGGGACGAAGAGCTTGGAGGACTCCATGTAGTGGGTGCGCTCCATCGCCGTCCAGTGGTCGATGGGGAAGAGCGAGTCGTCGCACTCGATCTTCGACAGCAGCATCCAGGACTGCGCGGTGAAGACGGCGGCGCGGTAGGTGCTGATGTCACCGGTCGCGTCGGTGATGGTGATGCGGTTGCCGGCCGTGCGGTGCATCCGGGTCACGGCGGGACGGGGCTCGCCGTTGTGCAGCGAGGAGAGCGAGGTGCCCTGCGCCCAGTGGACGATCTTCTCGGGCTCGCGCTCCCACAGGCGCAGCGGCAGCTGCTGCGAGCCGCCGACGATGCCGCGGTGGTGGTCGTCGGCCTCGGTGTAGACGACGCGCAGGATCTCCAGGATGGAGTTGGGGAAGTCGGTGTCCCAACCGCCGGTGCCGAAGCCGACCTGGCCGAAGATCTCGCGGTGTTTGAAGGACTTGAAGGCCTCGGACTCGCAGAGGAAGCCGTAGAAGGTCTGGTTGTCGAGCTTCTCGACGAGCTTCGCCCAGATCTCACGGATGCGCGGCACATCGCGCTCGCGCATGGCCTGGTTCATGTCGGAGAAGTCCGCGCCCTCCTCCAGACAGGCGTTCCACGCGTTCATCACGTCGCGGTAGACCTGCGGAAGGTCGTCGACGGTGACGGCGTAGTGGGACTCGCCCTTGAGGTCGACGACCGTGGAGGGGGTGTCCGGCGCGAGCGGGTTGGGGAACGGCTTGGTCTCCAGCCCGACGAGGTCGATGTAGTGCTGGAAGGCGGTGGAGGACGGCGGGAAGCGCATGGCGCCCATCTCCGCGGTCAGCGGCCCGCTGTCGCCCTCGGCGTCACAGCCCTCGAAACCGACCGTCCGCAGCCGCCCGCCGATCTGGTCCGCCTCGTAGACGACGGGCTTGAGGCCCATCTTCATCAGCTCGTACGCGGCGATGATGCCGGACAGCCCGCCGCCGATGACGGCGACCTCGCTGCCGTGCTCGGTCGCCGGTATCTGGCCGAGGCCCGCCGGGTGGGCGAGGTAGTCGTCGTAGGCGTACGGGAAGTCCGGGCCGAACATGGTGATCGGCGGCGAGGCCTGGGCCTCGTGCTGCTCGTCGTGGACGGCGGTGGGCACCGTGGACGTCATCGGCGGGACTCCTACTGGCAGGGGGTGCGAAAGGGCTGGGGAAGAGCTGGGGGGTGCTGGGGTGACGGATCCGGGCCGGATCAGGTCAGGTGAGCCGTCCGTACAGCTCGGGGCGGCGGTCGCTCAGGTAGGTGTTCTCCGCGCGGGAGGCCTTGAGCAGTGCGGGGTCGACGTCGGCCACGATCAGGTCCTCGTCGGCCCCTGCCCGTGCCCGTACCGTCCCGTCGGGGGCGGCGAGGCAGCTGAGACCGGCGAAGGAGAAGTCGCCCTCGGTGCCGCAGCGGTTGGCGTAGGCGATGTAGAGCTGGCTCTCCCAGGCGCGGGCCGGGACGATCGTCTGGGGGACGATCTCGTACGGACGCATCAGCGCGGTCGGGGTGAGCAGCAGCTCGGTGCCGGCCAGCGCGTGGGCCCGTACGGGCTCGGGGAACTCGACGTCGTAGCAGATCAGCAGGCCGAGCCGGAGTCCGGCGAAGTCGGCCTGGACGACGGGCTCGTCGCCGGGCCGGAAGAAGGTGGTCTCGAAGTCACCGAAGAGGTGGGTCTTGCGGTAGTGGGCGAGGCGCTCGCCGTCCGGCCCGATGAGCTGGAGGGAATTGAAGATCACCGCCGGGTCGGCGCCGTCGCGCTCGGGGTAGCCGTAGCCGATGGCCAGGCCGTGCTCGGTGGCGATGCGCGCGACCGCCCGGGCGCCGGGGCCGTCGGCGGGCTCGGCGAGGTCGCGGACCGCGTCGCCGAGGGCGTAGCCGGTGAGGTACAGCTCGTTGGTGAGCAACAGCCGGGCGCCGGCGGCCGCGGCGCGGCGGGCGGCGCCGGCCAGGGCGGCGAGGCTGTCGGCGGTGGAGGTGGGAACGCCGCTGGGGCCTTGGTACAGCGCGATACGCAGCGGCGTCATGCGTCCTCTTCAGCCGATGGGGCGGATGCGGCTGACAAACAGCCGTGCAAACAGGTGTTCGTCAGACATTCATCAAGACGTTCTGACGGTACGGGTCGCTCTCTCGACCGGACAAGGCGCGACCGTTGCGCACCGACGGACGATTCGTTGCGCGTTGGCCGCCCTTCGCGCCGATTCGTTGCGCGGGCCGACTGAAGGATGATCGACAACACGCCGAGGTGACTCACCGGTAGCCTGCGGTCCCGGGGGGTGAGGCCCGGCGGTGTCCTCAATCGCCGGACGGGCTGATTTCAGCCTGTCCGGCGACCCCGGACGCGCCCGCAGGACGCCCGCCGCCGCAGGCGGCAAAGACGGCCCGCAGCCGAACATCCGCCGGCCAGGGCGAAAGGCGGCACAGCGGTCAGCAGCCGAAGGTCCGCCGGCCGAAGCCGGTCACGGCGTCCCGCACCAGGCCGCGCAGCCATCGGTGACCGCCGTCCGCCTCGTGGCGCGGGTGCCAGGCCATGGAGATCTCCAGCGGCGGCAGGTCCAGCGGGATCTCGAAGGTCTTGAGGCCCAGGGCGGCCGCGGCCGGTCCGCCGAGCCGCTCGGAGACGATGCCGACGGCGTCGGTGCCCGTGAGGACGTGCAGCGCCGCGCCGAAGGTGGGCACGGTGCCGAGGACGCGACGGCGCAGCCCATGGGCGGCGAGGGCGACGTCGATCGGGCCGGAGCGCCTGCCGCGCCGGGAGTCCAGCAGATGGCTCGCGGCGGCGAAGCGGCGCGGTGTCACGGTCCCTTCCAGCAGCGGATGGCCGGGGCGGGCGACGCCGACCATGCGGTCTTCGAGCAGCGGCTCGACGCGGACCTCCGGTTCGTCGCGGTCGATGACCCCGATCTCCAGGTCGATGACCCCGTCGCGCAGGGGTGCCACGCCCGTGGGGCCCTCGGCGAGGAAGCACAGGGTGACGCCCGGCGCCTCGCGGGAGGCTCCCTCGAGCAGGGCGGCGCCGAAGGCCAGCACGTTGCTGTCGTGGGCACTGAGGGTGAAGGTGCGCTCCAGCCCGGACGGGTCGGGGGTCTCCTCGGCCGCGAACAGCGAGCGGGCGGCGTCGAGGAGCCGGCGGACCGGGTCGCGCAGGGCGAGGGCGCGCGGGGTGGGGACCATGTGCCGCCCGGCGCGGACGAGCACGGGATCGCCGAGGGTCCGACGGATCCGGCCCAGGGTGCGGCTCATGGCGGGGCCGGACAGGCCGAGCCGGCCGGCGGCCGCGGTGACGGACTCCTCGGCGAGCAGCGCGTCGAGGGCGACGAGCAGATTGAGGTCGATCCCCGACAAGTCCCCCGCGGCCCGCCCTCACCGGGCTCGTTGCTCATGGCCCGGGTACCGGCCGCGTGCCGTGCGCGAAGGCGTGTCCCACGGCGGGCCCGCTCAGGAGGGCGCGCCGGAGGTGAAGCGGCGCAGCAGCGGGGAGAGCACCAGCACGGACTTGGTGCGTTCGACGAACGGCTCGCCCGCGATGCGCTCCAGCACCCGCTCGAAGTGGCGCATGTCGGAGGCGAAGACCTGGACGATGGCGTCCGCCTCACCGGTGACGGTCGAGGCGGACGCCACCTCCGGATAGCGCGACAGACCGCGGTGGATCGCCTCGGGCGAGGTGTTCCGGCGGCAGTAGATCTCGATGAAGCCCTCGGTTTCCCAGCCGAGCGCCGCCGGGTCCACCCGGACGGTGAACCCGGTGATGGCGCCCTCGGCGCGCAGCCGGTCCACGCGCCGCTTGACGGCGGGCGCGGACAGGCCTACCTCGGTGCCGATGTCGGCGTAGGAGCGCCGGGCGTCCTCGGCGAGGGCGTGGACGATGCGTTCGTCGAGATCGTTCAGTCGCACTGCGGGTGGATCACTTCTCTAGGGTTACCTGCGTCTCTTCCAGGGCGAGCCGCGAGCGGTTCTTCCCGTACAGGAAGTAGATCACGAGTCCGACGACCATCCAGCCGCCGAACCACTGCCAGGTGATGCCCGGCAGGTTCAGCATCATGTACACGCAGAAGCCGAAGCCGATGGCCGGGAAGACCGGGGCGAGCGGGATCCGGTGCGAGCCGAACGGAACGCTGACACCGAACAGCGGCACCTTGAAGCTGCGCGGCATGTCCGGGCGGGTGAAGAACAGCACGATGACGGCGATGTTCACGAGCCCGAAGGCGAAGAGCGTGCCGATGCTGGTGGCATCGGCCAGCTTGCCCAGCGGCACCGCGGCGGCGAGGAGGCCGCAGAACAGCGAGACGATGATGGTGTTCGCGCGCGGCACACCGGTCTTCTCGTGGACCTTGGAGAAGGTCTTGGGCACCAGCCCGTCGCGGGACATCGCGAAGAGGATGCGGGTCTGGCCGTAGAGCACGGTCAGCACGACGCTCGCGATGGCGATGACGGCACCGGCGGCGAGGAGCACGGCCCAGAAGCTCTGGCCGGTGACGTCCTTCATGATCCCCGCGAGCGCGGCCTCGGAGTCCTGGAAGTCGCCCCACGGCATGGCGCCGACGGCGATCGCGGCGACCAGGACGTAGATCGCGGTCACGATGAGCAGCGACAGCATGATCGCCTTGGGCAGGTCCTTCTTCGGGTCCTTGGCCTCCTCGCCCGCCGTGGAGGCGGCGTCGAAGCCGATGTAGGAGAAGAACAGGCTGGCGCCGGCGGCGGAGACGCCACCGAGGCCGAGCGGCATGAACGGCTTGTAGTTGCCGGCGCGGATGCCCATGAAGGCGACGGCGCAGAAGAGCAGCAGGGCCGCGATCTTCACACCGACCATGATGGTGTTGGCGCGGGCGCTCTCCTTGGCTCCGCCCAGCAGGAACGCCATGCACAGCAGGACGACGAGCAGTGCGGGCAGGTTGAAGATGCCGCCGTCGCCGGGCGGGTTGGACAGCGCGGCGGGGATCGTCACGCCGATCGTGCCGTCCAGCAGCTCGTTGAGGTACTCGCCCCAGCCGACCGCGACCGCCGCGACCGAGACGCCGTACTCCAGGATCAGGCACCAGCCGCAGACCCAGGCGACGATCTCGCCGAGGGTGGCGTAGGCGTAGGAGTACGAGGAGCCGGAGACGGGGATGGTGCCGGCCAGCTCCGCGTAGGACAGGGCCGAGAAGAGCGCCGTGAGACCGGCGAGGACGAACGAGATGATCACGGCGGGGCCGGCCTTGGGCACCGCCTCGCCGAGGACCACGAAGATGCCGGTGCCGAGCGTGGCCCCGATGCTGATCATGGTGAGCTGCCACATGCCCAGCGAACGCCGCAGCGAGCCGCCCTCACCCTGACCGCCCTCGGCCACGAGCCGCTCGACGGGCTTGCGCCGCATCAGACGGGCGCCGAGACCCGCGGTGGGCCGCGGGGACGACTGGTCGTCGCCGGTGGCGGGTGGCGCTGTGCCCTGGTCCAACACTGGGTGGCTCCGTTCATCGCTGCCGGTCGAGGGCAGGTCCGACGACGGGCCACTCGGGGGGTGCGGGCACGGCGAAGCCGATGTCCGGAAAACGAGGGGGACCGCCGAGCAAGCGGTACCCGCCACTCCACGTACAGCGCAGACCCTACGAGGTGGGTGCCTGCGCTCGTAATGCACCATCCTTGCGTATGCGCGTACGAACGTTGCGCGCGGGGGCCCGGAATGGGTGATCGTTGCACACCTCATCATGAATCGGTACATGTCGCCGCCCGGCGGCCACGCGGGAGGAACCTGAGGGAACCTCCCCTTCCGGGATGTTCGACAGGAGTTCGGAAGATATTCACGGGCATGGGCGGACATTCGCGCGGCATAAAAGCCGCACGCCGGACGCGGGGGCGCAGCGGGAAAGGACAACGGGGCGTGGCCGGAAGGCCACGCCCCGTCGGGAACGCTCAGCGGTCGGCCGCTCGGCCGTCCGCGTAAATGTTCGCTGATCGTTACTGCCAGCTGGCGTGCAGCGGCTTGCCCTCCGCGTAGCCCGCGGCGCTCTGCACGCCGACGACGGCGCGCTCGGCGAACTCCTCCAGGGAACCCGCGCCCGCGTAGGTGCAGGAGGAACGGACGCCCGCGATGATCGAGTCGATCAGGTCCTCGACGCCCGGGCGGGCCGGGTCGAGGAACATGCGGGAGGTGGAGATGCCCTCCTCGAACAGGCCCTTGCGCGCCCGGTCGTAGGCCGACTCCTCGCTGGTGCGGTTGCGCACGGCACGGGCCGAGGCCATGCCGAAGCTCTCCTTGTACAGCCGCCCCTCGGCGGTCTGCTGGAGGTCGCCCGGGGACTCGTACGTACCGGCGAACCAGGAGCCCACCATCACGTTGGACGCGCCGGCGGCGAGCGCCATGGCGACGTCACGCGGGTGACGGACGCCACCGTCGGCCCAGACGTGCTTGCCGAACTTCTTGGCCTCGGCGGCGCACTCCAGGACGGCGGAGAACTGCGGGCGGCCGACACCGGTCATCATGCGGGTGGTGCACATGGCGCCGGGGCCCACACCGACCTTGATGATGTCCGCGCCGGCCTCGATGAGGTCGCGCACACCCTCGGCGGCGACGATGTTGCCCGCCACGATCGGGACCTGGGGGTCCAGCGCGCGGACGGCCTTGATCGCGCTGATCATCGATTCCTGGTGACCGTGCGCGGTGTCCACGACGATCGTGTCCGCACCGGCCTCCAGCAGCTGCTTGGCCTTGCCGGCCACGTCGCCGTTGATGCCGACGGCCGCGGCGATGCGCAGCTTGCCGTCCGCGGCGGTGGCGGGGGTGTAGAGCGTCGCGCGCAGGGCGCCCTTGCGGGTCAGGATGCCGGCGAGGCGGCCGTCCTTGTCCACCGCGGGAGCCAGCTTGCGGTGGGCCGCGTCGAGCTGGTTGAACGCCTCGCGCGGGTCGATGTCGGCGTCGAGGAGCAGCAGCTCCGTCGACATGACCTCGGACAGCTGGGTGAAGCGGTCCACACCGGTCAGGTCCGACTCGGTGACGACACCGACCGGACGCTGCTCGCCGTCGACGACGACGCCCGCGCCGTGCGCCCGCTTGTGCAGCAGCGACAGCGCGTCGGCGACGGTCTGGGTGGGGGCGAGGACGATGGGGGTGTCGAGCACCAGGTGCCGGCTCTTGACCCAGGAGATGACGTCGGTGACGACCTCGATCGGAATGTCCTGGGGGATGACGACGAGGCCACCGCGGCGGGCGACCGTCTCGGCCATCCGCCGGCCTGCGATCGCGGTCATGTTGGCGACCACGAGCGGGATGGTGGTGCCGGTCCCGTCCGGCGCCGACAGGTCGACGCCCTGCCGGGAACCGACCGCGGAGCGGCTCGGCACCATGAACACATCGTCGTACGTCAGGTCGTACGGCGGCTTCTGGTCATTGAGGAAACGCACGTGCTGAACATCCAAGTCGTTCGGAGGTGACCCTCGACAAGCTCATGCCGAGGAAAGAGCACGTACTTCATTGTCCCATGTCGACCTGAATGCGATGCCCGGGACGAACGTCCAGGCTCCCCGGGACGGCGTGGTCCGATTCTCCAAACTCCGGGGCCTGCCCGGCGGATTTTCGTGGATCAGCGAGCGGCGCCGGGGCCACCCCTCCCGGCGGTAGCCGGGGAAGCGCGTCCGGGCGCCGGGAGCCCGGGAAGATCCGCCGGACAGGCGCTACGCGCCGTCCGGGTCCGCGCGGTCCAGGGCCGGGCGGGGGCCCGGGCCGGTCTCCAGCAGCAGATAGTCCGCCGCGGCGGTGTCCGTCACCAGGCTGGTGACCAGCCCGGAGCGCAGCACCGCGCCGATCGCCGCCGCCTTGCGGAGCCCGCCGGCGATCGCGACGACCTCCGGTATGCGGCGCAGCCGGTCGGCCTCGACGGTGATGCAGCGCTCCCCCAGGTCACGGCCGATGCGGCGGCCCTCGGCGTCGAAGAGGTGCGCGGACATCTCGGCGGCCGCCCCGAGCGAGGCGTACTGCGCGCGCTCCTCCTCGCCGAGCATGTCGTAGACGGTCGAGATGCCCGGCGCCCAGGAACCGATGGAGACGGCCGCGACGGTGACCTTGTCGAAGTAGTCGAAGGCGCGGGCGATGCCTGTCTGGCCGCGCAGCGCCGCGGCGGTGGCCGAGTCGGGCAGCAGCATCGGGGCGTAGATCGGGTGCGCCTCGCCGCCGGACACCTGCGCCGCCCGGCGCACGGCCTCCACCGAGCCGCGCTCGGCGGTGCCCGCGTCGTAGACGCCGGTGAGCTGGACGACCGTGCACGGCGGCAGCCGGTGCAGGGCCGCGGCCATGTGGATGGTCGAGCGGCCCCAGGCGAGGCCGAGCACATCGCCCTCGTTCACCAGCTCGCCGAGCAGGTCAGCGGCCACCTCGCCGAGGTTCTCCGGATCGGGCGCGTCATCGCTCGCATCGGCCGGTGACTCGACGACGACCGCGTGCCGCAGGCCGTAGCGGGCGCGCAGGGCGTCGGAACGCTCCGCGTCCAGCTCGGCCGGCACCCGGATCTCGATCCGCACGAGATCGCGCTCGAGAGCCGTCTCCAGCACCCGGGCCACCTTGAAGCGGCTCACGCCGAACTCCTCGGCGATCTGGATCTTCGACTTGCCCTCGAGGTAGAAGCGGCGGGCCATGGCCGCCGCCTGCACCAGCTCGGCGGGCCCCATCGGCGTGGCTGAACGGCCCGTCGACACCGCGGTCTCCTCACTACTGCGTTGAAGCTGTGGACTTATCACCGTCATCCTGTCAGAAACGGCGGTCCTTGATCAGGCCTTGACCTTCGCCCTCAGCATTTCGGGCGAGCGGACCGAAGGCTCAGTGCCGACAGGACCAGGCCGCCGCGGCGGTGGCGTCCTCCGCCTGCGCGCGCAGCGCCCGCACGGCCGCGGCCGGGTCGTCCTTGCCGTACACGGCGGATCCGGCGACGAAGACGTCCGCGCCGGCCTCCGCGCACCGCTCGATGGTGTCGGCCGAGACCCCGCCGTCGACCTGAAGCCACAGCTCCAGACCGTGCCGCGAAATCAGCTCACGGGTCCGGCGGATCTTCGGAAGCATGATGTCGAGGAACGCCTGCCCGCCGAAGCCGGGCTCAACCGTCATGATCAGCAGCATGTCCAGCTCGGGCAGCAGATCCTCGTACGGCTCGATCGGCGTCGCCGGCTTGAGCGCCATGGAGGCCTGGGCCCCCTTGGCCCGGATCTCCCGCGCGAGGCGCACCGGCGCGGCGGCGGCCTCGGCGTGGAAGGTCACGGACCCCGCCCCGGCCTCGACGTACTGCGGCGCCCAGCGGTCCGGGTCCGCGATCATCAGATGGCAGTCCAGCGGCGTCTCGGTGGCCCGGCTCAGCGACTCGACGACCGGCACGCCGAGCGTCAGATTGGGCACGAAGTGATTGTCCATCACGTCGACATGGAGCCAGTCGGCGCCCTTCACGGCCTCCGCCTCGTCGGCGAGGCGGGCGAAGTCCGCGGACAGGATGCTGGGGTTGATCTGCACGGCCATGCCCCAAGCCTGCCATGCCCACGCCGCGGTCTTGACGCCGGAGTCAGCAATCGGCTCCGCCGGCCGGGTGGAGGGGAAGATTCCGCCTGCGGCGGAGGGCGCCCTGCGGGCGCGTCCTCAATCGCCGGACGGGCTTGATGTGGCCGAGCTCGGCCAAGCAGCCCGCTGGGGGCACCTCCCAGCGGCAGCTGGGGGAGATTGAGGACACCGCCGCGCAGCGGAGGTGCACTCGCCACCGGCCGTCAGGCCGTCCGGCGCAGCAGGGCCAGGTACATCGCGTCCGTGCCGTGCATGTGCGGCCACAACTGGACGTCGGGGCCGTCGCCCAGTGCGGGCACACCCGGCATCAGCGGACGGGCGTCGATCCACTCGGCGCTCGCCGCCGGGCCGCCCCGGCCCTTGAGCACGTCCTCGACCACCGCGCGGGTCTCGGCGGGGTGCGGGGAGCACGTCGCGTAGCCGACGACGCCGCCGACCCGCACGGCGGCCAGCGCCTCGCGCAGCAGCCCCCGCTGCAGGGGCGCGAAGCCGTCCAGGTCCTCGGGGCGGCGGCGCCAGCGGGCCTCGGGGCGGCGGCGCAGCGCGCCGAGGCCGGTGCAGGGCACGTCGACGAGGACCCGGTCGAAGGACTCCGGGCGCCACGGCGGGCGGGTGCCGTCCGCGGCGATGACCTGGTACGGGCCGGGGTTGCCGGCCAGGGCCCGCTCGACGAGCCGGGCGCGGTGCGGCTGCTTCTCTGAGGCCAGCAGGCTCGCGCCGCGCTGGGCGGCGAGCGCGCCGAGCATCGCGGCCTTGCCGCCGGGGCCCGCGCAGCCGTCCAGCCAGCGGGCGTCGGGGCCCTCCACCGGGGCACCCGCGAGGGCGAGGGCGACCAGCTGGCTGCCCTCGTCCTGGACGCCCGCGCGGCCCTCGGCGACGGCCTGCAGCGCACCGGGCTCGCCGCCCTCGGCGAGCCGCACGGCGTACGGCGACCAGCGGCCGGGCAGGCCTGAGTCCTCGCCCACCGCGGCCAGCAGCTCCTCGACCGTCGAGCGCCCGGGGCGGGCGACGAGGGTGACCTCGGGCCGTTCGTTGTCGGCCTCCAGCAGGTCCTCGATGCCGGCCCGGCCGCCACCGAGGGCGTCCCAGAGGGCGGAGACGATCCAGCGCGGGTGCGAGTGGACGACGGCGAGGTGCGCCTCGGGGTCGTCCTCGTACGGCGGAGCGACTCGTTCCAGCCAACCGTCGAGGTCATGAGCGGTGATCTTCCGGAGCACCGCGTTGACGAATTTGGCCCGCCCGTCGCCGAGGACGACCCGCGCCAGCTCGACGCTGGCCGACACCGCGGCGTGGGCGGGGATGCGCGTACCGAGCAGCTGGTGCGCGCCGAGGCTCAGCACGTCCAGCACCGGCGGGTCGACCTCGCGCAGCGGCCGGTCGACGCAGGACGCGATGATCGCGTCGTACGTGCCCTGGCGGCGGAGCGTGCCGTAGACGAGCTCCGTGGCGAGGGCCGCGTCCCGCGCGTCGAAGCCGCCGCCCTCGCGGGCCTTGCGCAGCAGGGGCGGCAGCACGAGGTTCGCGTACGCGTCCCGCTCGTCCACGGCCCGCAGGGCCTCGAAGGCCAGGATCCGCACCGGGTCCTTCTGGGGACGGCGGTAGGGCTTCGCAGGGCGGCTGGGCTGGCGACGCGGCGCGCGATCGTTCACGAAAGGTGCTCCGGAGCTGGGGTGGTGAAGGGGTCCAGCGTACGCGCTGCGATTACCCGACGCCGAGCCGCTCGCCTGCGGCGATACGGACGCCGCGGGCCCAGTCGGCGGCCTTCATCGGCTTCTTCCCCTGCGGCTGGACCCACAGGAGCTCCACGGCGTGCGAACCGGTGCCGACATGCAGGGAGTTCTTCGCGGCGGCGATCTCGCCGGGCGTCAGATCGGTGCGGTCGGGGGCCGGGGCCACCGACATGACCTTCAGCCGCTCGCCGCGGAAGAGCGTCCAGGCACCGGGGGCGGGGGCGCAGCCGCGCACCACGCGGTCGACGCGCAGGGCCGGCGCGGACCAGTCCAGCTGGGCGTCCTCGACATTGATCTTCGGGGCGAGGGAGATGCCCTCGGCGGGCTGCGGTACGGCCTTGAGGGTGCCGTCCTCGATGCCGTCCATGGTCGCCAGCAGCAGCCCGGACCCGGCGAACGCGAGCCGGGTGAGCAGGTCACCGCTGGTGTCGGTCGGCCGGACCTGCTCGGTCAGCACGCCGAAGACGGGCCCGGAGTCGAGCCCCTCCTCGATCAGGAAGGTGGAGGCTCCGGTGACCTCGTCGCCCGCGAGGATCGCGTGCTGCACGGGGGCCGCGCCGCGCCACGCGGGCAACAGCGAGAAGTGCAGGTTGACCCAGCCGTGGGCGGGGATCTCCAGGGCGGCCTTCGGCAGCAGCGCGCCGTAGGCGACGACCGGGCAGCAGTCGGGGGCGATCTCGCGGAGCCGGGCGAGGAAGTCCGGCTCGCGCGGCTTGGCGGGCTTGAGCACCTCGATCCCCGCCTCCTCCGCGCGCTGGGCGACGGGGCTCGCGACGAGCCGGCGGCCGCGCCCGGCGGGGGCGTCGGGCCGGGTGATCACGGCGACGACCTCGTGCCGGTCCGAGGCGAGCAGGGCGTCGAGGGCGGGTACGGCGACCTCGGGGGTACCGGCGAAGACGAGCCTCATGGGTGGCGAACTACCTCTCAAGCGCCGAGCGGAACGGCGCCCCAGTCTAGTGCGGTGATCACGGGCGGACCACGGCTGGGCGAGGGCCGGGCCTCGACGGGACCGGGCCGGGGTGCTGCCGCGGCCCGCTCCCCCGTCCGCCGTGCCGGAAGGCCCGGAATCGAGGGGCGTAAGGGGTCGCCGCGCGCCCCATTTCATCTGACGTGCGCCCCCATACCGTGACCCGGCGGCCTGTGGCGCGTTGTGGTCAAGAGAGATTGACCGAAAACGGGCCGCTGCCGCGGCCCGCTCCCGTTCTCGGTCCGCTCGCACCTTTTCCGTTTGTTCCGCTTTCTCCGTCCTTTTCACCGCCGGTCCGAGAGGCTTGTTCATGGCCGACCACGCAACCCACGACGCCCAGGCACGGGCCAGCCTGCATCTTCTGGTGCGGGACATCGAGCGGGTCCGCCGACAGGTGGACGCGCTGCGTACCCTCACCGCCCAGCTGGGCAATGTCTACCGCCCCCGCCGCACGGGCCCCTCCGCGGGCTTCGTCGTCTACGGGCGCGCCCCCGCCCCGACCGTCCGGCTGGCACAGGAGCTGCGCGACAGCGTCGAGACGCTGGTGACGGCGGCGGTGGACTTCGACCGTTCGCTGGGCTTCTCGTGGGACGCGGTCGGTTCGGCGCTCGGCGTCACCAAGCAGGCCGTGCACCGCCGCTACGGCGCCCGCCGCAGCAACGGCCAGGTCCCCGCCGAGGGCACCGAGGCGGTACGCACCGCCGAGCCGCAGTCCGTGCCGATCGTCCCCGCCGCCCGCTCCATGCCGGGCCAGCCGCCCGTGCCGCACCGCGACGAGCCCCGCCCCCCGGCCTTCCCGGGCCCGCGCAACGGCTGACGGCCCGACGCGACGGCTGCCACCGGCGCGGCACCGCGCCCGAGGGCGGCACGTGGCCGTTCCGGGAGAGCGTTGCCGACGCCGGGGCCGCGGCCCCGGCTAGCCGATATCCGGCGGATCGATGCGCAGGCGGACCGGCTCCCCGTCACGGCGCGCCAGCCGCGCGGCCTGCGCCGTCTTGAGGGCGGCGGCCAGCGCGGCCCCCTGCCCGGGGCGCACCCGCAGCAGGGCCCGCTCCCAGCTCTCCCCCGGCGGCGGGTCACCCGCGCGGCGCGGCCGGCCGGGCGCCGGCACCGGCAGTGGCACCGGCCCGAGCACCTCGGTGCCGTCCGGCAGCCGCGCCGCGGCGATCAGCTCGGCCACGGCGTCCGGGGGCCCGGCGACCGCCGCCATCCGGGACACGGGCGGAAAGCCCAGCTCGGCGCGGTCGGCCAGCTCACGCACCGCGTGTCCGGCCGGGTCCCAGCGGACCAGCGCCTGCACGGGCCGCAGCGTCGGCTCGGCGACGACGACCACGGTGCCACCCGCGTCCTGGCCCCGGACCAGCGCCGCCGCGCCGAGCCAGCGGCGCAGCGCCTCCTCGCCCGCCCGCAGGTCGGGGCGGCCGAGGAGGGCCCAGCCGTCCAGCAACAGGGCCGCCGCGTAACCGCCCTCGGCGACGGGCTCGGCGCCGGGCGTGGAGACGACGATGGCGGGCCGGTCCGGGACCGTGTCCAGCACATGGTCGCGCCCGGAGGTCCGTACGGGCACGGCGGGAAACGCGCGGCCCAGCTCCTCGGCAGTGCGCCGGGCCCCCACAATCTGTGCGCGCAGCCGGAAGCCGCCGCACTCCCCGCAGTGCCAGTCCCGGGCCTCCACCCCACACCATGTGCAGTGCAGCGCACCGTCGTCCCCGCGCGCCTCCAGCGGGCCCGCGCAGTGCGCGCACCGGGCGGGCTCCCGGCACCGCTCACAGGCCAGCCGGGGCACGTAGCCCCGGCGCGGCACCTGGACGAGGACGGGTCCGTGCTTGAGGCCCTCCCGGGCGGCCTGCCAGGCGAGCGTGGGCAGCCGGGCGGCGCGGGCCGCCTCGTCCCGCGCCTGGTCGGCGTCCCCGACCGTACGGATCAGGGGGGCGGTGGCCCGCACTCGCTCACGCGGGGCCGTCAGCGGCAGCGCCCAGCCGGTGTCCACGAGCTGCGCCGCCTCGACCGTGCAGCCGAACCCGCCGAGCAGGAACGCGGCCTTCTCGTGCGCGGCCCGCAGCTGGAGCACCTCGCGCGCGTGCGGCTGCGGGGCATGCTGCTCGCTGTGGCTGGAGTCGCCGTCGTCCCAGATGGCCGCGAGGCCGAGGTCGCGGACGGGGGCGAACATCGCGGCCCGGGTGCCCACCACGGCCCGTACGGAACCACGACTGACCGCGAGCCAGCGGCGGTAGCGCTCCTCGGGCCCGATGTCGGCGGTCAGCAGCACATGGCGGCCGGCGCCGAGCTGTTCGGTGAGCGCGGCATCGACCCGGGCCGCGGCCCGGCCGTCCGGCACGACGATCAGCGCGCCGCGACGCGAGGCGAGCGCGGCGGCGGCGGCCCGCGCCAGCTCCTCGGGCCAGTGCGGGCCGGGCAGGGCGGTCCATACCGCCCGGGGGGCGTCGCCCCGCGCGACGGCGTCGAGGAAGGCGGGCCCCGTCGGATAGCGGGCCCAGCTGCCGGGCTCCGGGGGCGCGGGCGGCGGCACCGGCTCGGGCGACGCCTCGGACTCGATACGGGCGTGCCGGGGCGGCACGGCCAACTGCAGGACATCGGCGAGGGAGCCCGCGTACCGGTCCGCGACGGACCGGCAGAGCTGGAACAGGGCGGGGCCGAGCACCGGCTCCGGGGACAGCACCTGGGCGATGGCGGCCAGCGGGCCCTGATAGTCGGACTCGGCCACCCGGGCGACGATGTAGCCGTCGAGCAGCCCGCCGCCCTCCCGGCGACCGCCGCGCACATTCCGGGCACCGGCGCCGAACCGCACCCGCACCCGCGTGCCCGGCTGAGCGTCGGCGTCCAGCTCGAGCGGCACCGCGTAGTCCCACAGGCGGTCGAGGTGGACCGGGCCCTTGTCGACCAGCACGCGCGCGACGGGCAGCTCCTTGGCCAGCTCGGCCCCCCGCCAGGTGCGCGGCTTGGCCCGCGGCACCTTGGCCTTGCGCACGGTCTCGCGAATGAACGCGAGCTGCTCCGCCTGTTCCCCCGCGGGCTCCCCGGGTCGCCCGTTCTCGCTGCTCACAGCCTCAGTCTTAGCAGACGCCACTGACAGGGGCGGCACGCTGCCGGGGTGCCCGAGATCAAGGTCGGTGACGGTGTGCTCGTGCCTTGGACCGCTCGGCCACATCGGCTCTCACGAGCCGATGACAGGATTCGAACCTGCGAGAGGCTCATGCGCCTCGGAAGGATCCGTCGCCTGCGCACCGGGCACCCCGGAGCTGCCGCTCACCCTACGGGCCCGGCCCCCTTCGTACGGTGCGGCGGCATCGGGATCACGCGTCCCTGCCCTTCGTGCCGAGCCTGCGCCAGTAGCGCCGCCACGACGTCGTCTCGCCGTGTACTCCGGCGTGCGTTCAGTCCGTGGGGGCGCCGAGGGTGGTCAGGATGTCGGTGATGGTGTGCTCGAAGAGGGGTTCCGGGTCGGTGAGGGCGAAGTCGAGGTGGCCGAATGCCTCGATGGCGACGGTTCCGTAGAGCCTGGTCCAGCAGGCGACGAAGACGTAGATCACCTCCAGCGGGACCGGCTCGCCGGCCAGGTGCTCCCGCACTTCTTCGAGCTGCGTGATCCAGGCCCTGTCGAGTGTGGTGGGTGGCTGGATGCCGCCGCGGTGCCACAGCTGGACCATGAGCTCCAGGATGATGCCGCCGAAACGCCAGCTGGGGTCGTGGGCGGCGGTTCCGGGGGTGGTGTCGGCGTCCGTGAGCGGCTTGGTGAACAGCAGGCCGAACTCGCGGGGGTGGCTCAGCGCCCAGTGGCGGAGTTTCCGGCTCACCGCCCGCAGTCTTTCCCCTGGTTCGGAGGCGGGTTCCTGGTCGCGTGCGGTGGCCAGAGCGGTGGCGAGCTCCTCGTACAGGTGGGACGTCAGGGCCTGGATCAGGTCGCGGTGGCTGGGGTGGTAGCGGTACAGGCCGGGGGCGCTCATGCCCATCTCGCGGGCGATGGCCCGCAGGGTGACGGCGGCCGGGCCCTGTTCGACGAGCAGGCGGCGGGCGGTGCGCAGGATCTCCTCCAGCGCGTCCTCGCGGACCCGGTGCCGGCGGCCCGGGGAGGGATTGCCTGTGCTGGTCACGGCGGCCTTTCGGTCTGTGCCTTCTAGACGAGTCATTCCGATGTGATCAGTGGTCATAAGCGATCAAGGAGCGTATGACGGGCTGGCCGGTCTTGTGGTTGTGCCAGATCGCGGCGGC